>JACRFA010000001.1 GCA_016218065.1 Ignavibacteriota bacterium | reverse complement strand
TGCTTGAATCTTTGCCAGGACGCTTCCCGCCTCCGGCGCGAACTCCTTGCGACCAATATGCCGAACGGCAAGATCATGTCCGTTGTTGACTAGTCCCTTGCACAACTCGCGATTCACAAGCGCGAGGGAACTGTTGGCAAACTGCGGCCCTTCCCAAACCACCGACGCTGGACTTTGGGCCCGGGAATCTGACTGCACTGCTGGAGTAGATTTCACGGCAGACGGAATTCCGGCTCTGCCAATTTCCTTTGCTATCAAGCGCAATCGATCCCCTGCAATTGCTGCAACGGACTTCCAATCCCACAAACGCTCCATATCTGCACGGGCTTGCGAGCGGCGCTTCGAGGTCTCGGCAGGATGATCGACCATGAACTGGAGAAGTTTTGCAAGGTGATCAACTGAAGGCTCCGCCCACTGATGACCACGATACATTTCCATCTCTGCGCGATGGTCAACCTGCTTCAATTCCTTAACATCAATGAGAAAACTATTTGCCTCGTTCATGAACTCCAGGTTTGCACTCCAACGAGTTGCCAGAACAGGAACTCCACACGCCATCGCGGCCATTTGCGGACGCCCCCATCCTTCTCCGCGTGAAGGCGCAACGTATGCCGACGCCGTCGCAAAGAGTCGCGGCAAATCGGCGTCCGGTATTTGATGACCAAGAACCACTATCGGAGCAACGTTCTTTCGACTAACCCCGCACTCTGTCTGCAAGAATTTGTCAATCCGTTGCTCGATTTCGCTCTTTGCATTTTTCGAATCTATTTGATTGATCGGGTACGTGCGCAACACGAGCGTGACATTATCCGTTGGCGCAAAGGCCCTAGCCCAAGCACGCAGCAATACATCCCACCCTTTTCGATAGCTCCATTCAAACATCGAAAGGAACACCATCCCGTGCGCGTTCGGAATGTGGAGCGGCTCCAGCCCGGCACGATAGGATTGCGTGTCGATTCCGGAAGGCACCTTGAAGAGCCGCGTCGTAACACCAGCGTCTCGAAACGTTTTGATGTTGAAGTCCGATGGAACCCACACTTCATCCATCGCATTGCAATTGCTCACCCAGTCCGGCGGCAGACTACTGGTCTCAAACATTGTGCGTCCAATGTTGTACGCTGCGCCGGGCACACGCTGAAAGGCATACGCCGGGAAATGAATAATGTTGATGCATCCTTGTAGTGGTTTCTTTCCCAACAACTCGTCCAACTTGCTGCGAAGAGAACCATCCAGTTTCGTCTTGAAGTCTTCCGATCGTCTCCCGATTTCTACCGACGCAACATCCATCCCCTGCCGGTCAAGATTTAAAATGAAATTCCTTCCTTCATCGGCGTAGCCGCTCGGATCGTAAATCGCGGAATGATAGAGAACCTGCACCGGAGACGATCGCACAGGTGAAGGCTCAACGCTTACTCGCTGGCGGACTTCAACAATCGGCGCTGGACGGCCCTTGGCGAGCCTTAGCGCAGGCAGGGAACGCGCAGATTCTGTTCCCGTCGTGCGACCGTTTCCGGCCCCGAGCATCTTCTCCCACACGTTGACTGTCTTTTGTGCCGAGTCAACCCACGTGAACAACTGCGCGCGCGCCATGCCTTTCTGCCGAAGCTCATCACGTTTTGCCTCGTTCTTGATCAGGTCTCTCATTGTTTGCTGAATGCCCGAAACATCGTTCGGGACGAAAAGGAGAGCTGCATCGCCGGCAACTTCAGGTATGGAGGTAACATTGGAAGTGATGACCGGGCAGCCTTGCGCCATCGCCTCAAGAACGGGAAACCCGAACCCTTCGTATTTCGACATGAACAACAAAGCGATCGCATCGGTGTACAGGACCTCAAGATCTTCCCGGGAAACAAATCCAGTGAACACGACATTCTTGATGCGTTGCTCTTTCACATAGTCTGCATACGCCTTGAGCGCGTTTTCCATTTGTCCGACAACGACCAGTTGACAGGGAGACGTCGCGGAGCAAGCGAGGAATGCCTTCAGTGACGTGTCGAAGTTCTTATGCTGATCAAGCGCCCCAACGTGCATGAAGTACGCCTTCTTGATTCCGAATCGCGCCCTCACTTCAGCAACCTTCTCCGCGCTCACCGACGCGTTTTGCCGGCCATGATTGAGGCCTGCCATGATCACTTCGACTCGGTCCGCCGGCATCGCGCCCTGGCTCACGAGGTCGTGTTTTGTGTAATGGGAAATCGCCAGAGCGGTGGCATTGCTGCTCTTGAGTTGAGCCAGCCGTTGCAGATAACTCCGACGCGCTGATTCCGGCCACGCCTGAATGTAGAGCATCTTCGGAATCACATCGAAGAATGTCACGGTGGTATTCTTGGATTTGAAAAGACGAAATGGAGAATCGAACCCACTGCTCATGTTCATCGGGTCGCAGACGTGCATCACATCAATCCCGTCCGGGTTAAACTCTTCCACAGATGTGAGCTGAATATTTGGAAGCGCAAGCAATTGTTCGAGACTTTGCGGGTTCGTTCCTTCTTCACCAAACAACACAAAGTTCCACGCCGGTCTCAGTTGCGCAATGTGCAACAGATGATACAATGAGTAATGTCCAATCCCGCGCGTGATGGAGTCGGAATAGGAGAATGTACGGGCATCAACCCCAACAGTGATGCTTTGTCCCGCTCCGAGCGGTCTCTTGTTATTGCCGTGCAATGAAAAACTTGCATTCATCTTTTGTCCATTGGGTGGTTTGAAATCGGTTCGGTTTTCAGTCTGAGCGCTGCTCATAAGTCACCACAATCCTTCAAAGTTTAGCAGAGCAACAGAACGGGTCAGCGCCGCCGTACTGTCCGTACAATTGCTCAAGATCAGTTTCGCAATCGCGATAGCCAATTCTCAAAAATGTCCTTAAGTGTTTGATGAAATGGAATCGTCGGGTTCCAACCCAGCTCGCGCATCTTCTTCGGGCTTCCGAGTAACAACTGCTCATCTGACGGACGAAACAACGCAGGATCCTGAACAACTTCTACTTTCACTTCGGATAACTCAATGAGCGATGCAAGACTTTCTTTGATGGTCCACGATGTGCCGGAGCAAATATTATAGATGTGCCCAACTTCTCCTTTACTTGCCAAGATGTCGAGAGCGCGCACTCCATCACGGACGTCGACAAAATCTCTCGACGTCTCGAGGTTTCCGACCTTTATGATTGGCGGCAGCTTTCCAAGTTTGATTGCAGCGAGCTGCATTGCAAACGCTTGCAGCGCCGTTGCGGGCGGATGATTCGGACCCACGTGAATAAACAGCCTCGGGAACATAAATCTCATTTTGTAATTCAAGCAAAACTGGTGGCCCATCATCTCCATGCACGCCTTTGAAACTCCGTAAGGGGTTATAGGATGCAAGGGAGTGTTGTCCTCGTCAATGGGCAAACTCTCCGGCGCGACGATTCCGTATTCTGCACTTGAACATGCCGGTATGAGCAGTGCATCGGGCGCGGTCTTTCGCGTCACCTTGAAAACATTTCTCGCGCCCGCAATGTTGAGTGCATACGTGCTGTCTTCGGCCTCCCACGACAGACCATTGTACGCTTGAGCAGCTAAATGAAAAATCAGTTCCGGCTTGTAGTCGCTCCACACTCTTGCGAGAAAATTTTCGTCAAGGATATCGCCCGCATAGTGCTTCCAGGGAAGCGCACCATTACTAAGCCGACTTGATGAGGTTGCTCTCGATATGCCTGCTACCTCGCACCCCTTTTTCAGATAGAGTTCTGCAAGGTGCGTTCCAATCATGCCGGTTATTCCAGTGATCAGGACTCTCACGAGAGCACACCGACTGTAGATGTTTCCTGGTGAGCCATGAGTTCTTCATACGAAATGAAGTGCCGACTATACGTGTCGCTTTCCAACAATTCCCCCGTATCCAAAATGAATTTGCCGTTGGTGCTGTAGTTGCCGACGAGCACGACTTCGTCCATGACACCTCGTAGATTCGGACACAGTGCGTTGAACATATTCAGATCGTACTGGTAGAATTGCGTATTCTTTTCTCTCCCCTCATTTTGCATCGGGTAGTGATTAAGTTTAATCGGAAGCAATGTGAGTTTTGTGCCGTTGGCAATCAACCGAACGCACACTTCATAATCGCCCACGTACGCATTCAGGCAAGGGTTGAGAAAGAAATCGCCGAGCGCTCTGCTTTTGGCGATGAAGAAATGGGCGTTCGGAATTTCATGAAAGAAGTTCCATCCGAAGACATGTTTGTGGCATTCGTCGGTGGAGAACACGCCGAAATCGAAATCATGGCTGGCAATAATGCCATTTATTTCTTTATGCCAATCTGCCTTGCGCGGCATAATATCATCTGCCCAGAGCGCGACATACTCAAACCGCAATTCCTTTGCCAGAAAGAATGCGAGGTTGTAGGCCTTAATCATTCCGCCCTTGCCATAGATTCGTTCATCGATGAAGATCGCCTTGTCGCGAAAGATCTCTTTCATCCTGAGCAAATCGCCATCCTCATAATTTGCAGCCACAATGAATTTCATGTTGTCCGCTATCGGAGTATGGTACAGCACCTTGAACAGATCATTGATTCTTCTGTACGAGGGCAACAACAAAGCGATCCGATGATCGCGACCTAGTTGACCGCTTTGCATACTTTTATCCATTCATTGATTGATGTCGATGTGCCGTGTATGAAGTCCACTACTTCAGGCGGACACCAGTGGGGAATCTTGTTCGAAGCGCTTGCCGAAAGAAAGTCCGACATGTGCAACATCACTTCACATGTGTCGCTTTCCGTTGTGCGAAATTCGTATTTCAGTAAATCGGTGAGCCAATCGGTGAGAAGCATTCCCCAATACTCATGTCGCAGGTCGTCAAGATAGTTGTGTGGATTTCGCCGATGCTCCACAATGGGGCGACCAATATTCACATAGAAGTCAGTGTTCTGTAATGCTGCCTGCAAAAAATAGCCTGCCCAAATGTCTCCGTAACGCTCAATCCTCCCGCCGGGCACATTGTTCCCCATCGGAATGCAAAAAAAAGCTGGGATCAGAGAACGCACAACACTGGTATTCTGCGTGTTGATCGGCGTCCATGTGTCGTGATGAAGAACGATATTGTCCTGGTTCGTGTAGCGAATGGATTCAACATTCCCGTTCAACCAGGTAATGGCGTCAATGTCAGGCTCTTTTGTCCAAAGGCCTGCGGTAACACCAATTGTTGCTTCGTGATTCGATTGCGAGTGTTTGGTGGTGTTCTGTGTGTCTCGCAACTTGAACGGAAAGCCCCGAGGATAAATATGCCTGCTTGGTTTTGTCTCCAGATGCTCACAAACATTATGGAACTTGATGTTGTCCGACGTTAACTGACCCGTGAGCTTGTTCCCGGTATCGCTGTGCAGACCAATGAAATCATCATCGTCGGTCGGCCAGTTGTCGTCATCAATTGAGATGAGTCTCTCGCAGCCGTACTCGAGGGCATACAGATAGCCGATGTTCCGCCGTGTTTCGTTGTTGTACGGAATCCGGGAATAGAATTCCCTATGCTTCCTGCCCCATGAATCCTGTTGTTCAATATCAAGATACGTTACCTGAAGCCCATCGTTGGTTACAGACTGACAAAGCTCTTTCGCCTGGGCTGGTGTTTTCTTATCAGCAACGATCCATACACACGTCGAATCCAAATGACCATACTTGCTCAGATTCCTAAATAGACACTCGATAACCTGGGGCACGTAGATTGTCGTTATCACAATATGGTTTTCAAAATATTTCAAGCGCCATCCTTCCTCTTGCTGAACGCATTTTTGGATTGCAATCTCCCCGTCGAGCAGCTCACTCCGTCTTCTGAAGCAGCGTTTGGAGGTAGGCAATGTTTCCCAAAACAATCTCATTGCCCGGATCGAGCGCGGAAGCCCGGCTCAGCAACTGCAACGCTTCAGAGTGTTTTCTCTCAGAGTTTTCAATAACTGAGAGATTGATCAACGCGTCAACGTTGGTGGCGTCCGCACGAAGAACACCTTGAAGTATCTCTCTCGCCTCCGAGAACCGGCCCAGCTCAATCAAATCTTCCGACTCCAATATTGAAGTGCGAATTGAAGGTTGAGAATCGATCGGCCGGGTATTGATCAGCTGGACCTGAGGGACATTCTCCTTTACAGTTTTCAGGACCGGTATTCGTATGATTTTGTATGAAAGAACTTTGTCCAGAATCTGTTCATAATCCGCGATGAAGCTTGCCTCGCTCCACTCGGTGTAGAACGGCACCAGTGGCGCAATCCCATTGGCATGGATTTGCTTCAGCGTGGAGTTCTCGATACAAATAGAAGGCGTCGCATTGATGACATGTCTGAACATGCCGCAGGTAGTTATCGCGATAGGCCGTTCGACGGCTAGGGCATGTTCGATGACACTGGATATCCCACGCTTTCTGTCGCTGTCGTAAAAAAAGCAATTGATACTATTACCCGCCAGGAATTCCAGAAGTTGTTTCTTCTCCAGAAAACTGTGGTTCACGACAAGACGTATTCCCGGTTTTGTGATCGCCGCCTGACATTGCTTCGTCGTTTCGAGCGCGTGATGCTTTCCCTCCGGATCGACGATATCATTGAAAGGCAAATGCAGTCGAATGACTGCTTCGTCGTACTCTTCCTGTACCTTCTCCACGAGCCTTTGAAAGCCTTTGTTCCCAAAGCCGAACCCAAAGCTTCCAATGACAGGAACGGGGGGTTCCGGCTGCATGCTCAGAAAATGCGGTATCAATCGCTTTGTCCGAAACACAAAAGGATTGCGTTCTTCCAGAGTAGGATCGGGGCACAGGTGGAAATCGAACATCTCCGTCGTGGCAGCGTCGGCATCCTCCTGGGTTACCTCGTGCATAATACCCATGCTGGGCACGGTGTAGCTTCGAGTTATCGTCGGATTCAACCACGGCATCGTGGCTTCGTAATAGTTGTAGATAATTGCCGCGGGGTTTGTTGTTTGGATCGCGCTGTGCAGCTCTTCGGGCGAGGAGCAGAGTGCATGCTCAAGATGATAGCGCGAGGATTTCGCAAGCGCCCCAACAATGTTGACTCCATATTGATGGATGCCGCATTGCTGTCCCTTATGAGAGACAAACAAAACACGCTTCTTCTGCGTTGAGACATCAGCGACCTTCATAGGACCTCGGATGTGTTTCCATTTGGATGGGAGCAACGAAAAATCGGCGAGCAACCCTTCGAACTTTCGAACAAATTCTCCCGGGGCCCAATCCTTCTGCATTTGTAAAACCGCGGGCACAGAATTTTCCAAAGACTGCCGCAGGCTCTGGAAAGGATACGGCGTGAGATAGGAATGGATGTGCCGAAATGTTTCATTGGCCGAAACCGCCAGAGGTCTGCCGCTGGCAATCGCCTGATCTGTGGTGGCGGCGAGACCGGGCTGATCGCGGTGATAGAGAAAGCAGTTCAGCGTATTCTCCGAACACCAGCGGATCAACTGTTCCTTCGACAAAAAATCGTTCGTCACTTGAATCTGGATTCCGGGTGCGGCAACACTGCGGCAAAGATCAGCCAGATATTCCGCATAGCTCTTCCGATGCAGACCGTAGGTTACGCCATCGCAAAAGGTCGCCGAAGGAATGTTGATGCGAACGATTGCCTGCTTGAACTCGCGATTCACTGCATCCACCACGCGCTCGAATCCTTTGCCGGGGGTCGCGAATCCAAATGTCCCAATCACCGGCGCGTCCGGTTCACGAAATGGCGGCAACACCGGCGCCGATTCCAACGGGCGAGGGAACGCATACACGCGACGATCGTCCGGTCTATCCATCGTTGGATCGAGAGCGATGTATGCATCAAAAACATCGGATGGACATAACACGAAAGGATCGCCCGGCAAGGTCTCCAGCACAAGCGTAAATTTTTTTCCCGGCAACTTCCGAATGGAATTCGTATTCAGCCAGCTTAACGTCGCATGATGATAGTTGATCACATAGAAGTCGAACGTTCCGAAAATCTGTGTGTTGGTTGGAGTGACTTCCTTATAGTCGAGCGTGTATCGATCGGACTGTCGCAAACAGTTATACGCCATCCACCCGGATTCGAAAATGCTGCACTGGGCTTTTGCTTGATTGATAAACAGGCCCCGCGGTTTATACGGCCTTGACGCGTGTACTTTGTGGTGTGCCATACCGCTCCCCCTCTACTTTTTTACTATTTCGATCGTAGGCAACGGGAATATCAGCCCGATTCCTTTTTCGATTGTCTGCTTTTCCCGCTCGAGGAATTCAGTTTTGAAGTGCCACGGAAGCACCAGGTAATAGTCCGGATTCATGGCCCGCGATTCTTCTTCGCTGATGATTGGGATATCGGTTCCCAGCGTCAACGCTCCGAACTTATCCGGATTTCGCTCGGCCGCCCATTCAATTATCCGATGGTCTATGCCGCACCATTGCAGGATGGTGTTTCCCTTTGTCGATGCCCCGTAGATGTGGATGTGCTTGCCTTCCTTCTTCAACTTCCTGAGCAAAGTGTTCAACTCTTCTTTGTGAACGTTGATGCGGTCCTGAAAATGTTTGTACGGCTTGTTCGTATCCAATTCCAGATCAAACTCCTCCTGCCGCATCGCCTTTATGTTCTGGACATACTCGTCCTTCTTGTGTTTGAAACTCGTACTGTGCGTCGCATAGCAACGAAGACTGCCGCCGTTGATGTCATTCAGACTGACATTGATAACCTTCATGTCGGCCTGCTTGAGGATGTACTCGATGACCGCAAGGCTGTAGTACTCGATATGCTCGTGGCAAATGGTGTCATACGAATTCATCTTCAGCATGGAGGGCATGTATGACATCTCGAAAATCCAAACGCCATCTCGCGCAAGTATGCTCTTGATACCTTTGGTGAACGAGATCGGATCTTCCAAATCGTAGAACATTGCAATGGAAGTCACGATGTCCACTTTTTTCCCGTCCAGTTTTGCCGTCAGTTCTTCAGAAGGAAAAATATCCTGAACAACCGTAACATCGCCGCGTATCTCCTGAGCCACGTCGGATGGGTCGACGCCGAATTTGGCAAATGTATCCGGGTAATACCCAAACAATGTTCCGTCGTTGCACCCGATATCGAGAACAGTTGCTTGCGCACCTTTGACGAATTGAGCGGCCTCTTCCGCAATGTGGCGCAGGTGATTGCGCATGGTATCGTTGGTCCCGGAGCGGTACCAGTACGCCGAGTACAGTATCTCGGGTGGAACCGTCAGTTCCATCTGCAAGAGGCCGCAGGCCTTCTCATCTCTCGTCGGGTCGCAGCGAACCAACGAGGTCGAGATGCACCGTGTTGGAGGCAATTCCTTACCAGGCTTCACGAACGAGCCTTGTAAAAACTGATCGCCCAAATCAATTACTTGTGTCAACGCGGATGAACCGCATACTCGACATGTTTTTCTGTGCGTTAAGTGCATGATAACTCCGCGGCTAATGCTGGGGTTGAATGATAGTTTCTTTTAAGGATTTGAGAATTCGGAACAAGTATTCATTCCTAATACCTTGTCACATACTTTTGCGTAGAACTTCTTGTCAATGAGGTCAATACACTTTGTTCTTTCGAGGTTCAATAGGGCAAGACTCTTGACAACGCGATCTTTGCTCTCAGCCGGCACTTTTTCGAATTCATACACCTTCTCTTGCTCATGCCATAGTTTGCAGTTGACCTCGGCAAGTTTTGAGAACACATCCCCAATCGTGCCGTCGATTTCTGCAATCGCATTCCCTTTTTCGTTGTAAATCTTATTGGACGCAAATGTCAGATCGTCCGGAGAAATTCTTCCGGTCACTGCTCCATCAACGAACTCATTTATCTCGTTTTGAAGTCTCGTTTCCTGAATCGACAAGCTTTCCAACCTGACTGGATCGCTGTTGTGCCATACTTTAAGCTTCACTACTGTCAGCTTATCACACAGCGATCCGAGAGTTTCGGCCATAGGGTGTCCTCGAGAATTGCCTTACATATTTTTCCGATTTGCGGAAACCGCCGCTCATCCACGAGCGCGACCGCGCACGCCCAAATCGGCGAGGGTATGCTCACTTCACGCTTACCCGTGTTTATGCGAAGGTCAAACTTGATGCCAACAGAGGTATTTGCAAAGTCGCGTTTTAGCAGGCTGTTGAAAAAAGTCCTCATGTCATTCCGATGGAGCGAAGCGACTGAGGAATCTCTCTCTTTTTGGATCAGATTCTTCCGAAGGAATGCCTTTGGCACTCCCCCCGCCAAAGAGCGTCGGAGTTCGGCATGACAGTGACCTCAGCTTTTCAACAGCTTGTCGGTGCAATGTGAGAGCTTGCTTGGGAGTGCTGGTGGCTATTATTGTTCATCTGTCCAGAGAACAATTCCTTTGCATTTCCCTTCCGCTCTTCCTATTATGGTTCAGGGAATGCCCAACCGCTCACCTTCCCTGCAATCCACAAAACACAATAACACTCCAGACGCATGTTCATCGCATCAGAGCAGAAGTGGGCCAAGCTATTTCCCGACGAACTGCTTGGCAGGGCCAAGAATCTCTTTCCACATACTCAACACGGCCAGATCTATTTCAATCACGCGTCGTCTGCACCGATGGCGACTCGTGTTGTCGATGCGATGACCTCGCATCTCAACGAACGCTCGACCGGGGTGATCGAGACGTATGAGCTTGACGTCGCGAAGATGCAGGAGTGCCGATCGCGCGTGCAGCGGCTGATCAATGCAGAGTCGAGCGAGAGAATTGCTTTCTGCATGAACACATCGGACGCGATCAACGTTGTTGCGTCGGGACTTTCCTGGAAATCGGGAGACAGGATCTTGCTGCACGAGGCGGAGTTCCCGGCGAACGTCTGGCCTTTTCTCGCACTCAAGCGTCATGGCGTCGAGATCGATGTCATTCCGCAGAGCAAAGGGCATCCGACTCCTCAACTTATTGCCGACCATCTCACCGAAAAGACGCGGCTTGTTGCCTTGAGCGCCGTCCAGTTTCTCACGGGGTATCGCGCCGATCTGGAGACGGTCGGATCACTTTGCAGAAGCAAGAACATTCTTTTTGTGGTGGATGGAATACAAGCGGTCGGCGCTGTGCAGATCGACGTGCAGCGCATGAAGATCGATGCGCTCGCATCAGGCTGTCAGAAGTGGCAGCTCGGGCCGCAAGGAACGGGCTGGCTGTACATCACTGAGGAAATGCAGTCGCGCATCGAGCCGGCGTATGTTGGCTGGCTCGCGGTTGATAACCCGTGGGACTTCACCAACTTCACGCAGCCGCTGGCGACATCGGCGCGAAGATTCGAGGGAGGCACGCGCAATATCCCCGGCATCTGGGGGATGGACGCCGGGTTGTCGATCATCGAAGAATTCGGCATCGAGCGAATTCAGGATCAGATTCTCGCGTTGACACAGATGTTGATCAACAGTCTGCAAACACTCCATAGCTTGGCAATCGTGACGCCGCACGCGCAAAGTCAGCGCGCCGGAATTGTCACCGTTAAACTTCCAGAAGGCATCGACGCGAAAGCTGTATTCAAACGCTTGCTCGCCCAGGACATTACACTTGCTCTGCGGAACGGACTACTTCGATTCTCTCCCCACTTCTACAATTCGGCGACGGAGATTGCGCTGGCAGTCTCTGCCGTCCGCGAGGCGATCAACGGAAACAAGAACAGTAAGAACAACCACTAGCAGGTAAACATGAAAACACGAATCTTGCTAATCGATGACAACGAAGATTTCCGGCTTGCACTCAAGCATCTGCTCGTCTCAAGCGACTTCGACGTACTGGAAGCGGGAAACGGGGAACAGGCGCTCGAAGCCATGCATCGCGACCTGCCCGATCTTGCGATCGTTGATCTCGACATGCCGAAGATGAACGGCATCGAGTTCTCGCGACGCGTCAAGAAGCAGTGGCCTCTCTTCCCCATTCTCATGGTCACCGCGTACTCGCAGTTCTATTCATCAAAGGAAGTGATCGCCGCCGGCATCGACGCGTTTCTGCAGAAGCCCATCGACGGAGATAAGCTCATGAGCATCATCGCTCAGCTCATGCAGATCAAAGCGAAAGAAAAAAAGAAAGCGAACTAAACTTCGGCTGAATGCCTGCAATGAGAACGATCGTTGCTTTTCTTGCCGACTATTTTCGTCGCGAGTGGAACGTCCGCTACTTCTCGTTTGTCGGCGTTCTCTTGCTCGCCTCGTTCGTTGCAAACTTCGGCTTCGGTCTTGAACGCCGGCTTCTCTCGCACAATCCCGCTCTGCAATTCGCCTTCTACTTCTTCTTCTACCTGATTCCGTACTCGCTGACGATTCTCGCTTATATCTTCACGACCGGAAGGAAGGATTTGCTTCGCAACCGCGGGTTCATTGGTCTTGTCGTATTCTGCTTTGCGCTTCTCTCCCTGTACATCTTGTCCCACAATCTTCCCTTCTACTTCTTCACGACTGCTCCGGAACTCTTCGCACCGG
>JACRFA010000081.1 GCA_016218065.1 Ignavibacteriota bacterium | reverse complement strand
GAGTTTTGTTGAGTCGAGGTTTGTGGCGAGCCATTGAATGCGATCTACTATCCTCTTTCCGGTTGGCTGATCGAGTTTCGCGAGTTCCCTTGAGGCAGGCTTTAGAATTTGGATGGAGTACACAGGTCATAGCCCGAGTCGTTTGCGGACTGTCGAGAAGTCCTCTCCGCGTTCACCCTTTGCGACGGCATTCTTTTGACGTACCAATCTTCGGCGGAGAGGTTCCTTCATCACCAGGCCATCATCGGGGTCGCCAAACAGCTCAATCAGTTTCTGCTCGACAATATTCGACAGCATGCCGGCGAATTCCTTCTTGGTCATGCGAGCAATAGTTGTGGGCATGTTCACTCCAATAGTTGTCACCATGATAATCAAATGCGATGATTTCATCAAATGCGATGAAGGCGGCCATGAAATCAATGCGGCTTCATAGGCTCACCAGTCTCGAATCCGATTCCACGCCGCTGTTGTTCGAAGATGTTCCAGTCCCGACGGCGAAACCGAGAGAACTGCTCGTCAAGGTTTCCGCGTGCGGCGTTTGTCATACCGAGCTTGACGAGATCGAAGGTCGCACTCCGCCGCCGGCTCTCCCGATTATTCCCGGTCATCAAGTTGTCGGAATGGTTGAGGCATTGGGCGAGAAGGCAACTCGCTTTCGCGTCGGTGATCGCATCGGCGTTGCGTGGATCTTCTCTGCATGCGGAACGTGCAAGCATTGTTGGGCAGGCAATGAAAATCTCTGCGCTGAGTTCAAAGCAACAGGCCGCGACGCTGATGGCGGCTACGCTGAGTACATCACAGTCCATGAAGACTTCGCGTTTGCAGTTCCCCCAAACTTCTCCGACTCAGAAGCTGCGCCGCTTCTTTGCGCGGGTGCAATCGGGTATCGCTCATTGCGACTGACCAACATTGCCGACGCTCAACTGCTCGGACTCACCGGCTTCGGCGCGTCGGCGCATTTGGTGTTGAAGATGGTGCGACACAAGTTCCCCCGCACGCGTGTGTTTGTGTTTGCGAGAAATGAAAACGAGCGAGACTTCGCCCGCAAGCTTGGCGCTGTATGGGCCGGCGCGACGGAAGACGAGTCGCCCGAGAAACTCGATGCCATCATCGATACAACGCCAACGTGGTTACCGGTAGTTGAAGCGATGCGAAATCTCGCCCCGGGCGGGCGACTGGTGATCAACGCGATCAGAAAGGAAGATGCCGACAAAGAATCTCTCTCGCGGCTCGACTACCCGACGCATCTCTGGATGGAAAAGGAAATCAAGAGCGTCGCAAACGTGAGTCGTAGAGATGTGAGTGAGTTCCTCGACCTCGCGGCAGAGATGCGCATCAAGCCCGAAGTGCAGGAGTACGCGCTTGTCGATGCCAACCGAGCGCTTCAGGAACTAAAGCAGCGAAAAATCCGCGGCGCAAAGGTGCTGCGCGTATAATGATCGTCATTCTGAGGCTCGCTTTCCAGAGCCGAAGAATCTAGCAGGTTGTTGTAAAGCTCCTATTCCTTTTCCACGAAGTTCACGCCTGCGTGCCGAAACGCTGCCGGACGGCAAGGCACTCCGGCGTGCAGAAGTGATTTTTGCTTGTATGATAAGAATCGTCGTGCACCTTCGTGCCTGCACGCTCTCCAGAAGGTCTCAGAGTACAAGGAATCGCTACCTTTCATACAACTCATTCGGATTCGCGGCGGCAAGCTCCACAAGAAATGATGCAATCCGTTCGGCGACTGCGTCGCTGAATGCCTTCCCCTTCTCCGCCGTTGCGCGCTTTGGATTTCCGACGCCGGTATCATCCGAGATTTTCGTCCATGGCCGCGGCGTCCAGGCCCAGCCTTCACGAAACGCCTTCACTGTTGAGCGATGCTCGCGGCCATCGCCGGCTGCGTCCAATGCCAGAACAAGCTGCGGCGCGGCGTGCATCATCACGCTCGTCTCCAACTCGCCCGCGTGATCGCCAGGCTCATCGAAGTACGGTTTGGTGTCGAGACAATTCCACCAGTTGATTGTGCAGAGCAGCATGCTCGTCTTCGGCTGCAGTTCTCTGATCATGGCTTTGAAATCATTTCCCCCATGACCGTTGAGGATGACAAGTTTCTGAACCTGATGACGTTCGAGGGAAGCAATCACGTCGGACAACAGCGCCGCTTGCGTGCTCGGATTCATGTTGATGCAAAACGGAATGTCGAGCTGTCCCGTCTGCACCCCGAACGGAATTGTGGGCAGCACAAGAACGGAGGCGCCGGCTTCCCACGCGCGTCGTGCCGACTCGGCTGCAATGAAATTAGTTTCAATCACGTCTGTTCCGTATGGCAGATGGTAGTTGTGCGCTTCCGTCGCGCCCCAGGGAAGAATAGCAACAGCGTACGAGCGTTGTTGAACTGACTGCCACGTGGTTTCGGCAAGAATGTAGTGTCGTGGGGACATTGTTGTTGTCATGTGTTGTAGTGTGGGACTTATCCGATTAATTCAAAAACTTCCACCGGTCGTTCCCGTCCTTTTACGGCTATTGGACCGAGACTCACGGTGTGTGGATGATCGCCGAGCTTATTCAGAACCTCTTCAGAGACAAGTAGCTGGGAGTTGAATTTTTTGTTGAGTTGCTCGATTCGTGCGGCGACGTTAACAACGTCCCCGGTTACCTTGTAACAATGATGGCGACGGACGGCATACTTGTTTCGATGAAACTGTTGAGATAGCGAACCGGAGTCGGCGAATGTTTTCTGTGTTGGATGAAGCGGCCAAGAATCGTCACGATCGCCAATTCATACAAGACCAAGCCCATCGACAATCCCATGATCCACGTGTGAGATGTTGTCGAGCGCAGGAGTTGCGTGAACTCGGAATCGACCAGATAGTAGGCAGCAAGGAAAGCAGCGGAAAGCACGCAGCCCGCGCCCGCAAGAAGCTTGGCGCGTAGCCGTTCGCTCTGCAACGTTTTGGCAAACAGTTCATCCTGAAACTGCATTCCCGACTTCGTGTCCCGTCCCTCGTCTGAATTCATGGAAAGCAAAATACCAATGCGTTCTGATCAAACGATGTGTCAAAGAAACTCACATCGTACATGGTGCATGATACGGAAACTCTGGATTACAGAAAACCGAAGGGAAGGATGTTTGATGGAGTGATGGAGTGTTGGAGTGTTGGAGTGTTGGAGTGTTGGAATGTTGGAATGTTGGAGTGATGATGCTTTCGGATTTGGGATTTGAAAATTGTCTGGAAATTGGAATTTGTGATTTGTTTCTTTTGGGCCACCAGCTGATCTTCCGCAGGGACGGCGCATGCCCCGTCCCCACGGAATAAACTCAGATGATGACCGATTTCCGGACGTGCTTGAATTCCCTTCTCAGCTTCTCGCGCAAGTCGTAGATGTCGTCGCCCAGGTGTTCCTTCAGGCTCTCAATCTCATGCTTCAGTTCATCGGCATCAAAATGAAACCCATCGAACTGCTCGGTTGAGAAGGGGCCGAGATCATTGTCGAATTGAAAGTTGAATCGCCTGAACCCAACACCAAGCCAGCCGCGACCTTTGTCGCTCGCAAAGACCATGATGCCATTGTCTCCGCTCTCCGTTTTGTGTGCGCATGCCGGCGCGCTGAGTGAAAGAACCAGAAGAACCACGATGCCGGTGAACCTGAATCCCGGCAGAGAATCTCTCGCAGAGTTCGAGTGCATAGCTCCCGCCTTTCCCTATTTGGCTTTCAAGATTTGTTGCAGCGCTGCGCGTGATTTCGCGTTGCCGATATTGCCCAGGTAGTACACCGCGTCGCTGCGCAGCTCATAGTTGTCGTGTGTTGTCGCAATCTTCACGAGAAAGTCCACGGCTTTGTCGTTGCCGATGTCTGCAATGGCATAGAGCGACGATTGCTGCTGCTTCTCCTTCTTGGGTGAGGAAGTGAACAAAGAAATCAAAGCATCGACGGATTTGTTTTTGTCCGATCCGATATCGGCAATAGAGTGGATGGCGATGACCTGCAGTTCCTCGCCGTCCGACTTTGCAACCTCAAGAAAGATCGGCAGTACGTCGAACTTGTGGAAGTCTTCGAGCGATTCGATCGCCGCTATGCGTATGATCTCCGGCTGCGATTTGTCGAGCGCCACCTCCTTCAGCGTGGCAAACGCGTCCTTGTCGTTCTCCGACTCTCCGAGCGCGTACAAAGCGTCCAGCTTCAGGCGCGTCTGCGGATCGAGCTTCTTCTTTGTTTGCAGTTCGCTACGCAAGCCCCATGCCATCGGCGGCCGCGGTGTTGCAACGCCTGTGCGGCGAAGTTCACGCTCCGTCGCGCGCATCGCGCGTTCGACCTGTCGCAGTGATCGCTCGCTCGACCTCACAGTCGAGCCGAAGCTGTAAGCGTATGCGCCAGGCGCCGTCTTGACCCGGATATTTTCGGTCCCGGGAGTAACGACGAGCGTCATGTTCTCATTCATGTCGGCAACGGCGTCGTCAAGGTACACACTCTCGGGATACTGCTTGATGAAAAGCTCATACGCTGCGATACCCTTCTCCTTGTCGATTCG
>JACRFA010000082.1 GCA_016218065.1 Ignavibacteriota bacterium | reverse complement strand
TCCGTTGTGGGTGTTTGAAGAATTGCTGAGCCGTTTTGCTCGCGAGCTGAGCGGTCCCACTCAAGCCGAGCGCATCTGCTACGGAACGCTGATCTCCCGTGAACAGTATCTGAAAGATATTGTGGAGTGGGGATTCGAAGACCCGCGCACGATTCCGAAAGATCATCTTCAAATCTGGACCGAGGCCATCAAAACACCGCCGGCATAGCCCGTTGACCGTTTCGACGGAAGCCTTGTTGAACTCCCCTGAAATTCCGATCTTCATTCGTCAGAGGAAACTACCGACTACCCCCAAAAGTGCATGAGCGAACCACTCCGCTTTGTCCATATCAGCGACACGCATTTCGGTCCGACGAAGGAATTCAGTCTCTACGGCTGCAACCCCTACCTCAACGCGAGGCGCATCGTCGAAGCGATCAACGCAATCCCGACTCGGCCGGACTTTGTCGTTCACACCGGAGATATCACATCACTTCCTGACGATGACGCATACACACTTGCTGCCGACGTGTTTGCGCGGTTGCATGTTCCGATCTACTACGTCACCGGAAACCATGACGTGTCGCGCTGCATTCGAAAGCATCTGTTGAAGGAGGAAGTACAATTCGCGAGCGACCGTCCCGACTTGCTCTCGTACACATTCGAGAAACGCGGAGTTCGCTTCGTTGCTCTCGATGCTCGCGGCCCCGACGAGATTGATCCTCACGGAATTCTCGCTGAGCATCAATTCGCGTTCCTGAGGCGCGAGCTTGCCGCAGCTGAGAACAATGTCGTCATCTTGATTCACTTCCCGCCATTTGCGCTCGATTCCACGTGGTTGGATGAAGCGATGTTGCTCCTGAACGGAGAAGAATTCCATCAGGCTCTCATTCCGTTCCGTAATAATATTCGCGGCGTGTTCTTTGGACATGTGCATCGCGGCATGCAAGTGTTCAGAGATGGCATCCTGTATTCCAGCGTTGCAAGCACGATCGGGCAGTTTCATTCGTGGCCGGCGCACGCGAAGGTGGAACAGGACGAAGTTCATCCGCCATGTTTCAATTTCGTGACTCTCGCGGATGGAAAGACAATCATCAAAGAGCTTTCGATTTCGAGATAAATCTCAAATGCCATGCTTCATCTTCATCACAAAATCTACGGTCACGCCGGCCACTCCGTCATCATCCTGCATGGCTTGCTTGGCATGCTGGACAACTGGCAAACGCAGTGTACGATGTACGCCGGGGCCGGATTCAAAGTCTTCGCCATCGATCAACGGAATCACGGCAAATCGCCTCATAGCGATACGTTCAACTATGAAGTGATGGCTGCTGATGTGAGAGACTTCATGCACGAACATCACCTTGTTTCTGCCCACATTCTTGGTCACTCGATGGGCGGGAAGACGGCGATGCAATTTGCCCTGACTCATCCTGATCTGGTTGACAAGTTAGTGGTCGTCGATGTTGCTCCGCGGAAATATCCGAACGCGCATGATGAAATTCTTGAAGCGATGTGCTCCTTGAAATTGAAGGATCTCACGACCCGCCATGAAGCTGATGTTGAAATCGCGAAGCGCATTCCCGACTACGCGCTCAGACAGTTCATTCTGAAAAACCTCACCCGCACGGACTCTGGCGGCTTGAAATGGAAAGTGAATCTCTCCATCATCAAAAAACATTATCCCGAGATCGCCGACGACATTCCGGCGGAGGGAAGATTCACGAAGTCGACGCTATTTGTCAAAGGCGAAAAGTCCAGATACATTGTTCATGACGATGAGCCGCGCCTGCGAAGGTTGTTTCCTCACTCGAAGATCGTTACCATTCAAGGGACAGGTCATTGGGTTCATGCCGACAAGCCTGAAGCGTTTGCTCGTGCTGTTCTGTCTTTTCTGCATCCGTAGATTTGCATTCGTCATTCCCACATCGACACTTCACCATCTCAAGAACGTTAGGAGGCTTTGCCATGCGAATTTCTACTTTATCGTTGTTCCTCGTTGCTGTTGTCGCAGCGACGTCTGCTTTTGCACAATGGTCGTCGGATGCAAACGTCAATCTCGCGATCGCCGATACGAGTGGCAGTCAGGAGTTGCCGAAGATCGTAGCGACGAGCGACGGAGGATGCTACGTGTCGTGGTTCGACACTCGAGGCGGCGGTTACAAAGTCTTCATGCAACGGCTCAATGCTCAGGGTGTCAAGCAATGGGCATCGCAGGGGTTGTTGATCAGCGCCAATCCGCAGAACACATCGACTGTCGATTATGACCTTGCGGTTGATGACAGCAACAACGCTGTGGTCGTGTTCACCGATATTCGCAACGGCGGATCGATTGAACCGTTCGCCTACAGAATTTCTCCCAACGGCGACTTCCGATGGGGAGCGAATGGCGTTGCGCTTTCGACTTCCTCATCGACCTTTCAACCCAATCCGAAAGTTGTGGCGACATCTGACGGAAGCTTTGTGTTCGCATGGATTTTTAGTTCCACGCCAAGGAAGATCGCAATGCAACGACTCAACGCGGCAGGAGTGAGGCAGTGGGGCGCTGATCCGATTCTCTGGGCGGGAAGCGGAAGCGAGAATCTTGATTATCCCAACATCGTTCGCTCTGATAACGGCAGCGTCTTGCTTTCGCACTCAGGCTACACCGGAACGTTCATCAGTCCTTCGAACTACAGAATCTACGCGCGCAAGATTTCCGCCGCAGGCGCATCGGTGTGGAACGCGAATCCTGACACTGTGTATGGCCTTGGCCGCGTGTCCGGCTTCTTTGTGCCGAAGATGATTCCCGACGGCAACAACGGCGCATTGTGTGTGTGGCACGACGACAGGAACAGCACAGGAAGTTCGTTCTCGAATGTTCAACGCATCACTTCGACCGGCACGAAACTTTTTCCAACAAACGGGTCAGCCGGATCTACGCTGTCGGGTCGGTTGCACAACGATGCGTGGGTTGCATTTACTCCGATGACAGGAGAGACGTATATGTTTTGGTATGAAACTGACGCGGCTTTCCAACGAGATTATGGAGTGTACGGACAAAAATTTTCGCCGACCGGCGATCGCGTATGGGCTGATTCTGGCGTTGCGTTCAAGCAGCTCGAACGTTCGACACAGCCGTCGTTCGTGCGAGCGTACGGAAAGGATTCATCCGCAGTTGTTTACTATCTCCAACTCGTAACGGGAACAACTCACGTCGTCAAGGGCTTTCGTACGGATCGTAACGGCAACATGCTGTGGGGTGGCGCCATCAAAGATATTTCGTCGCTCGTCAGTGGAAAGGGAAGACTCACCGGGGCAATCACAGCGGCAGGTGCATCGTTGGTCGTGTGGGCCGACAAGCGTCTCGATGACAACGGAGTGTACGGACAGCGCGTGAACCTCGACGGCACTCTCGGCAATCCCGGCCCGTCGGAAGTTCAACCTGGCGAACAACTGGCGTTGACGCCGACGCTTATGCAAAATTATCCGAATCCGTTCAACCCAACAACAACGATCAGATTTCAAATCCCAAATCACAAATTCCAATACGGATCCGACCTGGAATTTGGAGATTGGAATTTGGGATTTGTGACACTGAAGGTCTTCGACATTCTCGGTCGCGAAGTGGCTACGTTGGTGAATGCGGTGATGGAACCGGGGACTCATTCCGTGCAGTGGAACGCGAATGGTCATGCATCCGGCGTTTATCTGTACCGACTTGAATCAGGAAGTTTCGTTCAAACGAAAAAGCTGCTGCTGTTACAATAGCTGAGGGGCACTCTCGACGCATTCATCAAATGATATTCTTCAATCCTTCAGTTGAAGCAGACATAAAGTTTCCACCGCCGAGCAGACTGCCGATGGAGTTTCATCGGCGGCTTCCTGCGTACGCTACGACGCCGCTTCATTCACTCAGCTCGTTGGCGGAAGAACTTGGCGTCGGGAAGGTGTTCGTGAAGGACGAATCGTTTCGCCTGGGGCTACCTGCGTTCAAGATTCTTGGTGCATCGTGGGCGACGTATCGTGAGTTCTGCGAACGTCACCCTGAGCTTGTTCATGGTTGGTTGACAATCGATGAGCTTGCGGCGAGAATTTATGATTCGCCTGTGCTGTTCGCCGCGACAGATGGGAATCACGGTCGAGCGGTCGCGCGGACTGCACGACTCTTCGGGCTGCGCAGCCGAGTTTTTGTTCCGAAAGGAACGGCACAAGCCCGCATCGCCGGCATCGAAAGTGAAAGCGCAGCGGTGAGTATCGTTGATGGGACGTACGATCACGCGGTTGCGATTGCTGCGCGTGAAGCGGTGGCATGCAGCGGCATCCACATTCAGGACAACAGTTGGCCAGGCTATGAAAAGACTGCCCGCTTCGTCGTCGAGGGCTATTCCACGATGATGTGGGAAATCGACCAGCAGCTACGCGAGCGGAATGAAACTGATCCGACGCATGTACTTGTTCAAATAGGAAACGGATCGTTCGCCGACGCTGTTATTCGACATTACAGAGCTAAGGAACATCAGCCGATAATCGTCGGAGTTGAGCCTGAATCAGCGGCGTGTTTGCTCGAATCGGTAAAGGCGGGGAAGATGACGAAAGCGCCCGGACCGCATTGCTCGATGATGGTGGGAATGAATTGCGATTCACCTTCGCTGATTTCATTTCCGATCATTCGGCAAGGCATGAACTGCTTCGTGTCAATCCCCGACGAACCGGCGAAGGAGGCGATGCGGATGTTTAAGCGCTGCAACATCAGCAGTGGAGAAACAGGCGCAGCAGGGTTGGGAGCGCTGCTGGAAATGTTGAGCGATGACAGCGATGCGAGGAAGCGACTTGCGCTCGACGCGGACAGCCGGGTTCTTCTCTTTTCAACAGAAGGAATTACAGATCCCGAAATGTATCAGCGAATAATTGGATAAGAGATGGAAACATCAATACCCCTAAGCGTAGAGGCAGATCAGAGACGATTGTACTCGATAGCGTTTGCGTTGAGCATCTTCACTATCGTGTACAACATTGGCGAGGGCCTGGTGTCCACGTATTTTGGTTATGAGGATGAGACGCTTGCGTTGTTCGGCTTCGGCGTTGACAGCTTCATTGAGGCGCTCTCCGGTTTTGGTATTGCGCACATGATTATTCGTATCAGACAAAATCAAAATACTGTGCGCGACGACTTTGAACGCACAGCGCTGAAGGTTACCGGCTACTCGTTCTATTTGCTAGTTGCCGGACTTCTCATCAGCGCCATCATCAACATCATCACCAACCATCAACCGGAAACAACGTTCTGGGGCATCGTCATCTCAATTGTTTCGATTGCAGTCATGTACGCGTTGATGTACGGTAAGCTCCATGTCGGTCGCCGGCTTAACTCACAGCCCATCATTGCCGATGCGGGCTGCACACGCGTGTGCATCTACATGTCTCTCGTGCTGCTCGCTTCCAGCGGAGTGTATGAACTTTTCCACGTGCCGCATGTCGACACCGTCGCGACATTTGGCTTGGCGTACTTCTCATTCAAGGAAGGGAAGGAGTGCTTCGAGAAAGCCGCGAACGAGAATGCATGTTGCGATGATTGCTCTCCTCACTCCTGAACCCTGCGCGCTTTTTGCGAAGGTCGTATGGAACACATGCTGCTGTGATTGCACTCCTTACGAATCGAATTAAGAAGATTTAAGTCTGACTTAATTTGCTTGCAGAAGCATTTCCGCTATATTGGCGTCGCATTTCATCACTCACTATCATCCAAACTCCGTGGAGACTCTTATGAAGAAGTTGGCTGTTCTCTTGACCGCCGCGTTGCTGATTGCCGTCCTCGGTTGCGGTCCCTCGCAAGAGCAAAAGCAAATGGTTGCTGACTTGACGACTGAAGTGACGAACTTAGTGAACGACACACATTCATCCCTTGACAAGCTCGATGACGTGAGCGGACAAGTTTCCTCGACGCTTGCCGGTGCGGACACGTTGGCCCGGAAGTTTCCCAAAGATACAGTATCCATAACGAATGTTGTGACGCAATTGCATTCCGCGAAAGATCGCCTGACGTCAGTGAAGGAGAACGTGACGGCATGGATCGGGGCCTACAAGATGCCCGATCTGGACAAGATGAAATTCGATGAAGTGATTTCGAATCTGAAGAAGAGCAAGGACGATCTTGCCTCAGCGACTCAGGAAATCAACGGCGCGTTGAGCGGCGCGACCTCTGCAATCGAAAACTACAGAAAAGTTGAAACTGAACTCTCGACGAAGGTTGCTTCAAAGAAGAAGTAGAGATTCGGAGGTATGCGATGACCCTCTTTCCGTTTGACCGGAGAGAGGGCTTTTTGTACCTATACATGAGCGGTGGTGCGACCGCATTCTCTTCTCAAAGCATCATTCAATCCTGAATGAACACTCTTATCGAAGTCTGGAAAGCCGAACTCGCTGAATCGCGATTCAGGGTACAAGCGGTTCTTTCGATTCTCGCGTTGATACTCACGCTCAGCTTCTTCACGAAATTCCTAATTTGGGTGGAAGCGCGCCCCGGCGTGACGCTTGCGGATCCGATTCTGCGGATGATTACGCCGGTGGACCTGACATGGCTAACGTTTGGCTTGATCTACGTTGCAGTTCTTGTCGCAATCGCGACGCTTTTCAACAAACCGCGAGATCTTCTTCTGGCAATTCAGTCGTACACGATCATGGTGTGGGCGAGGGGGGCGATGATGTATCTTGTGCCGCTCAATCCGCCCGAGGGCTTGATTGTGCTTCAGGATCCGCTGGTGCAGTTCTTCGGCGACGGCAACGCGCCGACAAAAGACCTTTTCTTCTCAGGACACACATCGACCATGTTTATTCTCCTCCTTGTCACGCGGCAGAGAAAACTGAAGGCGATGTTCTTGCTCTTCACACTCGTCGTTGCGTTGGCCGTGGTGTGGCAGCATGTTCACTACGTGATCGACGTTGCGGGTGCGCCGTTTGTCGCGTACGGTTGCTATCGGTTGGCGATGAAAATTGAGGAGTGGTAGCGTTAGCGATCCATTGATCTCATCTTATTGCTCAGTTCGTTCGCATCATCGGCTTTGATCGTCACGCCCTGTCGCTTCAGCAGCTCGCCGCATTCGCGGATTGCCTCGATGAGGCCGTCGGCGGTTTTGTCTGAACGAATGCCGTCAACGATTCTCTTCACCACGTGATCCCATTCTTCCTGCTTGACCATGGCATTGATTCCCGAATCGCCCATCACGATAACCTTATGCTCCAGCAGGCTGAGGAAAAGGAGAATGCCGGTTCTGTCGCGGGTCTTGAACACTTCTTCCGCCAGAAAAGCTTCCATCGCACGCTGCATGGTTCTGCGCTGGATTGTATCGCGGCCAGCAAAGAAACGAGTTGCACTCTGCCAGTAACGCGCGAACAGCACGCCCGCGAGTGAAGCTCCAAGTGTTGCTGCCGCCACTTGAACTAACTCGAACGTCTGCCACGAGGTTGAGAAGTTGTGTATCGCCACAAACACACCGAGTGTGAACGCTCCCAGAAGGATGCCTGCACGCCAGAGCGCCTCTTCATACTCATCGCTCGAGGAGACGGCATAGGGCACAATCTCGCCGGACGTAAGTTTCTCCGCCTCGGCAATCGCCGCTTCGATGCGTTGGGAATCTTGTGATGAGAATAGATTGCTTGCCGAACGTTTCATGACTGACCTTCAGATATGATGACTTATGGTTTCCCTTGAAGCAGAAAGAACAGTTGTCCGTCAGGCGCGTTGAGGATTGCTCCCGCGAGTTCTCCCGACCGACCTTTGATTTCGTGTGTGAGCGCAACCCCTATCGATTTCAGCTGAGCGATCTGCTGCGACACGGACATCGTGAGATACGTGAGCGCTGGTGCGTTGAACGTCGAAGTCTGATGGAGACCGACCGTCAGGATATCGTCACTCATGATCGTCCACGGATATGGATTCGCGGATGCGTGTCTCTCGGTGAAGCCGATGGATTTCCAGAATGCAGCCGAGCCGGCGAGATTGTTTGTGCTGATGCTGATCTCTGCAAATGTTCCGAGCACCGACCGGGACGAGCCTTCGGGTCGCGGCATGTCGGCATCGTCGTGATGCATCAACACAACATGCATGTCGTTCGGATCGACAAGCGTGTGTTGTCGTCTCGTGCCGTCCTTGCTGATCTGTTCCTGCAGCTTCAGGGCTTGCTGGCCCAGCTCCGCGACCTTTGCGTTCATTGACGAAGAAAAATAGTGCAGCGCCGGCGATGGAAACGACGACTCGTACAAATGCACATTCAGCACGCCGTCACTCAGCAGCACCCACGGCTGCGGATCGTCGTTTCCGAAGAGCCTCGAAAATCCAAGAGCTGCGTAGAACGGAAGCGATTCGCGAAGCGTGTGCACCGAGAGAGAAACGTGCGCGTAATTTCCTAACTTCATGTAATTCAGAATTCAACCAAACAGAGCGCTCACGCGCGAAGAATCAAAGGATAATTTCAGGATACGTCGAAATCAATGTCTCGTATTCCTTCACCACTTCTGAAGGATCGCGGTTGTCAATAGCTAGCGCGAACTCCAGCGAGTGCAGCTTGCCAGAACAGGAGTTTGCCTTTGCCAGCTTTTCTGCGATGGAGAGCTGCTGCTGCAGGCCATTGAAGACCGTCGCAACGCCGGCGCAGACTGCCACCAGACCGCAGGTCAGCTTCCAACCGGGCGGACCCTGCGCGACGACAGGACCAATAGCAGCGGTGACTCCGGCGATCACCGTGCTCAATGCGCTTGCAATAATGCCGACTGTTATGTACCTGGAGTTTTTCTTTTTGAGCGTCGTGGACTGCAGATCGGATTTGCGAATGCCGTCTCGAATTTTTTCGAGCAGCAGAGATCGGGCTTCGGTCGCAGCTTCCATCGTTCATCCTCCATGTATGTTTCAGGTGCGTTACGTGCGCGTCAAACTCCAGTAGGTGTAGTAGAACACAAAGCTCGAAAGCACGAGCGCCCCGCCCATTGCCGAATACAGCACAGCGAGATATTCTCGGGGGAAGCTCGAATTCCGCAGCAACAGCCCCAGCGCAACCATGCCGCCGATCATCAGATATCCTCGCCACGTGGTGAAGGCAAACATGCACGCACGCTCAGGAAGCGATGAGATGCGATTGGCGTTGCGCCGCGCAGCTTTCGTCAGCATGAACCTGTGTGCCACGATGGCGATGAGAAATCCGCAGAGCGCGAACAGCGGCGCCATATCATCGTGCAACACATCGAGCCAGCCAATTGCACGCAGGCAGAGCATCGTTCCCACCGAAGTCCAGAGCAAACCTGCAACGATCAGCAACCAGCGTCGTGGAATCGCTGGATTGTATTTGTAAAGAACAGCCCTCACACTCACTTCCCAAACACCTCATCGTAGTCGTCGATGGCAGCCTGCACGACTTTCAGCGCATGCTCGCAGTTGTAGATGCGCTCGATCGAAACGTGCGATGGCTCTCCGGGCATCGTCTTGTACGTGGCAAAGTAGTGACGAAGTCGCTGGATGATGACCGGGGCGACATCGTCAATTTCTTTGACGTTCGTCCAAACATTGTCGTTTTCCAGAACGGCAATAATCTTGTCGTCAGCCTCGCCGTGATCGATCATGTGAATGCCGCCGATGACGCGGGCGTTAAGAATCACTTCCGAGCGGTTGATCGGCCTCTCGCTCAGCACGCTGATATCGAGCGGATCGCCGTCGCCGCGAGCAGCGCCGCTCGAAAGCTCTTTGACGCGGGTAGCGCAGTACGTGCGCGGAATAAATCCGTACAACGACGGCGGCAAGGATGACGTCCGTTGCGGTCGATCGACTCGCAGGTAGCCTGTCGCTTTATCGACTTCATACTTCATCAAATCAAACGGCGTGATCTCAATAAACGCGTGAACGATCTGCGGCGCCGCGGGTCCGATCTCCAGGCCGTGCCATGGATGAGGTCGCCAGCGGTAAAATGGTTTTGGGAAGCTCATGCAGTTTTGCGCAAGTGATGGTCGAGTGTTTTCGGTGTCGTAATTTGATGAAATAGTGAGCGAGTCGCAAGCACGATCTTCTCCCTCCATCTTGAAATTCGTCGGTGATGTTGTCATATTGAATCACACACTTCCTGCAAACGACCTATGGCTCAGATAACGTCTCCTCATCCAACCAAAGCGAAGATCAGTCTCCCGGCATTCCGGCACAACCTGGGTGTCGTGCGAAGCTGCGTCGGGAACGACGTGAAGATCATGGCAGTCGTGAAGTCGAACGCCTACGGCCACGGCATGCGGACGATTGCGTTCGAAGCCGCGCGCAACGGCGCGGCGTATCTTGGCGTCGCCCGCGTTGACGAAGGGACGTTGTTGCGTCGCGATGGCGTTAAGCATCCGATCCTCGTGTTTGAAGTGCCGATCGTCGAACAGATCGAACGGGCGTTGATCGACGATCTTGATCTGACGATTGCCAATCGCGAAAGCGCCGACGCCGTAAGCTCGATTGCCGGCAAGATAAAGCGGCGAGCAAAAGTGCATCTCAAGATCGACTCGGGCATGGGCCGCCTGGGATTTCCGTTCGCGTCTGCAGCGAGTGACGCCGCGAAGATTGCATCACTGAGCAACCTCGAAGTCGTCGGCATCTATAGCCATCTCGCAACATCCGATGAAGAAGACTTGACGTACGCCCGCGTGCAAACCGAGCGGTTCGCTGATCTCATTCATCAACTCGAAAAGCAGGGAGTCGAGATTCCGCTGAAACATCTGGCAAACAGCGGCGGTATCATTGCTCTGCCCGAATCGTACTTCACGATGGTACGACCGGGAATTATGCTGTACGGTTACGCGCCGCGCAACGGCATGGCTAGTTCGCCGCCGCTTCAGCCTGTGATGTCGCTAGTCTCACGAGTATCGTTCATGAAAACTGTCGCGGCCCAGACAAGCATCTCCTATAACCGCCGCTACTTCACGAAAACAAGAACGAATGTCGCCACAGTCCCGATCGGATATGGCGATGGTTACAGTCGTTCATTGACGAACCGCGGCGAAGTGCTGATCAAAGGAAAGCGCTATCCTACGGTCGGGACGGTTTGCATGGACCACATCATGATCGATGTTGGTGATGACGACGTTGCGGTGGGGGATGAGGTGATTCTGATTGGCGCCAACGGTTCGCAATCACTCACAGCCTGGGATATGGCTGAGAAGATCGGAACAATTCCGTACGAGATCACCTGCAACATTAGCATCCGCGTGCAGCGCGCATTCACAAGCTAAGCACAACACTCACTTCACGACCATCAACCGCATGCTGAGCACCGCGCTTCCTGATTCCAGTCTGCAGATGTAGATGCCGCTTGCAACATGGCTCGCATCCCATGTCGCCGAATGATGTCCCGCCGTCAACACTTCGTTCACAAGCGTTGCGATTTCGCGACCGAGCAGATCGTACACCCTGAGAATCGTCAATTGTGAGCGGTGAAATGTGAACCGGATCGCGGTAGTCGGATTGAATGGATTTGGATAAGCTTCGGACAACGTGACCACCGATGGCAATTTCGACCGGTTGCTCTCGGCAGTCTGTGGTTCTGGCTTGTACTTGAGGAGCACCGGATACGTCGAGAAATCGTCGCGCTGTCCGTTGGCAATCGCGTACACCGAGCCGTCTTCCGCAGTGCGAACACCGAATGATTCCTTAAGAGGATTCGTTCCTTCATCCAGCGGAATCCACCATTGCATCACTCCATTTGAATCCAGTGAACTGATCGTAGGTGTGCCCGGATAAGTCGAGCCCTTCATGCCAATTGCCGTAATGTTGCCGTTCCGTCCAGGCTGGTAATCGAATACGACGTCGAGTCCTGCATAAGCGCCTTCCCATGCAAGCGTTCCGTTGCTTCGGATCTTGCGGAACCTCATGTTGCTTCCATGTTCGAAGATGTTTCCTCGAGAATCTATTTTGTGGTCGTACCCAGCCGAACTCATGCTCCAGAGATTGTTGCCTGCCGTGTCGATCTTAATGTCTTGTCCTGCATAGCCAAATAGATAGACCGAGCCTTGATCGTCAAGGCGTACCTCGTTCACATCAGAAGTGAGCACACGTGTCCAATGCGACTCAAGATTAGGACCTCGCTTGAACAAGGTGTCTGGCGTGCTGATGTTCGGATTCCAGATTCCTTTGGCAATGTAGTACAAGTTAGAGTTTCTATCGACGCCAATTGCATACGATCGCTGGTCGACTCTCCAGATTTCCTGGCCATGAGTATCATACTTCACTATGCTTTCATCGACAGACAGGATGATGTTCCCCATTGGATCAATGAACACGCGTTGAACGTTGCTAAGTCCACTCAATCGGTTCACCCACTCCAATCTCCCATGCGCAGTGTACTTCAGGATGACAGGCCGAGGACGTCCATCGTCATAGCTTATTCCTGCGATCACCAGATCTCCCGCGCTGTCAACAACGATGGCTGTTGGCGCATCGCCCCTGTGAGTCGGCCCGTCGTAGCGAGCCGTCCACAAAAGATTTCCGCGCAGATCATACTTCATCGTGAGAATGTCGAACGACGTGCCGCTACCCTTGCTCATTCCACAAACATAGACATTCTCCAACCTATCCAGCTCGAGGAGATACGCCGCCTCGTCGGATTTACTCTCTCCATATTTGTTCTTTCGCCAATGAAGATTCTCGACCTCGTCAAAAGCTAATGTCGTAAACGTCGTGCTGTCAATTGTCCCGGTCGGAAAAGCGATCGAGAGTCTGCTCCCCAGGCTCATAGAGAAAGTAGGGAAGGGAATGTGGCTTGAGTATTTTGCTTCGAATGTCTTCACCCACTCGCGCCCACCAGACGATGAGAGCTTCAGAACGAATGCGTAGTCTGTGACTTTCTTGATCGAGAAAGGTTCTTTCGAGTTTTGCAGAAGTCCACCGACCAAGATGCCTCCGTCATGATCAATTGCAGTGGCGCCAGCGTAGATCGATTGGTAACCGTGGTTAAAGTGTGCTGTCCACTCGCGCGCTCCGGCCGGAGTGTATTTGACAGTCAACAGCTCCTCGCCAAACAACAGCGTCATATCATGCTGAGCCGCGATCGCTGAGATGTAGATATTACCGAGAGGATCGACGCTCATCGCTGTAGGTCGGCAGCGCATGCGCTCACCGCTTCCGCCAAAGGTGTCCGCCCATTGCTGATTGCCATTTGAATCATAGTTGATCACAACGAAAGCGAACAGTTGGCGATACAACGGGAAAGAAGGGTCGCGACTAACTTCACCGGTAATCGTAACGCGTCCTTGTTTGTCCACAGCAATGTCTTTCCCCTCGGCAAGAGTACCGTCGCCGGGGTCATATCCTGCTGACCACAGCAACTCTCCCTGAGAATCGTACTTAAGCGTGACGAGGCATTGAAGGAATGAGTTAAGCGCGAGTCGCTTCAGGTAAGTACCGACGATATACAGATTCCCAACGCTATCGATGCAAAGCCCTGAGGCCTGACTGTATTCTGAATCATTGTAGAATCGAAGCCAGTGTTCGACCCCATCTTCACCCAATTTGAATGTGATGATTCGTGTAGCGTACGCGCCTGGAGGATTTTTTTTGGAAGCTACTCCAGTCACAAAGACATTTCCAATGTTATCACAAGCAATCGCGACGCCATAGTCTGACATGTTCGCGGAGCCGCTATATCGATGAACCCAGACTTCATCCCCGGTGGATGAGTATTTGATTGTCGCGATATCGGTGCCTAAGCCGCCGGCGCTGCATGATCCCGTGACATAGACGTTTCCATTCTTGTCAACCGCGAGAGCGGCGGGCGCATCGGTACCGTGTGTTGGCCCATCGAATCGAGCGGACCAGACTTCCCGTCCTTTGAAGTCGTACTTCACTGTGAGGTAGTCCATCTGAGTATCAGCCCCTTGACTTCTTCCGGTAACATACGTGTTGCCATGGGAGTCGACAAACGTTGCGACTGGAATGCTGTTGCTTGGCAGGAGACGCGAAGAAAATGGCCGCTGCCATTCAGCAATCGGATCCTGTGCGTGGAGTTCAGGCGTGTAGTGAAACGCCAGTAACAGCAAGACAAGAGCGTGTCGTTTCATGGTGTATTCTCCTTCGTATAGAGTATCGGTACGAAGGCGGGAGTTCATCAGCCCTGCGACGAGATAATCTGCAAATCATGCCGTGAATTCTGTAACGAAGTGCGAGCGAGCCTTCGCTATCTTTGTGAGCAATTCTCATGTTTGAGGATTGAAGCAGGTTTGTTTCGCAAAAGTGGGATTGAGGGCTTGAAATTCTAGCCGTTATGACGTAGCTTCTTATGGCATAATTCTGGTAGGAACGAAAAGCACACACAGGGGACGTTCAACAACACAAATGAAATTCTCGTTTACACATCGGATGATTGGCCTGACTCTGGCGGTTGTGTTCGCGCTCTTCAACATCGGGTTGCCGGTTGTTGTCGCGTCCTGCCCGATGATGAAGTATGCCAATTCGCGATCATGCATGATGTGTAATGATGGTGCCGAGCCTGGCAAAGTCCGGATCACGAACGTTATCGACAAGAGTTGCTGCGTAACGAAATATGCCGCCGACAGAAACAAGACAGAGTTCTTGCAAGCGAGTCAGCCTTTGTTCGACTCGGCAAAATCCATCGTCGCAATTCTGACGACAATCGTACCGTCATCCGTAATCACTAATCCCCAATCCATAATCTCCGCAACTGCTTCTCCGCCTCTCACGGCAGACATACCTATTCTCGTCTCTTCACTTCTGATATAGAATCTCCTCGCGTTTTTGCGTCCATGTCATTCTGAGCCTCGAGAGAGGCAAAGAATCTGGAACTCTCGGCCATTGCGCCCATTTCGGCTTGCTCATGGATCCTATTCTCGCGGAGATACTCTGAGCGAAGTCAAAGGGTTATCATGACAAGTCATCAAGTTCATCCTGATTTATTTGGAAAATCTATGAAACACATACTTGCTCTGCTCTTACTTCTTCCGTTGCGCCTCATCGGGCAAAGCGGCAGCGACACGCTTCACCTCAACGATCTCGTCCGCGAAGCGTTGCGGAAAAATCCTGAGATGAAAGCGTTCGAGCTGAACCGCGACGCGATGGAAGCGCGAGTTGGCGCGATCGGAACGCTTGACGATCCTGAACTGACATACATGCGTGAAGAAATGCCCGGCTTCCGCTGGAATGAATCGATGATGCAGAAGATCGAGCTGATGCAGATGATTCCGTTTCCGGGGAAGCTCTCGACGAAAACCGAGATTGCGGAGATTCAAGCCGAACACGCACACCATGATCACATGGAGAAGGCGAACGAAGTGCTCGCAAAACTCCGTTCCGGGTACTTCGAGTTGTGGTACGCGCAGCAATCCATTGCATTGAATCGCGAGAATGCAAGATTGCTCCAGCAGTTCACGAAGATTGCGCAGACACGCTACGGCGTCGGGCAAACCCCCCAGCAAGATGTGTTGAAGGCGTTCGTCGAGATTGCAAAGCTCGATAACCAACTCGTGACGCTGCGCCAGCAGGAGCTTGCGATGAAGTCCATGTTGCAAGCATTGCTGAACCGACCGCCGACTGACACGCTTGGGGTTGCCTCTGTTCCGAACAACGAGTTGTATCTTCCAACGCAAGACACGTTGCAATATCTCGCGCAGCGTTATCGCGGCATGCTGCTGCACGATTCGCTTTCGGTCATCGAGAGCGAAGAGATGCTTTCGTTAGCGAAGAAAGAATATCTGCCCGATTTCAAAGTCGGGGTTCAATATGTGAGGCAGCCGTTTGCAGATTTTCGCGGGTGGACTGTCTTAGCAGGGATCAATCTTCCGTTCACACCATGGAGTCTGAGCCGCAACGCTGCAATGGTAGAAGAGGCGAACATCTCGATTGAGAAGTCGCAGGAAGTTCTCAAGAACTCGCGGAACATGGTTCGCGCAAACATCAACGAGCTGTATCTCAAGGCGCAGTCACTAAGGAAGCAGATGGAGAACTACGCGAGGGTGATCGTGCCGCAGACTCAGCAAGCGCTGCGCGCCAGCATGACGGCATACCAAACCGGCAGCACGGATTTTCTGACGCTCATCGATTCGTACCGAATGCTCGTCGAGCTATCGATGGAGAAGCTGATGCTGCGCATGCAATTCGAGCAAGCCATCGCTCAGTTGAAACGCGAAGTCGGCTATGCTGGAATTTTTGAAATGAAAGGTGAAAGGAATTGAAAATGAAAAACACGTTTGCCACTTGTCATTCTGAGGGAGCGTTTCGACATAGCTCAACCAAAGCTCCGCGACCAAAGAATCCTCAAAATGACAATCATCCTTTTCAGAGGAGCCTCGTCTGGGGGATGAGGTCTGTTGTCAGCGGGGTTGCATTTGCAGCTCTGTTGTTCCTCGCCGGCTGCACCAAATCCGACAACGCGGATCAAAAATCATCCGACACTGTGCAGCAGCATCAACACGACGGCGAGAAGGCCGAAGAGTATTACACGTGCCCGATGCATCCATCGGTTCGTTCGGACAGACCCGGCGCGTGTCCTGTCTGCGGCATGGCGCTCGTGAAGAAGTCGGCAATGAACAACAACGATACAAGCGGCGTCGGAAGCCTGAAGTCAGTCAGCCTTTCGCCGACACAGCGCGTGATCGCGAATGTCTCGGTCATACAAGCGCAGCGCAAAGAGATCAGCCGCGACATCCAAGCCGTGGGCATTGTGAGCTACTCCGAGCCGAACTATCAACGCATAAGCATGCGCTTCCCCGGACGCTTGGAAAAGCTCTATCTCTCATACACTGGTCAGTCTGTTCGCAAAGGCGATCGCGTAGCCGAGGTGTACAGTCCCGAAGCGATTTCGGCGCAGCAAGAGTATTTGCTCGCGCTCGATTCGCATGAACAAGCGGAGGCCGGTGCACAGACATTTGCCGAATCGGCGGCGCAACTTCTCGAACAATCAAAACAGAAACTGCTGCAGTGGGGATTCACCGAAAAGCAGATTGCCACATTGAGAGAGACGCGCGCAGTGAGCAATCTGGTCACCATCTACTCGCACGTGAGCGGTACTGTGGTGAAGAAGAGCGTTGACCTTCAGCAGTACACTTCAACCGGTGAGGCTCTGTACGATGTCGCCGACCTTTCGACTGTTTGGACGTACCTCGATGTGTACGAAAAAGATATTCGCTTCGTCACGCCGGGACAATCCGTGCTGCTCAAGACCGAGGCGTATCCGAGCGAGAAGTTTGCCGGACGAGTGGTGTTTGTTGATCCTGTGGTCAATCCCGAAACGCGCACTGTCCGTGTGCGAACAGAATTTCCGAACCGACACTTCAAGCTGAAGCCGAACAGGTTCGTCACGGCAACGATTGCAGTTCCGAAGGCGAGAGCGCTCGCGGTTCCTTCGACAGCAATCATGTCAACGGGCAAGCGCACGGTGGTGTGGGTTGAAGTGAAAGAGAATACATTCGAGCCGCGCGATGTTGTCGTCGGTTCCACAAGCAACGGTTCGACCGCAATTCTGAATGGATTGGATGAGGGCGAGCATGTTGTCGAGACCGGCGGTTTCTTGCTCGACTCCGAAAGCGCATTGCAGCAGCCAACCGCCGCCGATCCGCACGCGGGGCACAAGTCTTCATCGGCAACTACAAACGCGAGCGACGTTGAACAGAACACTTCTTCATCAATGGAAGATCACTCAGCGCACAGCGGAACGCAAGAGGTCAGCATTCGCGTGAAGGATGGTTATTCACCAAACGTCATTCGAGTCAAGGCAGGCGTGCCGGTGAAGCTCGTCTTCAATCGCGAAGAAAACTCCCGATGCAGCGAAGAACTTGTCATCGAGAAATTCGGCATTCGTCGGAAGCTTGCCGCGTTCGCAACAACAGCAATCGAGTTCACGCCGAAGGAAAGCGGAGAGATTCCGTTTTCGTGCGGGATGAAGATGCTACACGGAAAAATCATAGTGGAGTGAATCATTGCACGATTGCAGCATGTTGCAATGAATGCAATGATGGAATGTTGAAATTGAAGAAAGTGAGTTCTGTATGATCGAGAAGATAATCGACTTCTCCGCCCGCAACCGGTTCCTCATCGTTGTTGCGTATGTGCTGATCATCGGCGCGGGCATTTGGGCGGTGTTCAACACGCCCCTCGATGCGATTCCCGATTTGTCGGAGAATCAAGTCATCGTCTTCACCGAGTGGATGGGACGTTCGCCAAAGCTCGTCGAAGATCAAATCACGTTTCCACTCGTGACTGCGTTGCAAGGCGTGCCCGAAGTTCACGCCATCCGCGCGCAATCCATGTTCGGCATGTCGTTCATCTACATCATCTTCAACGAGTCCACCGACTTGTATTGGGCGCGCAGCCGCGTGCTCGAAAAACTCTCCGTCGTGCAATCGTCGCTGCCGCAAGGAGCGAAGATGCAACTCGGTCCCGACGGAACCGGCGTCGGTCACGTCTATTGGTACACAGTCGAGGGGAAGTACGATCTCGGCGCGCTGCGCGCGATTCAAGATTGGTACATCAAGCTAAACTTGCAGGGAGTGCAAGGCGTCGCCGAGGTTGCGTCGGTCGGCGGGTACGTGAAGCAGTATCAGGTTGATGTTGACCCCGACAGGATGAAGGGCTACGGCATTTCGCTCGCCGATGTTCGCAACGCCGTGATGCGTTCGAACAACGATGTTGGCGGAAAGATTCTCGAAATCTCCGACGCGGAATATTTCGTGCGAGGTCAGGGCTACATTCAGTCGGCACGGGATGTGGAGAACATCATCGTGGGCAACGGAGCAAGTGGCACGCCCGTGTACGTGCGCAACATCGGCGCAGTGCAGCTTGGCGGCGATATTCGTCGCGGCTCGATTGAGAAGGATGGCAAAGGGCAGGCGGTCGGCGGCATCGTTGTGGCGCGCTACGGCGAGAACGCGAAAGATGTGATAGATCGTGTGAAGAAGAGAATCGAAGAGATTACGCCCGGACTTCCGCCCGGAGTAGAAATCAAAACCGCGTACGACCGAAGCGAGCTCATCGAAGCCGCAGTCGGCACGCTCGATCGCGCACTTATTGAAGCGGCAATTGTCGTCAGCATTATGGTGATGATTTTTCTACTGCATTTCCGAAGCGTGCTGCGCGTGATCATTGAGATTCCTGTCGCGGTGTTGATTGCGTTCATTTTCATGAAGGCGTTCAACATTACGTCGAACATCATGTCGCTTGGCGGCATTGCGCTCGCCATCGGCGTCATCGTTGATGCGTCGATTGTACTGGTGGAGAATGCATACCGCAACGTCGCGCATGCACAAGCAACGAAAGGGGAGCTGACGAAAAAGGACTTTACGGACATCTCGATTGTCTCCGCGAAGCAAGTTGGTCCGGCAATATTCTTTTCTGTTCTGATCATGGTCGTATCGTTCCTTCCGGTTTTCTTGCTGGAAGGTCAGGAAGGAAAACTCTTTCGTCCGCTTGCGTTCACCAAAACATTCGTCCTGCTCGGCTCAGCGATCATTGCTATCACGCTTGTTCCGGTGCTGATGACGCTTCTGACGAGAGGCAGATTCAGAACCGAAAATCAAAATCCAATAACGAGAATTCTGAATCGCATCTATGCGCCGATTATTCGCTGGGTGCTGAAGTTTCGGAAGACGACAATTGCGATCAACGTCATCGCGCTGCTGATCACGGTTCCAATGATCGTTAACATCGGCTCGGAGTTCATGCCGCCGCTTGATGAGGGAAGCTTGCTCTTCATGCCGGTGACGCTGCCTTCGGCGTCCATTACCGAAGTGAATCGCATCCTGCAGGTTCAGGATGCCATCATCAAGTCTCTGCCGGAGGTCGAAACGGTTCTCGGCAAAGCAGGCAAAGCCGAGACGTCAACCGACCCGGCGCCTGTGAGCATGATCGAGTCTATCATCCTTCTCAAGCCGAAAGAACAATGGCGTCCGGGCATCACGAAGAACGACATCATCTCCGAGCTTGACGCAAAGCTGCAAATTCCCGGCGTGCGAAACGGCTGGACTCAGCCGATCATCAATCGCATCAACATGCTCTCGACCGGCGTGCGAACGGATTTGGGTGTGAAGATTTTCGGATCGAATCTCGACACGCTCGAACGGCTCGCGATTCAGTCTGAGCGAATTCTGCGCAAAGTTCCGGGCGCCGCCGATCTCTACGCCGAGCGTACGCAGGGCGGGCTCTTTCTCGACATCAACATCGATCGTGAAGCGGTTGCACGTTACGGCATCAACATCGGCACGGTGCAGGATATTATCGAGACGGCAATTGGCGGCGAGAACATCGGCACGGTCATCGAAGGACGTCAGCGTTTCCCGATTCGTGTGCGTTATTCGCGCGAGTCGCGCACCAGCGTTGATGCGCTGAAGAACTTGCTTGTTCCCGTGAACACCGGCGGCACAGGCATGAGCGAATCAACTTCCGAGGGCGGCTCGATGGCAGAAGGAGGAGGCGGCAGCGTGCAAAGCAGCGGCATGCAGGGCGGTGGAATGGGTGGCGGGCAATCGTCGTGGGGAAGATCGGCTGCGCGCACTTCGTCGGCGCAGATTTCACTCGCGCCAGCGTCGGAGTCGCGTGCCTTGCGCAGCGAGGTTTCGTCTCGCGCATACGTGCCGCTCGGACAACTGGCAACGATTGACATGGTCCCCGGTCCGCCGATGATCGCAAGTGAGAACGCTCAGCTTCGTTCCATCGTCTTCCTGAACGTCCGCGGTCGCGATATGGGAAGCTTCGTGACCGAAGCGAAAGAAGTTCTGAGCAATGAACTCTCGCTGCCGAAAGGCTACACGCTGCAATGGAGTGGACAATGGGAAAATCAGATTCGCGCAAAAGAGCGTCTCACGATTCTCATGCCGATTGTTTTCTTCATCATCTTCGTAATGTTATATTTGGTGACGAAGGAGTTCACTGAAGCACTTGTCGTGATGCTCTCCGTTCCGTTCGCGCTGATTGGCGGCGTCTATCTCATCTACATTCTCGGGTACAATTTCTCGGTTGCCGTTTGGGTTGGCTTCATCGCGTTATATGGACTTGCCGTTGAGACAGGCGTGGTGATGGTCGTGTACTTGCACGAAGCGCTCGACAGAAAAATTCATGCCCACAAACTCGGTCAGCGGGAAGCCATCACACAAAAAGACATTACCGAGGCAACGATAGAAGGTTCGGTGCTTCGTCTTCGTCCGAAGGTTATGACTGTTGGAACAAGTCTCATCGGTCTTGTGCCGATCATGTGGAGTACAGGCGTTGGCGCCGATGTTATGCAGCCGCTCGTCGCTCCGATGATCGGCGGGTTGATCACATCAACGATTCACGTTCTCGTCGTGACCCCGATTCTCTTCAGCTATATGAAAGAACGAGCGCTGAAGAAGGGAACGCTGGAGCTGTCGAAGATGGCAAGTTGGATGAAGTGAGCCATCAAACGCTGAGGTTCATTTTTGCGAAGTGGAGAATTGGAGTAATGGAGAATTGGAGTAATGGAGTAATGGAGTAATGGATTGTTGCCTGCCCGCCGGAGCGTTCTGCGTGCAGGCGGGGATTGATGCCTCCGGAAAATCAGAAGTTAAAAAGAGAGATGCAACATATCGTTGTTCACATTATCAAAAACAAATTGCAAAAGGAAATGAACATGAAACACCTCATCATTCTGTTCGCTGCGTTGACTTTTACCATAGGCTGTCAGAAATCTGAGCTGCCGAAAGGGGAGGGGCAAATCGCAACCGCGTCAATCGAAGTGAAGACTGTAAAGTGCGATATGTGTGTCGAGACAATCACGAAGACTCTCATGCACCTGGATGGCGTACAGAACGCGTCTGTTGATCTTGAAAAGAAAGTCGTCGCTGTGCAGTTTGCTGCATCGAAACAAACGGTTGTGACGTTGGAGTCCGCAATAGCCGGCGCAGGCTACGACGCGAACAGCGTACAACGCGACGAAGCCGCCTACAAGCAGCTCCCGGAATGTTGCCAATGAGCCGTCATTGAACGTGACGGCGAATACGTTATACGAAGTTGTATTCGGAAATCAGCCGGAAATCTCTTATATTTTTTTGGAAATCAAAACACATCCCTCATCTCATTATGAAAGGAACATCATGAAGGCACGCAGTCTTTCCGTTCTCGTGGTTGCTCTTGCTTTCGCTATCGGCAGCAGTTTTGCAGGCGATAAGGATCAGAAGAACACGAAGTCCACGACAAAGAAGAAAGCAACATTGGGTTGCTGCTCACATGAAGGCGGTGAGAAGAAAGAGTGCACGGAACTTGAGATGAAGGAGTGTGAAGATAAGGAAATGAAGACTTCGGCGAAGCCATCCGACAAAAAAACGGATGTGAAGAAAGTTGAGAAGCCGGAACTAAAGAAGAAGTAATTTGATTGCGCAGAGCCGTCTGCTGATTGGCCGGCTCTGTTTTATTTGCACAGCCTTGGGGGAGGCGCGTAGATGACTGTACTGATTGTTGATGATGAAGCTGCGTATCGCATGCTCGTGCGTGAGTTGTTGATATCCGATGGTTTGGATGTGCTGACGGCGGAGAACGGAGAAGAAGCATTGCGTAAGCTTTCCGTCATTCAGCCCGACATGATTATTTCGGACGTGTACATGCCCGTGATGGATGGGGTTCGATTGCACCGATCAGTGCGTGAAATGCCACGATATGAAAAGACTCCGTTCCTGTTTGTGTCGGGATACAGCGACGAGTACACGCTCGGTTCGATGCGTGATCCGAAGTTCGATGGATTTCTCCGCAAGGGAAGGCCGCCGCAAGAACTGCGCGAATGGATCAAGTACCTTACGACGCCCGAAGAGAAGCGAGGAAAATTTTTACCAGGCACGGCAGCCCGCGTTTCATGATGTTGCAATGCCTGTCGCGCTCCGCGGCAGGCTTTTGTCTTCCACCACTTTCCTGATGTTACTCACACAACTTCAATCTGAACTACGACGACGGAATTTCTATGAGTGAAACAATCCGAAAGCCCGCGGTACTTGTTACGGGCGCCAATGGCGAAATGGGTCACGGCCTGATCGATGCTCTCGCTGAAAGCGGAAGCTTCAGCATCATCGCTCTGGACGTACGACCGCTTGACGAATCTATAAAAAAGAAATGTACCGATGTCATCATCGGCGATATTCTTGAGACGCGATTGCTGGAACGTATGCAGAGCGAGTATGAAGTCCACAGCATCTACCATCTCGCAGCCCTGCTCTCGACTCGCGCAGAATTCACGCCGGAAGCCGCTCATCGCGTGAACGTCGAGGGGACGCTGAACCTTCTGAAGCTGGCAATCGAGCAGTCGCGGTGGCACGGCAAGCCGGTAAAATTTATGTTTCCCAGTTCAATTGCCGTGTACGGTTTGCCGGATACGCAAACGAAAAAGCGCGTCGGCAAAGTGAAAGAGTCGGAGTGGAATTATCCGACAACGATGTACGGCGTGAACAAGCTGTACTGCGAACACCTTGGCCGCTACTACGCGAAACACTACCGACAGCTTGCGTCGGACAACACGAACAGCGGAGTTGATTTTCGCTCGATCCGTTTTCCCGGACTCATCAGCGCAGTGACGGTGCCGAGCGGCGGCACGAGTGACTATGCTCCTGAAATGCTGCATGCAGCGGCGCAAGGGAAGCCTTACTCATGTTTCGTGCGTGAAGATGTCGCGATTCCTTTCATGGCCATGCCCGATGCGATCACGGCGCTGCTCAAGCTTCACGATGCGCCGAAAGGAAAACTCAGCACGGCAGTGTACAACATCGGAAGCTTCAGTCCTACAGCCGGAGAGATTTTTGCCATCGTCAAGAGGGCATTTCCGGGCGCGGAGATTAAGTTCTCTCCCGACGACAAACGTCAGGCGATTGTCGATTCGTGGCCGGCTGATGTCGACGATTCCACCGCACGAACCGATTGGGGATGGAAACCAGAATACGATGAGGCGCGCTCGTTCAACGCGTACCTTATCCCGGGCATTAAGACCCGCTACGCGCAGTAATGTTTCTCGCATAAGGAGAGTATGATGTTAAAAACTGCCGGTTGTGTTCTCTGCTTTCTTTCGTTCTTACTCGAGCCTTGCTTCGCTCAAACACTCAACGCGACACATGAGAGTATTGCGCGGAAATTGTTGGAGCAAGGTCTTACTCAACCTGAATCGTACACGATGTTGAGTGAGCTTTGCGTGAACGCGCCACATCGATTGAGCGGTTACGAAGACGCGCAGCGGGCAGTTCAGCTCACGAAGAAGATGATGACTGATCGTGGTTTCGTGAACGTTCATCTTGAGAAGATTATGGTTCCGCGGTGGGTGAGAGGGAAGGAGGAAGCGTACATCGTACCGGCTCCGTCGTTGAAGCAGAAACAATCCATGCGCGTTCAGAAGCTCTCTGTGTGCGCGTTGGGTGGAAGTATTGCCACGCCGGAATCCGGCATCGACGCTGAAGTCGTGGAGGTAAAAACGCTGGATGAAGCGCGTGCGCTTGGCAGTCGGGGAAAGGGAAAGATTGTCTTCTTCAATCGTGCCTTTGATCCGACGAAGTTGAACGCCTTTGCCGCGTACGGCGGAGCAGTCGATCAGCGAAGCAGAGGCGCGATTGTTGCAGCTCAGGTTGGCGCGGTCGCGGTTCTCGTTCGTTCAATGACGGGCAGGCCAGACGATGTGCCGCATACCGGCGCAATGAATTATGTTGACACAGTGAAGAAGATTCCCGCGGCCGCGGTCAGCATCGAAGGGGCTGAATTGCTCAGCGCGTCGCTTGCGCGTGGTCAGGCCCGGGTTCGACTAACGCTGACGTGCAAAACGCTGCCGGATGTCGAGTCGGCAAATGTTGTCGGCGAGATTGCGGGAAGCGAAAAGCCGAATGAGATCATTGTCGTAGGCGGACATCTTGATTGTTGGGACAAGGGGCAGGGCGCGCACGACGATGGGGCTGGATGCATGCAGGCCATTGAGGTTGTCAACCTCATCAAGAAGATCGGTATTCGTCCGAAGCGAACAATCAGAGCAGTGATGTTCATGAACGAAGAAAACGGCAATCGCGGCGGCAGAGGATATCCTGTCGCTGCCGAACGAAAAGGAGAGAAGCATGTTGCCGCGCTGGAATCTGATCGCGGCGGCTTCACACCTCGCGGGTTCACGGTTGCGGGTGATTCTTCCGTTCAGAAAAAGGTTTTGGAATGGAAGCCGTACTTCGACCTTCTCGATGCGAGCAGGATTGAACCCGGCTACGGCGGCGTTGACATCGCGCCGTTGCTCGACACGGGAGTCCCGGGATTCGGGTTGTATGTGGACAGTCACAGGTACTTTGACTATCACCATTCCGACAACGACACGATCGACAAGGTGAACCCACGCGAGTTGGAGTTGGGAGCGATTGTCGAAGCAATGATATGCTATCTCATTTCAGAAGAGGGCTTATGAGACACATCGTTGCAGCAGTTGACTGCATGGCATAAGAAACTGACGAAGAAAAGTTCCATTAAGCGAGGAAATGATGAGTACAAGAAACGAATCAGCAAGTTGCCTGAATTGTTCGCGAACGGATAGTGATGTTCCGCTCGTGACGTTGCGGTTGCAGGGGAGAGATGCCTTCATTTGTCCGCAGTGTCTGCCTGCATTGATTCATCATCCCGATCGACTAACAGAGAAACTTCTTGGGCTGTCATCGGATGAAAAGGCGTGAGCGAGCGCGATATCGCCTTGCAAATGCCCGGCAGAGATGTCGGGCTTTTTTGTATCCGCCGCATACGAGTATTGATTCCGATTGGATTTGATTTTGCTGAACAAAAACCTTGTCCCCTTTTCGCGCGAAAGAAATCCGCCGGCTGCGTGCCGTCGTATTGTGTGTGTCGAACGCAATTCAACATTCACATACACAATCAATAAAGGTAAAATCATGAAATTCAAATCCGTTCTCGCAGTCGCGCTCACCGCATTTGCTCTCAGCGTAACGTCATTCGCGGGAGAGAATCCGATGGTCGGCGGGGAAGCGATGTTCACGTCAAAGGATATCGTGGACAATGCTGTGAAGTCGAAAGACCACACGACTCTCGTGGCCGCGGTGAAGGCCGCCGGCCTTGTCGAAACTTTGAAAGGGAAGGGGCCGTTCACAGTCTTTGCTCCGACGAACGCCGCTTTCTCGATGCTGCCCGCCAGCACAGTCGACAATCTTTTGAAGCCAGAGAACAAGAAGATGTTGACCGGCATCTTAACGTATCACGTTGTTGCGGGTCGACTTGATTTCAATGAGATTAGCAAATGGATCAAGAAAGGAAATGGGACCGCAGAGCTGAAAACTGTCAGCGGTGGCAAGTTGTGGGCGATGATGAACGGCGAACACAATATCGTCATCAAAGATGAGAACGGAAACGTCGCCAACATTTCTACGTACGATGTGTATCAGTCCAACGGCGTCATTCAGGTTGTTGATGCTGTGTTGATGCCGAAGATGTAATCTGCTTCTGAGATGCGGGACCGGACGACGAATCCGGTCTCGCGCATTATGTCTCCCGCCGCAACAACGGGAATCATGCTTCATTTATGCTTGCTTATCCACGAAGGTCACGAAGGACACGAAGCGGCGATGTCGATGGAGATTCCCGAAAACGTAGGAGAAACATATTGACATTTTTTTGATTGTCATTCTGAACGCCTGCCCGCCTCATGCTTCATGATGGCAGGCGGGGAGTCCCAACTTCTTTCCATGTTGGGACGGAGTGAAGAATCTCGACGAGTCGAGTCATCGACCAGAACAGGTTGCTGGATTCTCCCGAAGGGATGCCTTCGGCATTCGCCTCTGGGATCCCGACTATGTCGGGACAGAATGACAATGGTAGGACGATTTCCGATGGGGAATCTCTACCGATGTCGTCCTTGCATTTCGCCAAAGCACACCGTAAATTCTTGCAGTGATTTTCAGTTCTTTCTTTTCCTTTCACTCCACGACAATTCTCACTAGCTACGACACTATCATGAAAAGAGTCTCTACTCTTTGCGCGTTACTCTTTGCTGTTGCAACTGCCCTCGGCCAAATTCAGATGGATACTCTGCAACGCTTGCCCGTCGGGCCGGGCTGTATCCACATGAAACTCGTCGCGCCGGCAGTTCCATGGACTATCAATGTCCTCGAGGTTGATCTTGACAATCCGTATATCACCATGGAGTCGGTGAAGGCGCTCGATCGTATGACGGGCTTTGAGCGCACCAGCTCGATGGCGGCGCGCAATAGTTTTGCCGGACATACTGTGATTGGTGCGACCAATGGCGACTACTACAGCTCCACACCAACGAACATGCAGATCCGCAATGGCGAGATGCTGCTGAAATCCATTCACCGCTCGGTTGTTGCATTCACTGCGCAGAAAGATCCGTGGATCGGCATCGTCAGCCTTAGTTCGTTTGTGAAGACCGCATCGCAGCAGCGAACGATCAACGGCGTGAATCAAGCACGCGGCGCAGATCAGTTGATTCTCTATAGCAAATACTTCGGCGCAAACACCGGAACAAACATCTTTGGCGCGGAGGCAGTCGTGAATCCGCTCAGCGGTTGGTACGTGAATGATACGATGCGATGCGTGGTTGAATCGTTGACGGATGGTGTTGGCAGCACCGCGATTCCGGCCGGCAAGGCTGTGCTTTCGGGTCATGGCACGGCGCAGAGTTTCATGGTAACGAATCTGCATGTCGGCGACACGATCCGCGTGTTCATGGGCGCACTTTCGGCATTGGCGCGCACCACGCAAATGGTGGGCGGCGGTCCGAAGATTATTCACAACGGACTGAACTACGTCGATCAGGGATATCAGGAGGAAGGACAAATCTCTCACACGTATGAAGTGCATCCTCGCACGGCAGCGGGCTATAACGCAAGCGGCTCAAAATTGTTTTTGGTGACGGTCGATGGACGGCAGACAACCAGTGCCGGAATGACGCTGCACCAACTCGCAAACTTCATGATCACGCTCGGAGTTGATCGGGCTGTGAACCTCGATGGCGGTGGTTCAACGACGATGGTTGTTCAGGGCGCTATTGCAAACTCGCCTTCCGACGGTGGAGGAGAGCGCACTGTTTCAAATTCACTGATCGTCGTTTCCAGCGCGCCGCAAGACACGCTGAGCAGAATTTACATGAACCCGAAGCGCTATCGCATCTACCGCGGCGAGTCGATCACGTTCACACTTTATGGAACGGACCAGTACGGCAATCCGATTCCGCTCAACCCGGCTCTGAAGCAATTCTCAGTTCTGCAGCGCCTTGGCACAATCGACTCAGCCGGCCGATTCATCGCCGCGCTGACTCCCGACAGTGGATATGTTTATGCGCGTTATGGATCGGTTCGTGATTCGGCGTTCGTCGTCGTGAAGTCAATTGGTCGCGTTACCGTCAGTCCGCAAAACGTTGTCACTGATACGGTACGCAAAGTCACATTCAGAGCAAGAGCGTATGATTGGGATGGAGTTGAAAAGGGCGTAGCGCAGAACGAGTATCAATGGTCGGTGTCGAATCCGGCTGTCGGCGCGGTGGATACAGTGGGCGCGTTCAAAGCTAAACTCGCCGGCGCAACGCAAGTGCGCACAAGCTATCTCGGTGTGAGCGACACTGCGGATGTTACAGTTCAAGTCGTCACCGGCTTCTCTCTGCTCGACTCGATGGAATCGACGGCGCGCTGGACGGCCACCGGCACAAATGCGACTGCGAGCGTTGCGGTGCAGAATGGCGTCGCGACGTTCGGCTCGAAATCATTGAAACTGAACTACAGCTTCGTTTACGATCCGTCGGTGCAGAACTTTGCGCGGCTGGAAACAGACATTCCAATCGCCGGCGTACCAGATTCACTATTGCTCGACGTGCGGGCCGATAGCAGCAGCCATCGCGTCATCTTCTACATCGACGACGATGACGGAGAACAATTCCGAATCTACACGAGTCGCTACGTCAATAGCTTCAACGGGTTCGACACGATGCGTGTGGCGTTCGCGAATGCGATTCCCATCGGCAGCGCGGTGTTCAATTATCCTGTACGATTGAAGAAGATCGAGGTGCAACTCGGAAGCACACGAGTTCAAGGGAACACGTATGCCGGAGCGATCTACTTCGACTATCCAAGGTTGAAATATCCAAGCGGCGTTACTTCGGTAAAACGAGAGGACGCACAGCCCGGGAGTTTCGAGCTGTATCAGAATTATCCGAATCCTTTCAATCCGGTGACAGCAATTGGTTTCAGGATTCAGGTTTCAGGTCTTACTACACTCAGAATATTTGATTTGTTGGGGAGAGAGGTAACAACGCTTGTGAATGAAAAACTCTCGGCCGGAGCGTACACAGTCACTTGGGATGCCCACCTATCGAACGGGCAGGCGTCAAGCGTGGCGAGCGGAGTCTACTTCTACAGACTCACTATTGGCTCAATGTCGATGACAAGAAAGCTGATGGTTGTGCGCTGAACGAAGATTTCGCTGAGCGAAAACGAAAAGGCCGGGTGATGAGTCCGGCCTTTCGCGTATGCTTTCCGATTGACCTCCGGATTACAGGCAAACTCCAATTGCGAAACTGATGTCTCGTGTTATCCAACGTGCGCCAGGTCTGGATGATTCTCTCGTGTCAAACACACTGTGCGTGTACAGTAGCTGCGCATAGGCAGTCATGCCCGACACTTCGAAATCGTATCCGACTCCCGCGTTCAAAAGCAAATTCGGCGTGCTCACCAGTGGAGTAATATCCCGATCGTGGTTTCCTCCGGGGTAGGAATTCAGAGTCCCCTGAGATCGTGAAGAAACCAGGAATGCCATCTCGGCGCCGGTCAACACGTACATTCGCGGAGAATCGAGCCAGTAGTATCGTCCCCGAACCGGGATGCTGACGAAATTCTGTGTTATTGTACCGGTAGCGTACGCAGTTTTCTCCTTACCGCCTGTATGCAGAAAGCGGATTCCCAAATCCATTCCCCATCGCGAGGAAGTGTGTCGTACATACGAGCCGATGGTGTAGGACACCAAGCCGGCTGTCTCTCCGTCAGAATAGGACATGTGAACTGTGCTTGCTCTAGGGTCGCCTGGTATGGGGACGTTTGACAAGAATCCCGACCCGAGTCCAGATTCAATTGCGATTTTGGTCTGTGAATACGCGGCGGCGAAAGAGAGAAGCAAGAGAATGACGAGTTTTTTCATGAGGCGACCTCCAGTGAGTTGTGCAGGATGAACTGGAACAAATCTAACGAAGATGAATGCAATACGCAACTCGATTTTATCGAGACAACTTCAAGGATTCGGAGAGTTGCTTGTACCGAATCGTGCCGTCGTTCGACTTCAAATGTTCTGCAATTGCAACGGCCCGCATGATTCGCCTGTCGGTGTCCTTGACGTTTCCAACGATGTATAGAAGCGTTCGCTGTTTTCCCGGTGTAAGTGCATGAAACAACTTGTTGGCTCTGGAATCTTGCCGCAGCACTTCGCGCAACTCTTCGGGCATCGGAAGTCCGTACGTACTGTCGTCTTTTCGCAACGACACTTCAACTTCAGATCCTGGTTTGAGGTGGAGTTTGTCGCGCAGCTTCTTGTTCACCGTTATGACAAACGAACCGTTGCCGTGCGGCAGCAATGCGCATTGATATTCTGCCTCCCCCTTCAGTGAACAGATGACCCTGCGATCCTGGCCTTTGATGAGTTGCGAAGCGATGCGTTTCGGCACCTCGAAGTGAGCGCCCCAGAGTTTGTTATCCGAACGTTCGATCGTCGAAATGAACTGGTGCCGATGCTCCGTTGGGCCATCTGTTGTTGCCCGATGCTTAGCCACTTTGTCCGGGTCGGGGATTTTTCGTTTCAAGTATCCTGTTGATTCTCGCGTTGAGCCTTGAAGCTCTCTCGTGATAGAAGGCCCTCACTTCATCAGCCGATTTGCCCGACAATATCCTCTGGTGCTCATCTCTGATTCGGCGAACCATTTCGACTGCTTTCATCTCTTCACTCATGTCTTATACAGTGTGTCCAGCACGGCCTTTGGATGCTTCGCGGCGACACACAAAAGAATCCTCGCGGGACCGTCGGGTTTTCTTCTTCCTTGCTCCCAGTTGCGCAGTGTTGCGGGAGAGATGCCCAGGAGTTTTGAAAACTTTGCTTGCGATAAACCGTAGTGCTCACGAATAGTTTTCACGTCAGGTTCCGCAAAATTGAATACTCACTTCGCCTTAGGTGTACCCTTGAGGATTTCTCCGCCTTGCTTTATACTTTCAAGAAGTTCCTCGAATAGTTCCTCTTTCATTGCAATTCCTCCTCGACCAAATGCTTCAAGGCCACAAAAACCAGCGATATTTTTTATCCACGAAGTTCACGAAGGGACACTAAGAAGTGATTTGTGCTTGTATCAGAAGAACCTTCGTGCGCCTTCGTGTTCTTCGTGGATCGTTTCTTTCTTTTTCAACATCCTGCTAATCCAAATCCATCTCCCTCGTCGTCGCTCCGGGATCCATCCCACCTTCCCAGTAAAAAGGCTCACGCTTCCGTTGTTTGCCGCCCAACTCGTTGCGTCTTGTGTGAATTGTGAATAGATTACCTCCAGATCAAGAAGGGAAACAGGACTATGGAGCAAAACGTATATGAAACAAAGGTCAATAACGGTAGGATTGAACTCACAAACCTGCCCTTTGCAAATAATCAAGAAGTGAAAGTTATTGTGCTGCCAAAATTCAAATTGGATTTGAATGCCCTCGAAGAAGCCCAAAGGCTGACCTCCTCAATCAAAGGAAACCTCTCTGAAGAGATCTCCGCAGAACGCGACGAACGATGAATGTATTTCTGGATACAAGCCCATTCAACAAGCTTGATTCTTTGGTCCAAGATTCCAGCAGGCAAGCGATTGATACCTTGTTGGTGAACGGTGGCCTTGACGATACAACAGAGAAGGTGGTTTTCGTTCTTCTTGGATGGCTTCTAGGCTTGCTTAGCCCGCTAATAGTAGACACAATCCGAAAACGAATAGAAGTTAGTGAAATATGCACTGCCCTAAGGGAAGAACTCAGCGAGTTACGATACCAACTCGCACTCTTAGTATACTTGATTGACAACCACTTTGGAAAGTTCGATCGAAGCAATCTTGAGTGGTTCAAAAGTGCAATACAATCTTATAAAGGCGTTCACGAGGTTGAAATATTCCGAAGTGCAGTTGAAAAATTCCTTAAGCTAAGTGACGAGCAGCTAACAACTCTTGCAGCGGATGGTAAGGCACCTCCCGAAAAAACCTTGTCCCTCAAAAAATACTCAGTTCCTCTCGTTGATGCAAAAATCACATCTCTGTACTCCTTGGATCCGAAGACACTCGGTCACCTACTGGAACTCAAGAGGAGCATTAGCCTTCTCAATGAGGAAACTGACCTCTCGCGCTATTTCTATGGACTCCTAACTATCGGATGGTGA
>JACRFA010000078.1 GCA_016218065.1 Ignavibacteriota bacterium | reverse complement strand
TACGTTTACATCCTGCAAAGTGAACTCGACGGCTCGTACTACGTTGGATATTCACACGACGTTGAACTGCGACTTGTGCATCACAACGATGGCTGGACAACTTCCACGAAGGCGAAGCGCCCATGGAAAATCGTGTACGTCGAGCCTGCTGCATCAAAGGGAGACGCGATCAAGCGCTCTCAACCCTCCCTTCTGTTCCCCCTGTGCGCTGCTAAGTAACAAACGATAGTCTCCCGTTAGCGAATGTAAGCACATCAAGTTTCCAATCTGATTGAGTTTCGCCCTCCCTGAAAATTCAACAACTCCGTTGGTACTCTTACCGGTATCACCTCTCTTGCTGCTTTGGAATCCATTTTGCATTTGCAGTAAACAGATTCGGGAAGAATGGCATTGAAATAGCAATAATCCCCTCGCGGCGTTCACAGTCTCTCGAGAATCGTGGTTCCTTGCTCCAATCGTCCTGGATTGGGAGAACGATTCTCAGTACCGAAAGCAATCGACGAATCTGACAGGAGTCCTCATGGGTGCAAATATGCTTCTCACACTCGGCGGCATTGTCCTGCTCAGCACGTTCGTCCTGTATGCGAATGGTCTGCTGTCGGACAACACAAAGATTTCGGGAGACAATGAGTATGCGATCACGGCAATTTCCCTGGCGCAGTCGGTCATCGATGAAGCAAAAACAAAATCGTTCGATGAGAACGCGATTGCAGGATCGGTGACACAAGCTTCAGATCTGACTGCTGCTCAGCTTCTCGGACGCGACGGCGGCGGAGAGGCAGTTGCCGCAGTCGATACGGCGCGAGACAGTCAGTGTGCTTCGTACTCGCGGTTCGACGACGTGGACGATTACAATGGCTACGTTCGGCTCGTGAATACGCCGCGCGCAGAGGGGTATCGTATCTCGACGACAGTGTCGTATGCTAGCGCAACGTTTCCTGATTCAGTCAAATCATCGCAGACATTCTGCAAACGCATGACAGTCACTGTCACGAGTCCGTTTTTCGCTCAACCCATTCAACTCATGTACGCCTTCACCTATTAGGAGGAACAATGCATTCTTTGATCGACTACATAGGTTCGATGATTACCGGAGGCGCCGTCTTCATCATGATGGTGAGTTACTACACCAGCATCAGCGCTACCGCCATCATGCAGGTATTCAACTCAACGACGCAAGAAGACGTGACTTCCATTACGGAAGTGATCGAGTACGATTTTCGCAAGGCAGGCTACCGCGTGACCGATAGTGTTGCCTTCGCGACGATCGACTCAAACTCCGTTGCACTTCGCGGCGACTACGACAACAATGGAACGATGGACACCGTGAAGTATTGGCTGAGCAGCGAGTTGATACCGGGCGCCGAAAGCTCATCGGCAAAGACTCTCTATCGACGCGAAGGCAACTCGACCGTGCGTCTGACGACCAACGGCGTTTCACGATTTCGCATCTGGTACTATGACCGCGACGGCAACGCAACTTCCGCAAAGAAGTCAGTGCAGTTTGCACGCATTGCTCTGCACGTCGAGGGAAAGCTCTCGTATGATGGCGAACGAGCCAGCGCGTACTGGGAGCGTTTACTCAAACCGCAAAACGTGAGGTAGCGTTATGGGTGGACGAGCATTAATAGTTTCGCTGCTCGGGATAATGGTTCTTTCGATAAGCATTTTCCTGAGCATCACACAATCAAGTCAGGACTTGATGAAGAACGTCGACAGGTATTACCTGCGACAAGCCGCACAGAACATTGCTCAGAGCGGCGTGAACCTCTCGCTGCGCCGGCTTTCGGAAGACCCCACCTGGCGCGGCGGCTACTCGAACCTGAGCATGATGAACGGCTCTTTGTTTATCTCCGTCATCGATACGCAGTTTCTGTCAAAGCCCGCGATCAAGATTGTGTCAACCGGAATTACAGACTACAACAAGAGCACTGAACGGCGCGAGACCTCCATTGCCTACCTCGCATCGGGCTTCATGCCTGCTGCAGTTAAAGCTGCAATCACCACAAACAATCCGATCAAAACTCTCGGCGGTCTCATCGTCGATGGCCGCAATCATGGCTGGAACGGCAACTTCCTTGGCAACTCAGGCACGGCCGGAATTTGGACGACGAGGACGCTCACGCAAAGCGGCAACTCGAAGATTGGCGGAACGGAATCGGGAGCGGATTACGCGCCAAGCAAGCCGGGAAATGCAAGCATCATCAAAACCAATCAGACATACCCCGGCGGATATCCGGGAACTCCCGACAGCATACTGGGAGGCGCATCAAACGGCTTCTCGGAAGGAACATTGAAGCAGATGGCAATCGGCGGCATTGGCGGAAGCCAGTACGCAACGAATCCTGCGTTGCTCAGCACACCCCTTCGCGGCGTAACGTACGTCGAGCTTCCATCGGGCGGCGTCTGGCAATCGATGAACATCGAAGGATCGGGACTTCTCGTCGTGCACAACTCGATGAAGAATGCCGGCTTGAAAAATCTGAACAGCGGAACATTCAAGGGATTGGTTATTGCCGACGACGTTGTTCACATCCACTCGGATATTATCGGCGCACTCATCGCCCTAACGCCTTCACCTTCCGAGGGAAACTGTATTGGCAACGGGAATGGCAGAGTTCTGTATAGCACCGAAGCAGTCACACGGGCAACCGGCTCAGCCGGATCAGCGACATCGCAAGGCAGCGGAAGTGAAGGCGGCGTGATGGCGTGGTGGGAATGAAATGAAATCAAGTCAACACAAATCTATTCTTAATAGATAGGAGAGAAGAACATGAGAACATTTCTTGCAGCGTTGTCACTGTTAGCACTCGTGTCAATGACACTCGTGTCAATGACACTCGTGTCAATGACACTCGTGTCAGGGTCGGTGTTCGCGCAGAGTTCATGGGAATCGGCCAACGGCCCCTATCCCGGCTTCATCTACTCACAAGTCGTTGATCAGTCCGGCAACTTGTTTGTCGGCACGGGCGGTAGAGGAATTTTTGTCGCCGACAAGTCCGATGAGAACACGTGGCACGAACGAAACTCCGGACTCAACACCACGGCCGTGTACACTATCGCCGTCACGTCGTCGGGAACTCTGCTCGCAGGAACAGACGAGGGCATTTACCGCTCGGAAGATTCCGGCAACAATTGGAATCCCTCCAACAACGGACTGAGCAGCACGTTCATCAACACGATCGTCGTCAGTCCGCGAGGAACCATCTTCGTTGCAACCGGCGGCGGCGGCATCTTTCGCTCAGCGGACAACGGCGAGAATTGGGAACAGGTGAACTCAGGACTTGATGCGCTCGTGACGCTTTCCATCGCCATCGACGGAGATGGTATCGTGTTCGTCGGCACCGACGGCAGCGGCGTATTCCGCTCGATGGACAATGGCGATTCGTGGAACAGAGTAAATGAAGGCTTGCTCAACACCGCCGTACTTTCACTTGCGGTGGACGCCGCCGGGACTGTGTACGCAGGAACGCGGGGTGGCGGCGTCTTCCGCTCCGGCAATCGCGGCGACGAATGGTCAAGAACAAATCACGCGTTGCAAACGCGCTCGGTGTACTCTCTCGTGTGCGATCAAAGCCGGAATCTGTACGCGGGCACAGAAGCCGGGGTGTTTGTTTCATCAACGCAGGGCGAAACATGGTCGGCGATGAACGTTGGCCTCACCAATCCGATTGTACTCTCACTCGCGGTCGATACCGAGTCGCAGCTTGCAGCTGGCACCGGCGGCGCGGGAGTATTTCGAACGCGATAATCTTCAAACGGCTTTTGCACAAGAAGCCCGGGTTCGCTTGGGCTTCTTTTGTTTTCAGATTACTGCAACATCCCTCATCCCTGCAACTTCCGAGCGGCGCGGCAGGAGCAGTCGGACGAGTCTCCGACTCGTCATTGTCGGGACGGGAGCCCCGACCAACTAATACCATCCAACTTCTTTTCTTGACTCTTGGCGCGGCGACATGTACATTGAGCACGCGCTCGTTGACTTGAAGGGTCGTCTCACACATTAACCATCTTGGAGGAACCATGAACAAACTGCTCCTGCTTGTTCTCGTGGGCGTAATCTTGTCGTCCGCATCGTTCGGTCAGATAAAGCTGCAGGAGGGATTCGAAGCAGCCGATAGTGCAAACCTTCCTGCAGGCTGGTCGAAATGGAATCTCGCACCGTTTCCCATCGATCCGGCGGGGCATTGGTTTGTTGCCGACACCGGAACGACAGTCGCAGGCATTGCTGAGCCGCGCAGAAGCGTCGCCCGCAACAGCCTGAAAGCTGCACACGTGACCTGGTACGCAGGCGTTGACACGACCAACAACAACCTCGGACGTGCAGATGCCTGGCTTGTCACGAAGCGCATCCGCAACATCGACGCAAATGACTCGGTGGTCTTCTGGGCCATCGGGGGCAACGGAGGAACCGCGGGCACATACTACTATGACACGCTCGACCTGTGGATGGACACGCAGGATTCGTTGCCCGCGAACATCGCGTTTCATCTCGGCATGGTCACGTGGAACAACTCGAATTCTGTGTACGGAGTTTTCAAGCGATACGCGTACCCGCTCGGCGTCGCGGCCGGAAACGATTTGTTTATCGCGTTTCGCTATCTCACTGATGTGTCCATCGATGGCTTCGTTGTCTATCTCGATGACGTGATGGTGAAGGGGCCGCTCACCAGCGTGTCGCAAACATCGACTCTGCCGCACGCAATGTCGCTCTCACAAAACTATCCGAATCCGTTCAACCCTAATACCACTATCGAGTGGTCTGTTCCGTCAGAGTCGCGTGTGACACTGACGATCTACAACATGATCGGGCAGGAAGTAAACACGCTCGTCAACCACACGATGGACGCCGGAACGTACCGGACAACGTGGGATGCATCGGACTTCCCGACCGGCATGTACTTCTATCGTCTGCAAATCGGAGACAAGAGCGAGACGCGCAAGATGGTGTACTTGAGATAGTATCACGCATTCAGCGATGCAGTGAGAGAAGCCCGACGCGCGTTGGGCTTTTCTCTTGCAGCAATCAACGCCATTTCATGCCGGCGGAATTGGTATTCGCTGACCCATTTGCTTTTGCCGCGCACCAAAGGTATATTCGTCGTGAGCTTTGCTCGCGCGACTTCGCCGATCTACAAAACGCACTTCTCGATCCGTTCTTTCACATCAATTCCCCTGTTGCATTTTCGATGTGACTCAATCAACAAAACCACTAACCATTTTTGGAGGTTATGATGAAGATACGTGCAAGAGCTTTGGGACTTGCTGTTGGCATCGTGTGGGGATTGGGGATCTTTGTGGCAACGCTTTGGGCTGTTGCCGGCGCGCGTGGCAACACTCTCACGTTGCTCAGCGCTTACTACTACGGCTACGATGTCAGTGTCGCAGGCGCCTTCATCGGATTCTTCTGGGGACTTGTGCATGGATTCATTCTCGGTCTGCTTGTCGCGTGGGTTTACAATACGATGCACAAGATGCTCTACAAGGCCGAAGCGCCGGCAAGTTGACGGCGTTCATGACAAGCCCGAGGAACTGACATGCTCGGGCTTGCCTGGTTTTGAAGGTCCGACTCATTGAAGTTTTTTTAATTGCACGGCATCGGATTTTTCTCTATATTTTTCCCAGCAAAATTCAAACCCAAGGAAGTTTTTCGATGGCCAAAGTCTGTGATATTTGCGGCAAAAAGCCGGTTACTGGCAACAACATCAGTCACGCACACAACACCACGCGTCGACGATGGTTGCCGAATCTGCAATCAGTCCGGGCAAAAGTAAACGGCCGAACGACGAGAATGCGCGTTTGCGCCGCATGCATCAAGAGCAACAAAGTTCTGAAGGCTGCATAACACACTCCCGAACTTCAGTATTCTGAGGCCATCATCATCGAGTTGATGGCTTTTTTATTCCGTTCACTCTTCAGCATCCGCCTCCATGCGGAAAGTCTCAATCGAGCTTAACACACCCAACCAACTGACGCTCTTGCGCGTACTGTTGACGCCGGTGTTTGCCCTGTTCATCCTTTCCGAGTCGTCGCTCTACAAACAACTCGCGCTGCTCGTCTTTGTTATTGCTGCGTTGACAGATTGGTACGACGGCTGGATCGCACGAAAATTCGGATACATCTCGCGGTGGGGAAAATTCCTCGATCCGCTCGCCGACAAAGTGCTGACGTCCGTCGCGTTCCTTGTGTACGTCAGACTCGGTCTCATCGACGCGTGGATGGCGTGGATCGTGATCGTGAGGGATTTTCTCATCACGGGTCTGCGTAGCTACGCCGAGTACAAAGATCAACCCATCGTCACATCAAAATCAGCGCAAGCAAAAACCTTCGGGCAGTTCGTCGTCATCTACTACATCCTCATCCTGTACGTTGCACGAAGCATTCCACCGGTGTACGAAGAGTTCGGCCCGACCATCGATCTGCTGATGCAGCCGCTTGTGCTCTTCGGCATGATGCTGCTCGTGACGATCACGACTGTCGGAACCGGCATCAGTTATCTCTTCGACAACAGAAAATTCCTACGAGAACTCTATGAGCACTTCCGATCACGGTGAGGGCGGCTCAGAGGCTGGGGATGCCAAGCAAACCATTCCGTTTCTGTCAAAGCTGATAGCAACAGGATTCTACTCCGGTTACGCGCCATGGGCTTCGGGCACGCTGGGCACGCTCGTCGGGGCGCTGTTTTTTCTCATCCCATATTTCTCCAGCATTCCAGTGCTTGCAGCGGCAATCGTTGTCGCGACCATCGCAGGAGTTATTACCTCCGGCCACGTTGCCGCAGCGGAAGGTCATCGCGTCTCCGAGATGACGAAGCGTTTGAAGACTCAACTGGGGCAGAACGAACATGGCAACCCCGATCCGTCCATCGTCGTCATCGATGAGATTGTGGGGATGTGGATCTCGATGTTCGCAATCTCTCCTTCCCTCTTTTCTGTCGGCGTTGCATTCGTTGCGTTTAGAATTTTTGATATCATCAAACCCTATCCCGCCAGGCAAATGGAACACTTGCGTCTTGGTTGGGGAATAATGTTGGATGATGTTGTGGCAGGGATTTACGCAAACATCGCCGCGAGACTCGTGATCGCGTTGGCGAATCAGTTTTTTCCGGGCTTGACATGAAATCAGAGATCATCACCATCGGCGACGAGCTGCTCATCGGGCAGATCATCAACACGAATCAGGCGTACATCGCTGAGCAGCTAAACGCGATCGGCGTTCGGGTTGACCGCATGACGACTGTGGGCGATGATATGACTGCAATACTCGAAGCGTTCGAAGCCGCGTGGAAACATGTCGATGTCGTGATTGTCACAGGAGGGCTCGGCCCAACGCATGACGACATCACGAAGAAAGCAGTCTGCACTTTCTTCGATTCCGACCTCGCGCCGAACGAAGAAATCAAGTTGCACATTCAGGAATTGCTGAAACGATGGAATCGTCAATGGTCGGCGTTGTCTGAAGAGCAAACACTGTTTCCGCAAAAAGCACAGCTTGTACCGAATCCGGTCGGCACGGCAGGTGGAATTCTGTTTGAGGAGGATGGAAAGTTTTTCTACGTTTTGCCTGGCGTGCCGCAGGAAATGAAGGAGATGATCGACAAGAGCATCGTTCCTTTTCTCGCAACGCACGTGAAGAATTCAGTCATCCGACATCTCACGCTTCGGACGTCGGGAATTTCGGAGAGTTTGCTCGCGAACCAGCTTGGCGATCTGGATGAACTCCTGCAGGGAGCGAAGCTTGCGTTCCTTCCCTCGCCTACCGGCGTGCGCTTGAGAATCACTGTGCACGGCAACGATGAGATTGCCGTCGAGAGACTTCTCTCCGAGGTGGAGCAGCGCATTCGCGCACATGTGCAAAAGTACATCTATGGCACAAACCTCGAAGAGTTGGAGGAAACAATCGGCAATCTCCTCACGTCGCGGAAGCTCACGCTTGCCGTTTCCGAATCGTGCACCGGCGGATTGGTCGCAGACAAGATCACCGACGTCAGCGGCAGCTCGAACTATTTTCAGCAGGGACTCGTCACGTACAGCAATCCGTCGAAGGTTGATGTTCTCGGAGTTCCGTCGCTGTTGATTGAGCAACATGGCGCGGTGAGCAAAGAAGTTGCCGAAGCAATGGCCGCGGGCATTCGACGCATCGCTCATACCGACATCGGACTCTCGACCACAGGAATTGCCGGCCCTACCGGCGCAACATCGACAAAGCCGCTTGGTCTCGTCTGGGTTGGCTACTCCGACGCAGAGACCACGTTTGCGACGCGGTATCAGTTCGGCGGCGACAGGAGGCGAGTCAAAGAACGCGCCGCGCAGGCTGCACTCGAACTCCTTCGAAGAAGACTTCTCAAAATCGAATAGCTGCTCATCGCAATGGCTGCACTTCGGCTTTTCATCGGAATCGCCATTCCCGCAGAAATCAGATCGCAAATCTCCGAAGTAGTACGCGAGCTGAAGTCCGCGAATGCCAACGTCCGATGGGAACAGATCGACAAGCTTCACATCACCATGAAGTTCCTGGGCGACACTCCCGACCATCAGGTTCCTTCCATCGTCACCGCACTTGAATCTCTCGCAACGAAAGTTCCTGCGTTCCGGGTAACGTATTCCGGTGTTGGATGTTTTCCAAACAAGCGCGAGCCGCGAATCATTTGGGTTGGTGTTGATGAAGGCAATTCCGTCCTTGTTCCGTTGGCAGAGTCGATTGATGCACTCATGACAACATTCGGTTTTGAGAAAGAGGACAAACGATTTCATCCGCATGTTACCATTGGTCGCGTCAAGAATCAGCACAATATGCGAGACTTGCTTCGAACGATGGAATCGATTACCTTTGTGAGCCATCCAACAACAATTTCTGAACTTGCTCTCGTGAAGAGCGAGTT
>JACRFA010000079.1 GCA_016218065.1 Ignavibacteriota bacterium | reverse complement strand
GGATGAAAGGTATGAGTATGAACAATCGAATTAAGTTACAGATCGCTTGCGTGCTCGTTGCGCTCGTGATCGTCCCGATGTCACTCCTGGCTCAGACTGCTCCGGCAACCTCGGTGTTCAATTACCCGGGCGCCGGGGTGATTCAGGCAGGGGACACATGGGAATCTTTTTTGCCGCAGGGGACTGGCGTTACAACAGCCCCCGTCAGCGGTATTAACTACAGCGAGGTATCTACCGCGCCAACACTTGGAGTTCGGCGGCTTATCCAGATGGGAAATTTTGACCGTGGCTGGACCACACCGGCTACCCATTGGCCTGCTGGATTCCCGATAACGCCGTACTGGTTAAAGGACGCGTTCGGGCTTGTCTATGATCCCGACACAACTTGGAACCGCTCGACGATCGGCGGGACGGCGAACCCCAGTTACTTCGCGATAGCAAACGCGTATCCTGGAGCAACGTATTCAAATTTCGCGTACCTGACGTTCAAATCGACGTTGAATGGCGCGGGCGATCCGACACGCAGATACAGCGTTGAACCGTATTTCGTGGATGGCACTACTCGCCAGCATGTAGTATATGAAGCTGGATGGCCGACAAGTCTTGGCGTCGATGTGAAGATCCGCGCGCACGGAATCGCGGGACCGAACTGGAATAACCTGAACGACTACGTCATTGTTGAAATCCAGATGAAGAACACCGGGTTCCTCGATATGAATATGGACGGTGTTGCCGAACAGATTAACCATGACATCAAAGCGCTGGCCTTCCAGATCGAGGAACAGGCGTACATGTCCATCTCGAGCTATGCATGCGGAGGTCGTTGCGTGAACGACATTGTGCCGACGATTTCCGCTCGACAGGCAGCATGGGTTGACGATGCAGATCCGGACGGGAATCCTTGGGCATTCAGCATGGTCTTCCCAAGTGCTACCACTGTAAATCCGGTTCCAGGCACGGGGAACACTGACATTGGGTTCAATGGCGGAACAACAAGAAACTACATGGACATCAAGCATGGTTGGGTGATGCTCGATGTGAAGAGCGGCGGCCTTCCCGCGAGCCGCGCACAAAGCACAGCGAGTCTGCCATCGAAACTGACAATATTCAATACGCACCCGATTGGCGCCGGAACGGAACGCGGTTGGTATGTTTCCGGTGGAAGTAGCTATTGGGTTGGCGCGTTGTCAGATCCACGAAAGGCATTCTATGCAACAACGGGAGTCTGGTATCAGAACGGCGGACAGCTTTCACATAACACCGACTTCACGGCGCTCAACCTCGCGCCGAATTCCAATTTCTTCGCGTCGGGTACCACCGGCGATCCGATCTCATTCGTCCCGAAAGTAACAGGCTACGCTCGACCGAATGGCGACTACAAGAGTACGAACCATTTTGATCAGGTTTCGTTCGAAGACGGATCGGCTAATGCAACCACGCAGTATCCGAACGGATGGGGAAAATGGACAAAGGGCGCCGCCCACACGGAAAACTTCGACGATGACATGTTTTCCGGCTTGGGTCCATTCTCACTCAAGAAAGACTCGACCATCACGATTGTGTTCGCGACAGTGGCAGGCTATCGCCTCGAAGGTATTCAGCGCTCAGTGCGCGCGGCGCGATATGCCTATCAAAACAGTTTCACCATTCCAAAACCGCCGCCGTTGCCCGACATGAAAGTGTCGAACACGTTGAACAAGTCTGTTATTCTTGAGTGGAACAATGCGGCAGCGACCGATCCGGAGTTCGCAGGCTACAAGATCTGGAAGGCTTCGCAGTTCAAGAAACTGAACTGGCTCGAAGAAGGGATGCGCGTGGTCGACCAATATGAACAGCAAATGGCAGTCGGTCCGCGTCCGGCGAACGTGTACAAACCTGTGAACCCGAAATTCGATGCACAGGCCAAGATGCTTGCCAATTCGACGAAGGGAACGTATCAACCTGATACGTGGGGTACGTGGGATCTTGTCAAAGTCATCCCCAAAGCCGAAGTCCCCACACTTCCGCCTGCAACGACGGCTGGCTACAACTACAAGTACGAGGACAAAGAAGTCGTTCTCGGCTTCCAGTACTGGTATTACATCTCGGCTTACAAAGAGGGGACGTACACCGGTCCCGGCGGCGAGACGACTACCCGTATCGAAACGCACTACACGAATCGGAACGGCGGCTCGGGACTCTGGAACCTGACATACCCGTTTGCATACAACAACGCCAACTTCCCGAAAGATGCGACCGGATTGAAAAACATTGGTGCATTGCAGGTCGTGACTTCGGCGTTGGCGCGGCCTGGGATAGTCTCTGCAGTCGGTGTCCGACCGAACCCCTACAAGCGCGCGGCGCTGCACGACAACCGCTCGCAAGTCTATGATCACAAACTTTTGTTCTACAATCTTCCGCCCCAAGCAAAGATCACGATTCTTGATGTCTCTGGCCAAATTATCGATGTCATCAACTTTGCCTCCACCGATCCCAGCAAGGGCAGTATATTCTGGGATATGTTCTCGAAGGATGGTATCGAGGTCGCCAGTGGATTGTACATCTACGTTGTAGAATCTGGATCAAACTCGTATCAGGGTTATTTCTCGATTCTCAGATAATCAAACTATTATGAGGATTAGCAAATGAAACGCTTTCACATAAAATTGTTTACCGTTGTCGCACTGCTTGGGCTATGCGCGACCCTGGTCGACGCTCAGACGCGGAAGGCAGGTATCAACAGCGCCGCTTTCCTCAAGGTCGGTGTGGGCGCCCGGCAGGTTGCTATGGGATCGGCAGTGACATCGCTAGGCGGGGATGCAGCAAACATGTTCTGGAACCCTGCCGGTATCAGCCTTACGGATCAAACCGGACAGGTCGCATTCACCCATAATAATTGGATAGGAGGGCTTACGCAGGAAGCAGTCGCGGCCAGCTACAACTGGGAAGATGTCGGAACAATCGGACTCGGCGTCATGACGTTTGGTGTTTCGGGAATTCCCGCTGACCGCGATTACGGGTACGCTGATCCGCAGCTTATCGCTTTGCAAATCGATCAGGTGGGATCTTCCACGTATGACTACATGGACCTGCTTCTCCAGGCAACGTTCTCTCGAAACATCATCGAGAATCTGTCTCTCGGTGTTACCGTCAAGTACATCAACGAGAAGATCGATGATCAGTCAGCCAACGCCTTTGCGTTCGACATTGGCTCGGTGTACAACATCGGACCTCTTGGCTGGTCCATCGGCGCGCGCCTCAACAACCTTGGCAGCGATATGAAGTTCTACGATTTCGCTTCCCCGATTCCGTTGACGTTTGCCATCGGCACATCGATGACGCCCGTGAACGTGGGGATGACATCATGGACCATCGCGGCGGATCTGGTAAAGCCCCAGGACGGGCAGCAGTATGCCTACATGGGGACTGAACTTGGTTTCAACAAGATGTTCTTTCTCCGCGGCGGATGGAAGTTCAACTACAGCTGGTTCGGTCTGACAGGAAGTGCGATTGACGACGGAACGACACAACGGGCGCCCATCCAGACGAGTATTGAACGAGGATCGCTCGGCGCAGGAGTCCGCATGCCAATGGAAGATTATATGGTAGCGGTTGACTATGCATATACGGTCTTTGTGTCGGTTCAAGATGTGCACCGCTTCACGTTATCGATTGGACTGAAATAGTAAAGCGGAAAACGTTTGTCCGGCCGGGCAACCGGTTTCGGTGATTCCTTCGGAGGGGTAATCTCCTTGTTGGTGTCATGCCCAAAGGTGATTACCCCTTCATGTTTCCTTGCTGACGGTATGGTTGTCATCAACGTACGCGCTAATTATTTTGAATCTTTTTTGAAAGGATGTCGCCACGATGTCATCGCAACAACCACCGCTCCCATTGCTTCCTACCACGGTCATCGGTAGTTACAGCTTTCCAGTATGGCTGGACAAAGTTCGTGAGTTGGGGAAGCAAGGCATTCTCTCGCCAGAACAAATCGAGGAGGCGCACGACAACGCCGTGAAGTCCGCAATCAAAGATCAGGAAATGGCGGGAGTGGATATCATTACCGATGGCGAGCTTCGACGTGAGACGATGGTGAATTTTTTTTCCATGCGCATCCACGGCTTCGATATGGCTGGCAAGATGAAGCCGATAGGCAATCTTGATCCCAACATCCAGATGCTCGACCCGGTTGTGCGAGAGAAAGTGAGACACAAGGGAAGTCTGGGCATGGAGAGGCACTTTGCGTACTTCAAACAGCACACAACGCACCGAACCAAGGTCTGCGTCACGGGTCCGCAAATGTTGGCCAAGCGCGCCACGAATGAGTATTACAAAACAGACAAAGAACTGATTTTCGACCTGACCGACATTTTGAATATTGAGTTGAAATCCATTGTCGCGGCAGGCTGTGATTTCATTCAGATCGACGAGCCGGTTTGGGTCGGGTATCCGCAGGATATGCCGTGGCTGGTGGAGTCGTTCAACAAGCTTGTCGAAGGTGTGCGGGCGAAGATTGCACTTCATGTCTGCTACGGGAATTACCAATTAAAGAAACTGTTCACAGGCCAGTATGCCGAACTGTTCCCCGCGATTCTCGAAACCAAGTCCGATCAGCTCAGCATGGAATTTGCCGTGTCCGATGGTGTAGGATTGGAACTCTTCAAGCAGTACGCCACCGACAAAGAAATTGTTGTGGGTGTGTTGGATGTGAAGGATGAAAACATTGAAACAGCAGATGTGGTTGCGCATCGTATCCGGCAGGCGCTGGAATTTATCCCGGCAGAGAAACTCTATCTCAGTCCCGACTGCGGAATGAAATTCATGCCGCGCCGCCGGGCGTTCGGCAAACTGAAAGCCATGGTCGAGGGAGCAAAGATCGTTCGTCGCGAGCTTGGCAAGGATTAGTCGTGTGAAGAACACCGCATCATCACCGGTGCTCGTACGCGACGCGCTCCTGAGGGCGCGGAGCGTTGTGTATGATGTACATGGGCCGTTGGTTCTGCGCACGGTCGCTGAACGTATTGCTCTTGCAGCCTCCAATGCAGTTGTCGATACGTTGGCAGCGGGTGATCGCTGCGGTGTACTTCGCATTTCAATTGGGACACCGGTCAATCACCCCGGTGCGTGGATGTACTTTCAAATTGATGCGGCTGGTTCCGGAACACTGAGTGCTTCGCATCCTCATTGGTTGTATGCACTCTCCACTCTCGCAACAGGGGACTGGCTAACATGCGGGATTCAGGAGTTCGAAAAAGGAATCCGTATTGAACCTGCCTTCCCGTGGCTTCGCAATCTTAGCGATTTCTTTGTCGGCAGTTTGCGTAGCGCGAGAGCATTCAACAAAGAAGAATTTGTGAGACAGCTTGTCGGACAGGGGTTCTCCCACGTGACGATCAACGGACTGGGAGCGGATCGACCGTTTGAGTCGGGTCCGCCGGGCGACGTGTACTCCTGGTTCTATGATTACAGCCCCGACCTCGATCAATTCATCGAAGGTCCGCTCACACGCGACTACTATCCCGCCGACTATCTTCAAACGAATCTGAACAACTTGAAGCGCAACGCATTGCTTGCGCGAACGTACGGCCTCACGCCCGGCCTTCACATCAATTCCCCGCGGTCAATGCCTGACGAATTCTGGCACCGCTACGGATTTTTGCGGGGCGCTCGTGTTGACCATCCACGCGAGTCATTTCGTCCGCGTTACACACTTGCACTCGCTCATCCGGTTGTTCAGGCGCATTATCGGGAACTCGTGAAAAGCATCATGGCCGAAGTGCCGGAACTCGGGTTCATCCATCTCTGGACGAATGACAGTGGGGCGGGCTTTGAGTTCGTCTCGTCGTTGTATGCGGGTCGCAACGGCGGACCGTATCTCATTCGTGAGTGGAAGGATGATGAAGAGATTGCCCGGAAAGCTGCTGCGAATGTTGTGTCGTACTACCGCCTGATTACGGAAGAAGCGAAAAACATCAATCCTGGATTCCATCTGATATGCGATCTCGGTCCTTTTAATGCCGAGCGCAAATTTATCGCGCCCGAACTTGGCAACGGGATTGACGCCGGAGAATTTGCGTACTTCGAACAGAAAGAGACGGACCGGGAACAGAAAGCGCTCGCCCGCATCGGCGCGATGACACATGTGAAGTTCGAGGTGAGCGATAATAATGTTGTTGGAGTTCCTTTCCCCTGGCTCGTCTATGAACGCTTAACCGATACTCTCAAACTTGGAACACAAGCCGTACTCCTTGGCGCAAATCCCGCATCACTTGCTCCGTATGATGTGAACAATGAAGTGGTTCGACATGTGCAGCTTCGATTGAAGAACTCCATTGAAGAAATCGTAGAAGCTGTTGCTGAACGATTGGTCGGGACGATGTACAGTCGCGCGCTGATAAACATCTGGAAACTTTCCGACTCTGCTGTTCGATCGTTTCCTGCCGGTGTGCCGATGAGTTCGTTCGGCTTTCCCTGGTTCCGTTTGTGGGTTCGTCCGTTCGTTCCCGATATCGACGCAATACCGGAAACGGAACGCGCGTACTATGAACGATTTCTTCTCGCGACGTTCAACAATCCTGCCCGAATCGATCTCAACAACGATATGTTGTGGAACTTCCTCGCAGTTGATGAAGCTGCTGAGAAGAAATCTGTTTTCGATAACCATGTGATTCCTTTCGTCACCACGGCGATCGAGAATTGCCGTGAGCAATTGAGTACGATCTCCGCTGGATCGCGTGAGCATCGGGTATTCAAGGATCTGCTGAATCGGTTGGGAGTGTACCGCTGTTTTTGCACGACGATGCGAAACACCATGGCGTGGACAGAAGGTGTACACGGCTACATCGATGCTGAGACGGAAGTGAAACGGGAACGCTATCGGGGCCTAACTCGATCGATGGTTGAGAGCGAGATTGAAAACGCAAATGCTCTGCTGACAATCTGGGATGAGGGGGGAACAGAAGTGATTCCAATTTCGCGGTCGGGAGAGACGCTGCATATCTATGGAGAGAACTTTGGCGAATTGCTTCAGAAGAAGATCGCGTTAATGGAACAACACAAGAATGACGAGCCGCGTATTGATCCCGACTATATGTGGCGGATGCCGTCATCATTCC
>JACRFA010000075.1 GCA_016218065.1 Ignavibacteriota bacterium | reverse complement strand
GACGCGCCGTTTTCAACCAGAATTCCGAATCCCAATTTGAAACCAGAGAGAACCTCGTCGTATGAGCTTGGCTTCAAAACTGCGGTGTCCGACAATGCGACCTTCAGTGTGACCGGCTTCTACAAGGAAATCAAGGACCTTATTCAGTCGCGTTCAGTTGAAGCCTATCCCAATGGCTACGAAACATTTGAGAACGTGGACTTCGGCACAGTGAAGGGATTTGATTTTATTTTCGAACTCCGAAGGACGAAGAACATTGCGATTACTGCAAACTACACACTCGGGTTTGCCAACGGTACGGGATCGGATCCCAATACGCAATCGCGCATGTCCTGGATCCAAACGGAGAATCCCAAAATCGTTGTCCCTCTCGACTATGACAGACGTCATGTAGGATCGATAAACATAAGCTATCAGACCAACCTCAATGAGGGTCCGGTGGTCGGAGATTTCTATCCGCTTGAGAATTTTGGATTGTCATTGCTCTTCACATTCAATAGCGGCGTACCATACACGAAATCGAATATTACCAATCCGTTTTTTGGAGGTGTGACCGAAGTTGTGCCTCAAGGTTCGATAAACGGCGCCTACACTCCGTGGAATTTCAGATTCGACTTCCGAGTCGACCGAAGTTTCAAGATTGGTCCAGTGAATATGGTCGCCTCTCTCGCAGTGCTCAACCTACTCGATTCAAAGAATATTAACAGTGTGCCTCGACTGGGCATCGACGCAGCCGGTACGGTGAATGGTGTGTACCGCGGAACTGGCGAGCCTGATAACTCCGGATATTTGTCCACTCCGGCGGGCCAGGCGTTGCTCGCGCTTGCCGAATATCGACCTGTTGTTGTCAACGGACAAACGTTAAACTTTGTCGATGTCTTCAGTGGTCGTGAAAACGATCCGGGCAACTTCGGCATTCCGCGACAGATTCGTTTAGGTTTGCGTCTGGAATATTAATCACTATTCAGCATAGGAGAAATCCGACATGAAAGTACAGAATTGGTTAACCTTAGCGGCGCTATGTGCCGTTGGCATTCTGCTGATGGGGAACACGCCCGTCGGGAAGATCAAGGGGCGCCCCGCCAGCGTGCTTAACCGCGGCGACTATGTTGTTATGGATGCCAACAACATCGCGACCTATATTCGAAACAATGGGTCATTCAATAGAAATCCGGGAACTGGCAATGCGGGTTTCGAATGGCCCAAAGGAACTGGCAACACCGCAAATTACGCCTCCGGTCTTTGGATCGGCGGCAAACGTGGCGGCGTTGTTCGAGTCGCGGTTGCAGAATACGCGTATGAATTCGATGCAGGCCCGATCGCTACAGGCGTCAACCCGCTCGATGCACGATGGCGCGTGTACAAGATCGTTCGAGGAAACACCGCGAGCGATGACTACAAGAACTGGCCAGGCGCTGACGGCGCCCCTTACACTGAGAAGAATGGGATAACGGGCTATCAGAGCGTTGCTGAAAATCCTGCAAACCCGGATGAACCGCTTCTTATTGGCGATGCAACGATTTTCTGCGTCTTCAACGATAACAATCAGGCGCTGCATACGAACATGAACACGTTGCCAGTGGGCGTTGAAGTACAGCTCACGGCCTTCGCGTTCAACAGGTCCGATGCCCTTGGCAATAACATCTTCTACAAATGGAAGTTCATCAACAAGAGCGGTCAGCAAATCGATTCAGCATTCGTGACCGTGTGGACAGACATTGACCTTGGAGACTCCGGGGACGACTTCGATGGATGTGATACGACCATTGGCCTCGGCTTCACATACAATTCCGATCCCGATGATGGAGTGTATGGTACGGCGGTACCAGCAACGGGATTCGATTTTTTGCAGGGGCCATTGGTACCCGGACTTGCGACGGACACCGCCCGGTTCCCCAACGGCCGGACTTTTCCTGGCAAGAAGCTTCTCAAAATGACGTCCTTCATAAAGTACAACAACGACGCGACAGATCTTGGGAATCCGGACAACGGACAGGAAGTGTTCAACTACATGAAAGGCGTAACCCGTTCCGGTCAGTTGATTCGCGATTACCGAGGGCGTCCCACGTCCTTCATGTTTTCCGGCGATCCGACGCGTGATACGACTGGCGGCAATTATGTTGAGGTTGGTGCAGGCGGAGACCGTCGGTTCATGATGAGCGCCGGTCCATTCACGATGGCGCCGAACGATACGCAAGAGATTGTCGCTGCGAATCTCATTGCAGTGGGAACCGACTATAAGAATAGTGTTGTCGCTCTTAAGAATGCAGACAAACAAGTACAGACGGCTTACGAATTGGACTTCAAATTGGCGGCTCCACCACCTACGCCAATTGTCGATGCCGTAGAGTCGTCGAATGAGATTGTCCTCTCGTGGGGCCGACAAGATTCACTCGCTACGGTCATCGAAAACACGGTGACGCTCGACCCACTTGCACAAGCAGGCGGAGCCGCAGACTTTACTTACAACTTCGAGGGATACGTTGTCTATCAATTCCCGAACGCATCCTTCCAGTTGGATCAGGCTAAGGTTGTGTCGACTTTCGATGCAAAAGTTAACCCTGAGCATCCAGAGGTTCCAAGCCCCGGCCTCATCTACGATGATGTGTTCAAACCTGAGTTGGGTGGCTTGGTCAATATCCCCGTGAAGTTCGGGAACAACAATGGAGTTCAGCGCTCTATCAGAATTACGAGGGACCTCTTCACCAACCTAGCGCTTGCAAATGCGAAGGACTACTACTATGGTGTGTCCGCTTACTCGTACAGCAAAGAGAGTGTGCCTAAGACGCTTGAGAGCGCAGTTGCGACTGCGACGGTTCGTCCCACGAAGCTCTTCGGCACTCGAACTCAAGGGTCGTACGGTGACACTGTGAAAGCTGTTACACATTCTGCGGGAATTTCTGAAGCAAAAGTTATTCCTCGCATAATTAATCCTGCTGCTCTTACGGGGCACAACTATCAAATCACCATTGACACTGTGGGCGGGACGCAAAAATGGAAGTTGCGTGATGCTACTGCAGCGAAGGATGTGCTGACATCCGCGAATTTTGGTCCGAGCCAAGGGGGAACCGATTATAGCTGGCCTGAAGCTGATGGCATTGAATGGGCCACTTATGATGTCGAAACTCGCCCTAATCCTGATGCATCATCATTCAGTCTCGGCTCAACTGACAGTTGGCTTTTTGCGGCACGTTGGTCCAACATCCCGCCAGCCGTGGTAGATCCGACAAACGACGGCGGTCACGGAGTCATCACTCCGTCCTATGATCTGCCGAATTTCCTTGGTCAAGTCGCGCCTGCATTTGATGCGAGGAATGCCGTTCCGATCGAAGTCCGCTTTGGTCCTGGAATAACTCAGAAAGCCTATCGTTTGCGGAGAGCTGGTGGGAATGGAACCACCTATGTCATCCAGCAAACAAATCCATTTGTGGACGTTCCATTCCAGGTGTGGGACATTAGCAATAGCGCGGCGCCGCGGCAACTCACAGTTTCTTGGAGAGATCAAGACAACAATGCCGTGTTCAATCCACCGGCTGGCAGCGACGATGGTCTCGAGATAGCATTCATCTATTTCCGAACCTACAATCCTGCAGGTGGGCAGTGGCCGTATCAAGGAGACCCTGTGGGAATCAATGTGTGGTCAAATGCCGCAACGGCAAGCGCCACATCCGACATCATGTACGGCATGTCGTTTGGACTTGTTACCGGGAAAACCCCATGGACACAAAGCAAGATTACGGTTACTCCGTTCAAGTTATTGAAGCCGGCGGATTCATACGCCATCGTTGGTCCTGCAGCGCCGGCAAAGAGCGTGGGTTTTCAGAAATCGGATCTTGCTTCCGTTAATGCAGTACCAAATCCATATTTCGGCGCGAGTGCGTACGAGCGAAATCAGTTTAACCGTGTCGTTCGGTTTACGAATCTTCCTCCAAACGCGAGAGTTCGTGTCTTCAATCTTGCAGGGGAGTTGATTAGGTCGTTGGACAACGCGGCAGCTGGCGGCAATACTACGCTTGATTGGGACCTTACCAATCGGAATGAATTGCCGGTCGCAAGCGGTATCTATATCGTCCACGTTGAAGCAGATGGCCTTGGCTCGAAGATACTGAAGGTTGCCGTTATCATGTCTGAGGAACGTCTTGACAACTTCTAACTCATTCACGCAGATCACAAAGGAATTTAATAAAACAAACTTGGGAGATTAGCAATGAATACAAGGAAATTCCTATCCGCCCTTCTCCTGCCTCTCGTGCTTGTGCTGTTTGTAAGTTCGGTGTATGGTGGATCTGAAAACCGAACCGGGACAGCGGGCGCTGTTGAGCTTATGATCCCTGTTGGATCTAGGGGCGCAGCCCTGAGTGGGGCTGGGAACTCAATGATGACAGGTGTTGAGGCACTACACTGGAACCCAGCGGGGTTAAGCCGAAATCTTGGCGCCTCCAGCGGGGTTGAGGCAATGTTCTCCTCTCTAAACTGGCTTGCCGATATTCAGCTCAATTACTTCGCAGTTGGTGTACAGGTTGGGGAGGCAAATGCACTTGGGCTCTCATTGAGGACATTGGATTTTGGGGATATTCAGGAAACCACTGTCCAGAACCCGGAGGGTACCGGTGGTACATTCTCTCCGAACTATATTACTCTTGGGCTCTCGTTCTCGCGAGCGTTCACCGATCGCATCTATGGCGGTGTAACGATGAAACTCATCTCGGAAAAAATCCTTCGCACAACCGCAACAGGCATCGGAATGGACTTTGGTGTTCAGTACGTGTCGTCGGTGGGGCTGAAGCTTGGCGTGGCGCTCAAGAATCTAGGGCCGGAGATGAAATTCGACGGCGAGGATATGGAGAACTTCGTGTCATTGCCATATCAGGAACCGGGTTCAAGAGATCGCGCAGTGCGCTTGACAGGTGGACAATTCGACCTTCCCTCAACTTTGGAGATTGGAATTGCCTACGACTACAGTTTCGCTGAAGATAACATCGTGACGATCATGGGCAACTTCCAAAACGCGAATTTTGGCGCCGATGAATTCAGGGTGGGCCTTGAGTACTCGTGGAATAACCAACTGTTCTTGCGGGGAGGCTATATGCGTCTGGGACAGAACGACAAAGAGAACAACATCTATGGTCCCAGTGTTGGTGGCGGGGTGATGTTGCCTATCGGCGGAACGAATGTTTCGTTCGATTATGCGTACCGCACAGCTGACTTCTTCAGCGCCAATCAGTGGTTCACGCTGAAGGTCGGGTTCTAAGCAAACCAACCTCGGTTCGCAGCAACAATGCATAACGGCATGCCGGAGATTGGTCACCTTCCGGCAGCCGTTTGTTTTTTTGCTTCATGGCACATTGGTCTCTTTCCGTTTTGAAGATGCGAACGCTTCTTCGCCATAGAAGAGCCAGCGACCACATACACACTTCACTACTTATAAGGAGAATCATGATGAAAAGAGTTTTTCTGTTTGCGGTACTTGGTGCGCTGGTGATGACCAACCAATCGTTACCAGCGGGCAACAGGAAAGGGGGCACACTCAAACCCACTATTCCCGATGAGCATAGTGCCGTCGCGGAAAAGTCGTTTACCCCTCTGCCTCAGCCGCTGCCACCTCAGGCGCTCACTGTCGGGACGTACACGACCCTCTCCGGCTACTACGATTATCAAGCGAACGGAACGCCGCAGCATATTCGCGTCAATCCCACAAACGGAAACATCCACGTTACCTACATGCTCGCCGATGACTCAGCGTCGGTGAGTCCAAGTCGCCGCACAGCGTACGCATATAGCACCAACGGCGGATCGACATGGAATAACTTCAACAACGTGCGCGTGCCGGGGCGTCGATCCGGGTTTCCTTCGATTGACCTGTTGCAGGCGCCCAATGCCGGATGTCCTGTGCTTGGCAACCACAGCACCATCACGGGAACACAGTCTGCTGCCTTCGTCGATTCTCCGGAAGGAACGGGCGCGTTCTCAGAGCTGAACGCTCCGCCGCTGATTGATGCCGGCGCAACCGATGAGCCGATCTGGCCGTTCGTTGCCGGCGCTGCCGATGGCGGACTCATCATGCATTCATCACGATCAACGGCCGGAACCAATCACCTCAACCGCACCACAGATTTTTCATCCTGGCTCTTCCCGACGCCTTGGTTTACGTTCAGCGGACCGAACGGCTCAGGCGGACGCAACTCAACGCAGGCAACAACAAGCGGACGTGTTGGTACAATCGTTAATGCGACAACGAACGGCTTGTTTTTCTATGAGTCGACGAACAACGGCGCTACGTGGAGTGCACCGGTTACTGTTCACCCGGCGCTCACAGTGGACTCGTTCGCTGTTTGGGTTTCAGCGGATATGACGTACGATGGCAACACACCGCTTGTCGCGCTCAATACTTCCACCACCGATGGCGCTGGCGGGTACTTCTACGCCGATACAAAAATTGATTTCTGGAGCCAGGCGACCGGGCTTGTCACGGCAGTCCCGCACGATACAGCGTTATTTGTTGATGAGATGAATGGATTCCCGCAGTCGAATCACCTTACACTCGGAGGCCCCACAATTTGCAAAGTAGGTTCGCAAATCGTGATTGTGTTCCAGGCGTTCCAGCGCGACACGGCAATAAGCGGTCACCGTTTCAGCGACGTGTGGTACGTACGATCAGTGAACAACGGTGCAACGTGGTCCACTCCGGTGAACATTACCAATACCCCGAATTTGGATGAACGCTATCCGAGCGTCTCCAAGTGGAATCAGGCCGGCTTCGTCAACATGACGTGGCAGGAAGATGTGTATCCGGGTACGTGGGTGATTGTCACGCCGGATGCGGGCGCGCTTCCGTCGCGCGCCAGGCAAGTGTACTACAAGCTGCAACTTCCGACCACGGATGTCACTGAATCCGGAACGGTCGCGTCGGGCTTCGTCCTCGAACAAAACTATCCCAACCCCTTCAACCCCAAAACGCGAATCAGCTATCTCGTTCCGAAAGGGATGAATGTTCAACTGAGCGTGTACAATGTTCTCGGTCAGGAAGTCGCGAGAGTTGTTGATGACTATCGTGAAACGGGAAATTACGAAGTTGATTTCAACGCATCGCATCTGGCAAGCGGCGTGTACTACTACACGCTGAGAGCCGGACAGTTTTCTGAGACGAAGAAGATGGTCTTGATGAAGTAGTTTCACATCCGAACCGCGCGGACAACCTCGAACACTCCGCGCGGTTGCTGTTTTCCTCTGCGCAATCAGGTTGTCTTAATCATGAGTCTGCATGCAGTCGATGCGGGCACTCAGTTCATCAATTCAACAACCATTCACAAAAAGGAGAGGTACGATGAAGAAACACCTACTGTTTTCTGTGGCAGTACTGCTGATGACATGTGCAGTACTGGCGCTCGCGGGAACGGGGAAAAAGAAGATTTCTTATGAAGCACTGCCCGACGAGAGCAAACCCGTGACGGGAGGACAACTGCAATACAGCGTTCCCCCGACGCCCAATATCACCTCGCTGGTTGGCACATCCACTTCGTTGTCCGGGTTCTATGATTACCAGTCCAACGGTGGTTCTATCCAGCAGATTCGTGTCAATCCTGCAAACGGCAATATTCATACGACATTCATGCTGGCAGACGATTCGACTGCGGCAGGACTGAATGGGGCGCGACGCGTTGGCTATGCGTTCAGCAGCAATGGCGGCACGTCGTGGAACAACTTCAGCAATGTGCGCGTTCCCTCGCGCCGCGCAGGCTTTCCAACGATTGACTTGCTGCAAGGCGCAAACGCAGGATGTCCTGTGATTGCAAACCACTCCACGATCACGGGGACCAATTCCACGATCTTTGTTGATTCGCCTGAAGGTACTGGAGCTTTTTCTGAAATCACTGCACCGCCATTGATTGATGCCGGTGGAGCTGATGAACCGATTTGGCCATACATTGCCGGCACAACAGATGGATCGGTTGTGATGGCAGGTTCGCGCAGCACTGCGGCAACGGTTCATTATACCCGCACATCCGACTTCACCGGCTGGTCTCCATGGACGCAAATGACCGGCCCGACGCAAAGCGGCGGTCGTTATCCCGTTCAATCCAATGGTACCGGACGAGTTGGAATTTTGGCAAACACTTCAAATGGTACTGCCGCGCTTGGCAACTGGTGGACCGAGTCCACCAACAACGGCGCAACGTGGAGCGCACCCGTGAACCTGTATCCAACCCGAAGCGCTGGGGCAGACACATTCAATTCGTACGTCCATGCAGATTTCGTGTACAATGGTAATACTCCTTTGTTTGTTTTCTCCGAATACATTACGGATGCTCGTCCCGATGCTAACATAGTGTTCTGGAGTCAGGCTTCTGGTTTCAAGATTGCTGTGCCGTGGGATTCAAGCAAGTATTTCCTCGACCCCGTCAACCAACGATTCCATGGACTCCAATTGGGATGGCCTACGATCGGAATGTCGGGTAACACGATTGTAGTTGCTTATCAGGCGTTTCAACCGGATACAGATCGACTCGCCTATCACTATAGTAACCTCTGGTATGTCTCTTCAAACAATGGGGGATCGACGTGGTCCGCGCCGGTGCGAATCACGAACACGGCGCAGGTTGACGAGCGCTATCCATCCGTTTCTAAGTGGAACGCTTCGGGCAGGTTCGACATGGTGTGGACTCAAAAGAACGCAAGTGGCCTCTTCGCTTTTCCCGGCGGTGCCGATACGGTACGCACTACGCAAATGTTTTTGCGTACCCTTCTTACCGATGTGAACGAAGGCGGAGGAACGGTCGCCAACTCGTTCAAGTTGACTCAGAACTATCCCAATCCGTTCAACCCGGCGACGAAGATCGACTATACAGTAGGCGAGGCTGGTCCCGTGAGCATCAAAGTGTACAACACACTCGGCCAAGAGGTCGCGACAATTCTGAACGAGCGACTTGAACGCGGAAGCTATCAGGTTGTATTCGATGGCGCGAAACTTGCCAGCGGAGTGTACTTCTATACAATGGTCGCATCCGGATATACCGAGTCGAGAAAAATGGTTTTGATGAAATAGACGAATCTTTTTCTTTTTTCTTGTTCTGATGGCGCAGAGAATTTTCTGCGCCATTTTTTTGTCCATTGTCTTGCATCTCATGCCTCCCGTTTGCTTATTTAATACGGTCACTGTGTGGTGCCGTCTGGTTCACTAGCGGTTATCTCACGTTCAACAAGAAACAAGGGAGAGGTACTATGTATCGTTCGGTATTGCTTGCGGCGCTGGTTGTTGCATCTCTGAGTCAATGGGCGCTCGGTGGAGAGAAGACCCGGGCAACAATCATGCGGGAGACAAACGTCAACTCCACCAACTCATCCATCGTTCGTCCCTCAGGAGATGTTCAGATGGACAACCCCACGGTCGGCGTCAGCACGACGCTCTCCGGATTCTACGATTACCAATCGAACGGCGGCGCGTGTGAGCATGTGCGCGTGAATCCGGCCAACGGCAACATTCACGTCACCTACATGCTATCGGACGATTCAACTGCAGCAGGCAACAACGCTGCGCGCAGAACAGCCTACGCGTTCAGCACCAACGGCGGAACGACCTGGAATAACTTCAGCCAGGTTCGTGTGCCGGCCCGTCGATCAGGATTCCCGACGCTCGATCTGCTGCAGGGAGCGAATGCCGGATTCCCGACAATTGCAAACCACAGCACCATTACAGGAACGCAATCGACGATCTTTGTCGACTCGCCAGAAGGCACGGGAGCGTTCTCGGAAATCTCCGCGCCGCCGCTCATTTCGGCAGGCGCCACTGAACCCATCTGGCCCTACGTCGCAGGCGCATCCGATGGATCCGTCACGTTAGCTGCATCGCCCAACATCACGTCGGGGCAGATGAACCACGTAACGCGCACTGCGGATTTCTCGACATGGGCTGCATGGACGCAACTTGGCGGAACTCAGGATGCAGGCGGCCGATACCCGACGTACGCGAATGCGAATGGACGCGTTGGCATTATGTGGAATGCTGTCGATCAGGGTGTGCATTGGTATGAATCGACAAACAGCGGAACGACATGGCCCACAACCCCCACAACAATCTATCCGCCGATTCGCGAAGTGGGCGGCGAATCGTTGGCAGTGTGGGTCGGCTGCGATTTCACATACGATGGCAACACACCGCTCTATGCTTTCGGCAGCTCAACTACCGACGGCGCGGGCGGCTACTTCTTTGCCGATGCACGCATCGAGTTCTGGAGTCAGGCGACCGGTTTCGTTACGGCTGTTCCGCACGACACGACACTCTTTGTTGGCGACATGAACGGATTCAATCAGACCAACCATCTCACGCTCGGCTATCCCGTGATTGCAAAATCAGGAAGCCGCATTGCAATTGTGTTCCAGGCATTCCAGCGCGACACCGCCACCGCGGGAAGATCAACGGGCTTCCGCTACGGCGATATCTGGTTCACGCAATCGGGCAACAATGGTGCAACCTGGACGAAAGCGCAGAACATCTCGCAAACAGCAAACATGGATGAGCGCTATCCGAGCATCTCGAAATACAATGAAGCAGGGAAGATCAACATTACATGGCAGGAAGACGCCTCGCCCGGCTCATCGGCATTCACCGATCTGACCGACACGACGCGTTCACGCCTCATCTTCCTGAAGTTCACGTTGCCCCCGATTACCGGAGTGGACGATGTCGATGTACCGGCCAACAGTTTCAAGCTCAGTCAGAACTATCCCAATCCGTTCAACCCTGCGACGACCATCGACTACAGTGTCGCGCAGGCCGGCCCTGTCACGATCAACGTGTACAACTCGCTCGGACAGCGGGTCGCAACGTTGTTGGATGAGCATCTGAGCGTCGGACAATATCAACTCACGTTCGACGGTGCGCGACTCGCCAGCGGCGTTTACATTTACAAGATGACTGCGGGCAGCTATTCAGAGTCGAAGAAGATGGTGTTGATGAAATAACGACAGCGAGTCGTCAGTTCACAAAGGTGCAGGAGCAATGCTTCTGCACCTTTTTTTGTTGACCAATTCCCCTCTGAGCGCTGGCACGAGCATTGGGGAGAGGGGTGGCCGCTTCAGTCGAAATCCCAAATCCCAAATCCCAAATTCCCCGCCTCTTGCATCTCTCTTCCGCAATCCGTTCTTTTCTTCTGCACACCATCCTTCAGCAATCCCACTAAAAAACCAACATGGAGGTTTGTATGACCCACAAGCTACTCCTTTTGTTTGTGCTGCTGTGTGTTGTCGTTGCGATTGCATGCGCGGGTTCGGGAACGAAGCCGACGCAATCCGCGCAAGTGCAAGTTGATCAGTCGATCGGACGTGATGCGCCGATTCGGACGACAGCAGATTATCTCACTCCCTTTGCCCGGCCCACGGTCGGAAGCTACACCACGCTCACCGGCTACTACGATTGGCAATCGAATGGCGGCGCGGTTCAGCACATTCAAGTCAACCCTGCGAACGGCAACATCCATGTCACCTACATGGTGTCCGATGATTCCACGCAGCTTGCTGCAAGTCGTCGCAGCGCGTATGCGTTCAGCACCGATGGAGGCGGTTCGTGGAATAACTTCAGCAACGTGCGCGTGCCGTCGCGTGCATCCGGATATCCGGTCCTCACGCTGCTCAAAGGCGCGAATGCCGGACTTCCCGCGATTGCAAATCACAGCACGATCACTGGAACACAATCCACCGTGTTCGTCGATTCACCAGAGGGAACAGGCGCGTTCAGCGAGTTGAACGCCCCGCCGATTGTTAGTATCTCGGGAACGCTACAGCCCATCTGGCCCAACATTGCCGGCGCCGCCGACGGCTCGATCAACATGACCGCCGCATTGAATGTCGCGGCAGTTCCTTACTACAGTCTCCGCACGCGCACCACCGACTTCAGCACGTGGTCGGCGTGGCAACAAACGCCCGATTCAAACGGCACCGGCGGACGCTATCCGACATACGCGAACGACAACGGCTACGTTGGCACGCTTCTCTACTCGAGCAACACTGCCGGCGTGTGGTGGCACTTCTCGACCAACAATGGAGTCACGTGGAGTTCTCCTGCGCAAAACATTTATCCGCCGTCGCCCCCAGGTCGCGAGACTGCACAAGGCAACTGTCGTATCTGGGTTGGAGTGGATTTTCTTTGGGATGGGAACACGCCCTTGATGGTGCTCAACGAACAGACACTCGGCACCGGACGAAATAATCAGGGACGCATTGCCTTCTGGAGTCAAGCGACCGGTTACGTCGATGTCGCCGATTCTTCGAACACGCCGGGATACAACTATCCACTCAATCTCGGACAGTCCAACCATCTGACAATGGGCTGGTCGACGATAGGCAAATCAGGAAACACGCTGGTGATCGTTTTCCAGGGGCTCACCGCAGATACATCCGCGGTCGGTTTCAACTTCGGCGATCTCTTTTTCTGCAAGTCCACGAACAACGGCGCGACATGGACTGCGCCGGTGAACTTCACGCAAACGCGCAATCTCGACGAACGGTATCCGAGCATCTCGCGATACAATCCGGCTGGGTTTATCTACATGACGTGGCAAGAAGACACACAGCCCGGCTCTGCTGCGTTCACGGATGGTGCGCCGCTGTCGCGCGCACGTCAGGTGTTTTACAAGTTGTCCACAACAACGGGTGTGAACGAATCCGGAACGCCGGGTAACTCGTTCGCGCTCAAGCAGAACTATCCCAATCCTTTCAATCCTGCAACAAAGATTGAGTACTCCGTTGCGCACGCGGGACCTGTTTCGATCAAAGTCTATAATGCGCTCGGCCAGGAAGTGAGAACGCTGCTTGATGAAGAGCTTGTGCCCGGACAGTATGAACTATCGTTCAACGGCGCCGGCCTGTCGAGCGGCGTGTACTTCTACAAGATGGCTGCCGCAGGCTATGCCGAGACAAAGAGAATGGCGCTGCTGAAATAGGAACGCCGAATCGTTACGTCAACGAAGGTGCGGGAGCAATGCTTCTGCACCTTTTTGTTGACCCATTCCCCTCTGAGTGTGGGCACGAGCATTGGGGAGAGGGGTGGCCGCTTTAGCGGTCGGGGTGTGTGCCATCTGAATGTGCAGCATTCTCCGAGGCGGGCAGGCCTTCGGTTCCGCTCTCCCTCACTCACAGGCCAACACACAGAGGGGATTGTGTTGGTCCAGTGTTCGACGTAGAACACTGGGTTCTCTTTCTAATTCGGATTTCGGGCTTCAGCTTCATAGCCTCATCGCCATCTTGCATTTGTCCGATGCAATGATTTTCTTATCACAGCCTTTCGGAAATCCACCTATGATTCGTCTTTCAGTCCTGGCGTTGCTCGCGGTTGTCTTCTCCTGTCGTACAACACAATCACAACTTCCGCCGATACCGGATACCTCGACACTGACCGGAACGCGTTTCGATGTCGATATCAATGGCCGGCTGACGATTCTCGACTCAGAAAAAAATACCATCCGCCTCGTGGCGCACGATGGCAAGCTGCTGGGAGAGATCGGCGGCGCGGGATGGGGCGACAATCAGTTCGACAGGCCGACAGGAATTTGGGCGCGCAACGGCATCGACATCTTTGCGGCCGATTACGGCAATCATCGCATCCAGCGCTTCGACCGTAATCTGGCGTTCATCTCCACGTTCACGACACGCGAGCGCGCCAATGCAGATGAGCGGTTCGGCTATCCGACCGACGTCGCGATCTCGCGCTTGGGCGACATGTTCATCTGCGACGGAGAGAATCTTCGCATTTTGAGAGTGAACGGCGCCGGGAAGATCGAAAAAATCTTCGGCGGCTTCGACGCAGGTAAAGGACGATTGAAGAAGCCCACTCAGATCGAGCTAGGCCCTGCCGACAAGGTGTACATCCGCGATGAACATGACGTTGTTGTCTTTGACAATTTTGGAAACTACATCCAGACTCTCGGCGCCGGACTCTTCTCCTCGCCCGCGTACATCTACGCGGACGAGACCGGACTCGTCGTGCTGAGCGAGAGCAAGCTCTTCTGCTTTGATGAGAACGAGCGATTGGTTCAGACAGTCGAGGTTGCACAACTGACGGACGCAACGCCGCGAGCGTTTGCACTCAGCCGGGGGAAAATCTATTTTCTCACATCAAACGGTGTTACAGCCGCAGCAGATCCACGGAAGTGACATTCAAGACACTACTACTCACAAGGAGGTTTTATGGCGAAAGGTTTGAACAAAGTAATGCTGATCGGAAATCTCGGCAAAGACCCTGAGCTGCGTTACACATCCAGCGGCGTTGCCGTTGCCACGTTCAGTATGGCAACAACGGAGTCGTGGAAGGATCAGGACGGCAACCAGCAAGAGAAGACCGAATGGCACAACATCGTTGCGTGGCGGAAGCTGGCAGAGATTTGCGGCGAGTGGCTGAAGAAAGGAAAGCGCGTCTACATCGAAGGACGCATTCAAAACCGCAGCTATGATGACAAGAACACCGGACAGAAACGCTACATCACCGAGATTGTCGCGGACAACATGATCATGCTCGATGGCGGCGGAGGCGCCCGTCCGGTGGCCGAGCCAAGTGCACCGCCCAGCGCCGAGCCGGCGCCATCTGCCTCACCAACTGAGGACCTTCCGTTCTGATTTGTGTTAGAATGAACTTCCGACCCAAACTCCTTCTTAGTACAGCGTTCGTTCTGCTTCTGTTGGGTTTCGCGGAAAGCAGAGGAACGCTGTTCGCTTCATGGCGCAAGCCGGTGAAAGCGAAGCACGGCATGGTTGTTTCCGCCGAGTCGCTTGCTACACGTGCAGGCGTTGAAGTGTTGAAGAACGGCGGCAACGCGATTGATGCTGCCGTTGCGGTTGGATTTACGCTTGCCGTTACGTTTCCGGAAGCAGGGAATATCGGCGGCGGAGGGTTCATGCTTATCCGACTCCCGAACGGTAAGTGTACAATGATCGATTTTCGCGAGAAGGCGCCGGGCAAAGCAGCGCGTACGATGTATCTTGATTCCGCCGGTAATTTCGTATCGCAGAAGAGCGAGTACGGTCCGTTGGCCGCGGGTGTTCCGGGGAGTGTCGCGGGTTTGCTGTACGCGCTCGAAAAATATGGAACAGCAAGTCGAGCGCAAGTGCTGGCCCGCCCGATCGAGATTGCGGAACGCGGACTGATTGTCTCCGAACGTTTGGCTGCGGGATTCAAAGAGTCATTGGAAGAATTCGCCGCGTACCCATCGACGATGAGAGCCTTCACGAAGAACGGCGTTCCGTTTCACGAAGGCGAGCTGTTCTTACAACCGGAGCTTGCATACACGCTGCGCGAGATCAGAGAGAAGGGAAGGGACGGATTCTACAAGGGGGACATCGCCGCGAAAATCGTTGCCGAGATGCATCGCGGCGGCGGCATCATGACGATGGATGATCTTGCCGCGTACAGAGCAATCGAGCGAGAACCGGTCCGCGGAACCTATCGCGGCTACGACATTGTCAGTGCTTCTCCACCATCGGCAGGCGGAGTAGTGTTGCTGCAAATGCTGAACATGCTCGAGCGATTTGATCTGAGGAGCAAGGGGCACAATTCTTCGCAGACCATTCATCTCTTTGCCGCTGCAGCGCAACGAGCGTATGCCGATCGCTCGGAATTTTTGGGCGATCCTGACTTTGTGAAAATTCCGGTGAAGGCGCTCATCGCGAAAAAGTATGCGGCCGGGCGATCTCGATCCATCGATTCGATGCACGCGGTTGCCGGCAGCGCTGTTCGACCGGGTGCGTCTTCCGACGTCGACAATCATCAGACAACACACTTCTGCGTCGCCGATAGGTTTGGCAATGTTGTAAGCGTGACGACGACAGTGAACGGATTGTACGGCTGCAAGACTGTCGTGGACGGCGCAGGATTTTTTCTGAATAACGAGATGGATGATTTTGCGGCGAAGCCCGGCACGCCGAACATGTTCGGGCTGATTGGCGGCGACGCGAACGCGATTGCGCCGCACAAGCGCATGCTCTCATCGATGACGCCGACAATTGTGCTGAAGAACGGCAAGCCGCTGCTGACAGTCGGGGCGCGGGGAGGGAGCCGCATCACTACTGCTGTCGCAACCATTCTGCTGAATGTGATCGACTTCGAGATGAACATTCAGGATGCGGTGGACATTCCGCGCGTGCATCACCAATGGCTTCCCGACAAAATCTTCTATGAGGCAAACGGACTTCCGCTGGACGTGATACGCAATCTGCAACACATGGGCTACACGCTTGAACATACGCACGTCCACAACGCTCGCGCCGAGGCGCTCATGATCGATCCGGTGACGGGCGAGTTTCTTGGTGCTCCCGATCCGCGCGAGGAGGGAGTTGCAATTGGATTTTAGCAGGCTGGTTCTTTGTCCACGAAGGACACGAAGACCACGAAGATTATGGTTGAGGCATGGGTTAGCAGGCTGTTGAAAAAGAAGATATGATCCACGAAGAACACGAAGGTGCACGAAGTTTCTTCTGATAGTGGCAAGTGCGAAGGTGGGCGGTATGCTTTGCGCCGAAGTAAAACTGCTCCGCCCGCCTGCCGTCAAAGTTCAATAAGGCGGGCAGGCTTCGCGCCATGCGGTTCAGTCTTGACGAGGAAGACCCGTCGGTGGCCCAGAAGAGAAATTCTAGAATCCAAATACCTGAGAAGGAATCCCGCAAAGCGTGACAAATCACAGACAAATCCCAGGTCTCAAAATCGGAAAGCATCATCACTCCATTAATCCACTAATCCGCATTTCACAGATTTTCGGTTGATACTCCAGCGGCTTTTCTCTATCTTGATCCACCCCCACGTATTACTCAGCCCGATTACTTCCACGTTTTTTAGGAGAGTTCAGTGTTTTTTGCTAGACGTTTGTTTTCCCTCGTTGTTTGTCTCACGCTTTCGTATGCAACACTTCACGCTCAGTCAAGCATCACCGCAGTGAGAATGCCCGCCGCTGTTGCAGGAACCGGAGGCAGCGGGACAGTCGGTTATCCGTACGCGGTGTTTGTCCGGATTCAAAACTGGACCGCGGGCGCTTCGGGCCAGGCGTTCGTGAAGTTCTACAACAGCACGAACAACGAGTACATGTGGAGCGCAACGGGCGTGTGGAGCAATGCTTCGGCGTACAACAACGCGAATCAGCCGGTGGTGAGCGTTGATGCCGGCGGCAATTGGTCCGGATGGATTTACGCGAAGCACAACGATGCGCTCGGCGTTACGGTCGCGGTGCGCGCTGCAAAGGTCGGCGCCACCAGCACAAACCTGACAAGTTCGCAGATGACATTGAACGTGCTGTCGATGACGAGTGGTGGAACGGGAGGCTGGATTGTTCGCGCAACATCGCCGGCGGTGAACAAGGGAATCGTTGCGTACTCCGGCGGCAACATCGTCGGCACGTATCGTACCGAGGACAATGCAATTGTGGAGGGCTACTCGTACGGCGCGGGCGGATTCAAGATTGCCGTGCCTGCCGGATTTGTTGACTCACTCGTGACGTTTAACGACGATGGCTCGCGCGATCAGGCGTTTGTCGGTCCGTGGGCGATCACTGCCGGACAAGAAACGGATGCAAGTACTTCAGGCGGACAAGTTGGCCGCGGCTCGGCGAGCCTTTTGCCCTCAACGCTTTCCGGCGGAGCAAGTCATTCGGTGACGATCAAGGTCGCGGGGCAAACACCGTACGCACTTGTTCGCACGCGCATCGCTGTGCCTTCGTCATGGTCGTGGTCACGATCGGTGGCCGATCTCATCGTGTCGGGAGGCGGAAGTCCGACCGTTGCAGTTGCCGGTGATACTGTCGTTGTTTCGAACACGAATGTTGCCGGCGGCGACACGCTGCGCGTGCAGATCAGCAACATCACGCCGGCGGATACTACGGCGTACTTCGTTTTCAATGTCAAAACCGGAACGCATCCCGATTCAGTGTATCCGATCGGAACGCAGCCGTCGATTTTCATTTACAGCACGCCGCTGTCTCTCTCGGCTGTTCAGCAGAACGATGCCAACGGCGTTCCGCTGCGGAACAACACGCTTGTTACTGTGCGCGGCATCGTGACGGTCGCAAATCAGTTCGGCGGGCCATCGTACATTCAGGATAATAGCGGCGGACTTGCAATCTTCGGCTCATCGTTTTCGACCGCGGCGTCGATTGGTGATGAAGTGATTGTCTCCGGGCTTGTGCAGCCTTTCAACGGACTGACGGAGATTGTCAACCCGACGCTGCATTCGATCGCGAGCTCGGGCAACGTTGTGACGCCAATGATCGTCGCCGCATCGCAGATTGCGAATGACGGCGTCGGCGGCGTTGAGCAATACGAATGTCGGCTTGTGCGACTGAACAATGTCACGGTCGCATCAGCAGGCACGTGGACAGGAAACACCAACTACACGCTCACCGATGCAAGCGGCAGCACGCAGCTTCGCATCGACGATCCGGTAAACCTGATCGGAACGCCAATACCGGGCGGCTCGTTCGACATCATTGGCGTTGTCGGACAGTTCATCAGCCCGGCGCCGTACATTGGCGGCTACCAGCTTCTGCCGCGCTTTGTCGCCGACCAGATTACGACCGGACCTATCATCGCATCTGCGCCGACGGAATCCACCATTCTGCCGACCGCGCTGACAATTACGTGGACAACGCTGCACAACGGCACATCGGGTGTTCGCTACGGAAGAACGTCTGCGTTGGAGCTTGGCGCGGTAACCAATTCAATTCTGCAAACGAGTCATAGCATCGCGCTCACGACGTTGCTTCCTGCGACAGCCTACTACATCCAGGCATTCTCCGCGTCGGGGAGCGACACGAGTTTTGCTGCGACGTTTCTGGCGAGCACCGCTTCGCCCGCGCAGAGCACCGGCGCTGTGAACGCGTACTTTAACAAGAGCGTCAACACGAGTCTCGCGTGGTATCAGCCGGCGCTCGGCAATCAGAATCTGCCGCAGCGACTGATTGCACGGATTGCGAGCGCGAAGCGTTCCATCGATCTTGCAGTGTACAGTCTGAGCGGCCAGCCGGGAACCGACATTGCCAGTGCGCTCGTGGCGGCGAAGAATCGCGGCGTGAAGGTGCGGGCCATTTGCGAAGACGACAACAAGAATTCAGCGGCGCTCACGTTTCTCTCCAGCAACGGCGTTCCGCTAATCTCGGATAAATTTGATGCGATCAACAACGGCGCCGGCCTGATGCACAATAAGTTTTTTGTTATCGATGGCAGGGGCGGCGCGCCGGAAAGCGTCTGGGTCTGGACCGGCTCGTGGAACCCGACCGATCCCGGAACGAACGCAGACTTCCAGAATGCAATTGAATTTCAGGATGCGGCCCTCACGAACGCGTTTACGATCGAATTCAATGAAATGTGGGGAAGCTCCGGCGAAACGCCGGTTGGCGCAAATTCGCGATTTGGCGCACGCAAGACCAACAACACGCCGCATAAGTTTGTGATCGGAGGAAAGCCGGTTGAGGCGTACTTCAGTCCGAGCGATGGCGCGGACGCGAGAATCGTTGACGAGATCAACCGTGCCGAGCATTCTGTCGGCTTCCAGCTCTTGACCTTGACGCGCAGCGGCATTGCGACCGCGCTCCGCAACAAGAAGAACGCCGGCAAGAAAGTTCGCGGCAACCTCGATGACAGCACGGATACCGGTTCGCAGTATCGCGTTCTGGTCAACAACGGAGTTGACGTGCGACTGAAATCCAGCGGTACCAGCGGGCTGCTGCATCACAAGTACGGCATCATCGACGCCGAGAACCCGATTTGGAATGCAGTAACGCTCACCGGCTCGCACAACTGGACAAGCTCCGCAGAGAATGCTAACAACGAAAACATGATGATCGTGCGTGACGGAAACATCGCAAACCAATATCTGCAGGAGTTTGCCGCGCGCTACTATCAGTTCGGCGGCGCGGACTCGATTCTTGTGGGCGTCGAAGAGCAGCCTGGAGTGATTGCACAGGAATTTTCGCTCGGGCAGAACTATCCGAATCCATTCAACCCGTCAACGAATATCCGGTTCACAATTCAGAATCATGCCGAAGGCATCCCTTCGGGACAATTCACAATTCTCAAGGTCTATGACGTGCTTGGCCGCGAAGTTGCGACGCTCGTGAACGAACAACTGAAGTCGGGGGAATACAAAGTCTCTTTCGATGGAGGGAACTTTGCTTCGGGTCTGTATTTTTATAGATTGGAAGCAGGCGCTTTCCGTCAGACCAAAAAGTTCATGCTAGTCAAATGACCCGAGTTAGACCGGAGCCGTAATCGTTTCGGCTGCGGAGTTTTTCCTGTTCATTCACATACAATCTTACGAGGTGACTGTGAGACGACACTCTACGGTGACTTTTTTGCTTGCGATTGCGGTATGTACACTCGGCATTGTTGAGTCGCTGCATTCGCAAACCAACGGCGTAACGCTGCTTGACACGCTCAATCGGGCGCACGGGTTGTCAGGTCAGGGCACAAGGTTTTCCAGTTGCTGGGGTTGGACTTCGCCCGACGGCCGCGAGTACGCACTGCTCGGCTGTTACACAGGCACCTCGATCATTGACCTCAATATCTCACCTATTCGCGAGATAGGCTTCATTCCGGGGAACACAGCCTCGTATGCCTACCGCGAATTCAAAACCTACAAGAACTTTGCCTACATCGTTTCGGAAGGAGGACGCGGCGTTCAGATACTCGATCTGTCCCGACTTCCGGACACATCAGGGCTGCTCGTCCGAGAATTTCTTTTCTCCAACGGCACGAAGAACGTCACGCGATCTCACACTGTTACGCTCGCTGATGGATATTTGTATTTGAACGGATCGGCGGGATGGTCGCCCGGCGGCGTTGCCATCTTCTCCCTCAGAAACGATCCGACCAATCCTCAGTATGTCGGTGAGTATCAGCCGATGTACATTCACGACTCGTACGTACGCAACGACACGCTCTACGGCGCGGCAATCTACGGCGGCGGCGGACTCTACGTTGCCGATGTCCACGACAAAGCGAATCCTGTTCTCATACGAAAAATTTCCTACTCGGGCAGCGGCACTCACCACGCATGGGCTGCCATCAGCGGACGATTTGCGTTCACGACGGACGAGATCGGTTCGGTGAACAATCTGAAAGTGTGGGACATGCAGAACCTCGGCTCGGGACCGCCGTACCTTCCGGCGGCTCAATACAGCGCTACGCCCACAGACATCATTCACAACGTTCACGGCCGCGGCAACTATCTCTACATCTCACACTACACAGCCGGGATGCGCGTTGTGGACGTGCACAATCCCGCGACGCCAACAGAAGCGGGAGCGTATGATACGTACCCCGGAGCCGGCGGAGGCTATAATGGCTGCTGGGGCGTCTATCCGTATTTCTTCTCAGGCAGATGGATCGGTTCGGATATGCAAACCGGTTTGTATCTCTGCGGGTTCAACGGTTTGGCTCCGAGGTTGCGGTCTCCTCTTGTAGCTCCGGCAAATCTCGATACGTTCACTCAGGCGCAAGCCAAGGCTTTTCGATGGCGCTCATCGGCGTCTCAAACAGAAGATCCTCACTACTACCAGCTGCATCTCTGGGGGCCGGGAGTGGACACGCTTCTCACTACGCGGGATACTTCGCTGACGATCGCTCCGTTCGCAGGCATGCAGAACGGTCAGACATATCGCTGGCACGTGTGGATCAAGGACGAATTCTCGGAGGTGTCGAGCCGCGACACGCTCCAGTTGATTTACAAGTCATCGACATCGACGCACGCCGACGAACCCTCCACGCCGGCGGAGTTTTCACTCGAGCAAAATTTTCCTAATCCATTTAATCCAAGCACAACGATTTCATACGTGGTTCCTGTAGAGACGGGGCATGCTCTGTCCCTACGCATCTATGATATGTTGGGTCGCGAAGTGGCGACGCTGGTGAATGAAGTGAAGACGCCCGGAACATACACGGTTACGTGGAACGCAGAAGGGCAGGCGAGCGGAATCTATTTCTGCAAGTTCGAAGCCGGCGGGTTTGTTCAGACGCGAAGAATGGCACTCGTTCGATAATCAATCAAAGGAGTTGTATGAAACAGGTATTCGGATTTCTCCTGGCGCTGCTCGCATGCAGCACAATTGCAATCGCGCAGCCGCGACTCGACACGCTGCGGCACATTCATCCCCGGCCGGGTACAGGACTCTCTGCCATCTGGGGATATACCGCGCCTGATGGTCGGGAATACGCGCTCGTCGGCATCACGGGGTCGGGGAGCGGCAGCACGTCGGGAGGAACGTCGATTGTCGATATCACGAACGACGCCAGCCCGCGTGTCGTGACTCATATCGTCGGGCCGAACAGTACGTGGCGCGAAATGAAGACGTACCGGCAATATGCGTACGTCGTCACGGAGGCATCATCGGGAACGGGAGTGCAGATCATCGATCTCTCGGCGTTGCCCGACACGGCGAGACTGCTTCGCACGTTCGCGTACTCGAACGGCGCGAAGAACATCAACAAGTCGCACACGATCACGATGAGCGACGGGTTCATGTACTTGAACGGCTGCGCGAACTGGTCGCCGGGCGGCGCGCTCATTTTTGATTTGCGCAACGATCCGGTGAATCCGCAGTTCGTCGGCGAGTATCAGCCGCAGTATCTGCACGACACGTACGTTTTACGCGACACAATCTACGGCTCTGCGATCAACTCGGGCGGCGGTCTCATCATCGCCGACGCGAGAAACAAAGCGAGCGTGCAGACGGTCGGACGAATCGGCTACACGGGATCGGGAACGCACAACGCGTGGCTCAGCAGGGATCGCCGCTATGTTATGACGACGGACGAAATCGGCTCGACGCGAAAGGACCTGAAGGTGTGGGACATCGGCAACCTGCCGGCAATTCCGACAGCAACAACGGCGTCTTTCACGGTTGACCCGACGTCGACGATACACAACGTTCATGTCCGCGGCAACTACGCGTACTGCGCGTGGTACAGCGGCTACGGCTTGCAGATCGCGGATATCAGCAATCCCGCGCTGCCTGCGCTTGCAGCAGGGTATCGTACGTCGTCGAGCAGTCTTGCATGGGAAACGTACCCGTACTTTCCCTCCGGCAAAGTGATCATCGGCGACGGCTCGACCGGACTTTGGATTTTCAGATTCAGCGAACTGGCGTCGCGTCGCGCGGTTCATTTGCTCGCACCCGCTGATCGCGATACCGTTCGTTCTTCGTCGTCGATGACGTTGCGTTGGACGAGGGCGACAGATGTGCAGAGCGATCCGCATTGGTATGAGATCCGTTTGCGCGGAGCCGGATTCGATACAACGTGGAGATCGGCAGATAGCGTCTCGCTCTTCACGAGCGTTGCACGACTCCAATCCGAACAAACGTACAATTGGAAAGTGATTACGCGCGATGAATGGAATGCGACGACAAGCGCGGATTCATTCAGCTTCGTGTACAAGCCGGACGGCCCAACGAGTGTTGCTGAAACGAACCCGATTGTCTTCGGCCTCGATCAAAACTATCCCAACCCGTTCAACCCCATGACGACCATCGGGTTCAGGGTTCAAGATTTAGGGTATGTGTCGCTGAAGGTCTTCGACCTGCTTGGACGAGAAGTGGCAACGCTGGTTGATGGAATCGAAGATTCAGGATTGAAGTCGGTCACGTTTGATGCGTCTGGGTTGGCAAGCGGCGTGTACATGTATCGGCTGTCGTGGACTCCGCAGGGGCGCGCAGCTTCAGTCGTCGATGTGAAGCGAATGCTTGTCGTGCGATGACACGATGATGAACTGCCTCATTGGTCTTGCGTGTTGATTTTCTGAGATGGGTTCGTTATCCTACACAGTAATTTTTCCAGTCCAGGGCCCATGGATACTCGCACCGTCGAAGAAATACGTCGTTGCTTCACAGCGTCTTCGGATTTCAACGAGATCTTCGATGCGTTCGAAGTAGCGGTCAAGAACAGGCTTAACGATGTTGAACTGTACCGCCAACTCTTCTGGAACAGCTCGCTGACCGCGGACGAGATCCGGTTGTTTGGCGAGAAGCTGGCCGTGGAGTTTCCTGAAACCAAGTACGACATTTACTGCTGGCTCGCCAGCGTTTTCGAGGTAACGTACGCGACCAACGACAACTACGATCTTGCGTTCTACTACTTTCAGAGGGCTGCGGAGGCGCGTCCTGCCGAACAAGACCCGTACCTCGACGCATGCGATTGCTACGACCCCGACCTGAATGTTCCGCCTCTCCAAAATCTGATCGACTTTCTGAAATCAGGATTGAAGCACGTTACTCATCCGAAGGCTCTCTACAAACGACTCGCGTACTTCTACGAACTTGCGGGCGACGCCGAGAAAGCGGAGGAATGTCATCGCGAAGCGGACCGGCTGGATCAACTCCATAGTCCCGATTCTTCTGCTTGATGAAAGACCTCAAAGGCTACTTGATGATCATCGGCGCTGCGGCATTCTGGGGCGCCGCGGCAACGCTTGCAAAGTTTCTCCTCAACCAGCAGATCGATACACTTTTGCTCGTGCAGACGCGCTCGACGTTTTCTGCCGTCACGATGTTGGTGTTCCTCCTACTGCTTTCGCCGAGAGCCCTGCGCATTCGTCTGACCGATCTCTGGCGCGTCGCCATCCTGGGCATACTCGGACTCGCAGGCGCGAATTTTACGTACTACTTCACGATCAAAGAGAGCACAGTTGCCACGGCGATCACCATTCAGTACACGGCGGCGCTCTTCGTCATGGCGTATGAAGTGCTGACAAGGGAAGAACAGTTCACCGCGGTGAAAGCGCTTGCCGCAGTGTTGTCGCTCGCGGGATGTGTGTGTGCGGTCACCGGCCTGGATTTTTCCGTCATGCAAATTTCGTCGCTGGGGTTGTTGACAGGGATTGGCTCCATCTTGAGTTTCTCGCTGATGACAATTCTGACGCGCCACCTTGTCGCCGGCAACAGCGCCTGGACTGTGTCGTTCTATTCGATCACGTTTGCGGGACTGTTCTGGTCGTGCATCAATCCGCCGTGGCTCTTGCCCGGACAAATCGCGGGAACGTCAGTGTGGCTCGCATTGGTGTTCCTTGCCATGACCTCCGTGTTGATACCGAACCTGCTGTTCACAGCGGGACTTCGCTATCTTGTTCCGACTCGCGCCATCATCACCAGCACGCTTGAACCGGTCATTGCCATTGCCACCGCAGCACTCTTCATTGGAGAACGGTTGTCGGTGATTCAATTGCTTGGCGCGGCGCTTGTCATCGCTGCGATTATCATCCTTCAATTTCAGAAAGAACGTGAAGCCGGAGGACGCACCAGATTTGAGCCGGAGGTGAACAATGCCGCGTAGCGAACGTCGGACAGCCAAGATCCGCGACGTGCTCAGCAAGCGCCAGCCGGATCTCACCGTTGTCATGGAGAACATTCACGACCCGCACAACGTGAGCGCCGTGCTGCGTTCCTGCGATGCAGTGGGCGTGATGCGGGTTGAATTGCTGTACAACGTGGAGAAGTTTCCACGCATCGGAAAGAAAAGCTCATCCAGCGCGAACAAATGGCTGGAGCGGAGGAAACACACCGATGTCGCAGAGTGCTATTCGACGCTTCGTCAGGAGGGATTTGCCATCTACGCGACGCATCTCGGGACGAGCGCAGTCTCGCTTTACGATCTTGACTTGACAAAGAAGGTCGCGCTTGTTTTTGGTAATGAGCATCGCGGCGTCTCCGACGAAGCAGCAACGCTTGCGGATGGGAACTTCGTGATTCCGATGGTGGGAATGATTCAGAGCCTGAACATTTCCGTTGCCTGCGCTGTGAGCTTGTATGAGGCGCTTCGTCAGCGAATGGAGTGCGGCGCGTTTGACGCATCAAAGTTTTCCGACACAGCCTTCCGCGAACTGTTTGAGCAATGGATTAAGCTCTGAGCGTCTTGACTCGCCGCGATTTCATGTCTATATTTGAACGGCGCAGCCTCAGGAATCTTCATCCCGCGTGTACATAACAACTGACGTTTCTCTCCAAACATCAGGTCCTTCGTGCAACACGATTCAAGTCTTATCGATTTTTTTGCCGGCAACATCCTGCTACTCGGCGTACTCGGACTTTTCATCTTCGTTTACCTCCTCCTGTTGATCCGCAAGCGATGGAAAGAGAACTTCCTTCACCGTCAGTGAAGAAGCAGCATTCTCCTCCCATCCGACCGCCTTGTTTGTTCTGCCTCTTTTGGCTACCATTTAATAGTCGTCGAATCACTTTGTATTATTAGAATATTTTTATGTTCAGGAAAATTTCAATTCTTGCGGTTCTCGGGGCGTTTTGCTCGGTCGCATTTGCTCAGCCAGAGTCGGGTAAGAAGGATGCGCATCATACCAAAGTGTCGCTGCTGTCAGAAGTGAAAACCGTTCAGCCGGGCGTGCCATTCACAGTCGGAATACTCATGAAAATGGACAAGGACTGGCACACATACTGGAAAAATCCCGGTGAGTCGGGCCTGCCAACAGAGATTGCCTGGAAGTTGCCTGCCGGATTCACTGCCGGGGAAATCCAATGGCCACTGCCGCACAAGTACAATGAAAGCGGCGACGTGCTGACCTACGGATATGAAAATGAAAGCATGCTGCTCGTCGAGATCACGCCTGCAACAAATGTGGCGGCAGGTTCTCGAGTCACGTTGAAAGCCGATGTGAGTTGGCTGGAATGCGAGAAGCTCTGCGTGCCCGGCAGCGCTTCCGTCGAATTGCAGTTGTCCGTGGCAGCGGATGCTTCTGAAAAGATCAACCAAAATCTCCTTGCGAAGTATCGAAGTCAGATTCCGCTGCGATACGAAAGCGCGGGCGATCTCGGGATTTCATCCGACGCAAAGAATGGAACGGTGACGATCACGCTTCAGTCTCGCGAGAAGAAGCTCGCAAAGTCCAATGTCAGTCCGGATTTCTATCCCGAGCCGCTCGACCCGGTGACGATGAGTAGAACCGAAGTAGCCTTTGATCCGGCTGAGACAAAGCTGAGTGTGCGATTGTCATCCGAGGAGAAAATTGCAGGCCCGAAGACATTGAAAGGCGTGGTCGTGTACCAGTTGGAAGGTGGAGACAGAAGAGGTATCGCGATTGACGTTCCGCTCTCGGAGGAATTCTGCTCGACACTCGGCGCCACGTCGTCTGACGCGACAACGAAGGACGGCGGCTTTCTCGACCAGAAGTTCACGACGATTGAAACCGCGCAACAACAACCGCTCTACATGTACATTCTGTTCGCGATTATCGGCGGCTTGCTGCTGAACATCATGCCGTGCGTACTTCCGGTGATCGCGCTGAAAATTTTTGGATTGGTGAAGATGGCCGGGAACCAGCCCCGGCAAATCAGAAAGCTGGGATGGTTCTTTTCGCTCGGCATTCTCGCGTCATTTCTCTCGATCGCATTGGTGGTACTCCTTCTCAAATCGGCGGGCGAATCGGTTGGTTGGGGATTTCAATTTCAGGAGCCGCTGTTCGTCATTGCGATGAGTACGATTGTCTTTGCATTCGGCTTGAGTCTCTTTGGTGTGTTTGAGATTACGGTGCCGAGCTTTGCAGTGAGCGGTGTGAGTCGCGTTGCCTCGAAGGCTGACAGCGAAACGCATGGCTTCGCAGCGCCGTTTGCCGAAGGAGTCTTTGCAACAATTCTTGCAACGCCATGCACGGCTCCGTTTCTCGGCTCCGCCATGGGGTTCGCGTTTTCGCAACCGGCATATATCATTCTCATCTTGTTCGCCGCTGTCGCGTTCGGGATGGCGTTGCCGTATCTGATTCTGACGACCAAACCCGCGTGGATGAAATTCCTTCCGAAGCCTGGCGAATGGATGGTGACGGCGAAACAGTTCATGGGCTTTCTCATGATGGCGACGCTGCTCTGGCTGCTGCACGTTCTCGGCTCGCAGCTCGGCATGGAAGCCGTCGTTTGGACTGGCGCATTTCTGTTGTTTGTCGGGATTGCATGCTGGATGATCGGACGCTTCGCGACACTCACCGCAACGCGTGCGCGCTATTTTTCCACGTGGGCAGCTGCGTTGCTTCTTGTTGTGGCGGGATATATGTTCTTCATCGGCGACATCCTGAAGGCGCGTGATGTGCTCACGAGTACGGCGCAGGCCGGCGTCGCATCGGCAGAGTCATCCGGAAAGATCGCGTGGGAGCCCTTCACGGTCGAGGCGCTCGAAACGCATCTCGGGAACAAACGTACTGTGTTCATCGACTTCACTGCTGAGTGGTGCTTGACATGCAAGGTCAACGAGAAGTCTGTTCTCGCGGACCAAAGCGTTATCGATGCGGTGAAGCAGAGGAACATCGTCGCGATGAAGGCGGACTGGACGACGCGCAATGAGACGATCACGAAGCTGCTGGCGAAGTTCGGCCGGTCGGGCGTTCCGCTCTACGTCGTATTCCCCAAAGACAGACCAACAGAACCAATCGTGTTGCCGGAGGTGATCACGACCGGCATTGTGCTTGACGCGCTGGAAAAGGCCGGCTGATCGCCGGGTCCTCATCGCACATCATACCTCAAGAACGCGACGAACGCTGCCGCGAACGCAAGGAATGTAAACGCGCAGAGCAGCACGATATCGGGCAGCGCAGACGCAAGCACCCCGGAAAACGAAAAGCGTGATGCATTGAAGCGCGGCATTTCCGAAATGTCGAGCGAGCCTGACTCCCGTCCCATTGAGAATTTGAATCCGGTGTTCGAATCGACCGTGATGCGGATGCCGCCGCTGTCGCCGGACTCTTTCTCCTTCTTCTCCTTGTAGGTGACGAACGAAGCGCGATACGCGGAGAGCGCATCTTCGTATGCCGACTTCACATCGATATTCATTCCTGCGAGGGTCATGGCGGCGAGTTGATATGCCGACGCGGGTGAGAATCGAGACAACACAAGTGCAAGCCCTTCCTGCTGTCGTCTGCCGTTGCGAGTCTCTTCTTCCAGCTTCTTGCCCAACAGATCAATCTGCTTGAGAATGTCCTTGCGCGCCTTGTCTTCCTGCTCCATCATCTCCCACGCGTGTTCATCTTCGTATGCCGATCGTTCTTCCGCCGTCATGTTCTGCATCTCATCCGCACGCTTGCGGAACCGCTCTTGCATCTCGTCGCGATGCTTCGCCCAGATCTGCTTCGCAAATGCCTCACGCATGCCTTCCACTTCAGCAACGGATGCGACCGGGTGAAGCGTGCCTGCGGCCATGACGCCTGCACGCGGAAGGATGAATGAGATGACAATCCACGCGACAAGCAGAAACAGGAACGACGTACTTGATCGTCTTGTGACAGCTGAGATGCAAATGCCAAACGCGATGAAGAATGTGCAGAAGAGGAGCGAGACCAGGACGATTGCCGCGACCGACATCCAATGGTCAACCGCCAGCGGAATCTTGTACGCAAGGACAAGCACGACACTCAGGACGATAGGAATCAACAGCGGCACGATCAATCCGAGCCAAAGTCCCACAAACTTTCCCGCGATGAAGTGCACGCGGGGGAGTGCATTGGCAAACGTGAGTTGCAACGTGCCGTTCTCACGCTCACCGTTGACGGCATCATACGTGAAGAGAATCGCAAACAGCGAAAAGATGATCGTCACGATAAATGTAAAGTCGATGAAGCGGAACGCTGCGTAGATCGGCTCGTCGTTGTAGGTACTGTTGGTCAGCTTGACCTGCTCCGTGGGATCGATGATCGATGTGCGACCGATGTCGTTGTTCACGCCGGCGACAAACACGTGCATCGGATTCGGCACGCGATACACACGGTTACTGAGTCGCGCCCACGATCTGGTCTCGCGCAGTCGTTGATCGACAAGACCCGTTGCTGCTTCGTATTGACGTGTTGTCGCCTGGTACTCATTGATTCCGACGTACACGCTGAGCAACAACAACAGCGATGTGACTGCAAATGTTGCGGAGAATTTTGGGCTGACGATGATGTTCTTCAGTTCTTTGACAATGATTGTGGAAAGCATTCTCACTCCGTTGAAACGTTATCGTAGATCGTAGCGCAGGAACGCGACGAACGCTCCCGCAAAGAACAACACGTTGTAGAGAAGCAGAAGTCCAATATCGGGAAGGACGGCTTGCATCACTTCAGAGACTCCACGCTCGGAGTAGGTAAACACAGGCAACTCGTTGGCGTTAATGGACTTCGGTTTCTCAGGGTCGCCGGATTCCGTTCGCATAATGATCATGCCGCGGCTGAGATTGACGCCCGTCTTCTTGAACATGAAGCCCGCGTACGCTTGTTGGTAGGCCAGTGCTGCATCGCGAAAGAGATATTCCAAATCGAGAGACGTTCCTGCCAGTGCAGTGGTCGCGAGAGCGAACGTTGCCGCCGGAGAAACGCGGGCGATGCCGAAGGCGAGGCCTCGTTGAACCTGTTGCGCATTCGTCCGCTCTTCATTCAGCCTGTCGCTGAGTTGCTTCATGCGTGCGTCGCGCTTGTCGGCCATTTCTTGCATGAGTTTCTGAAACTCGCTTGCCATCCTCTGCGGATCCGATGATGATGAGGGTTGGAACTTGGTCATTGCTTCACGATCTTCGCGCCACAACTGCGCGTTGAGCTTTCCTTTCTTGGCGTTGTTCTCTTCGATTGTCGGAACACTGACGGCGCGTCCGGCGAGCAACACCGCACCGCGGGGAACGATGATTACCGACATCACCCAAATGACGAGCAGCATCAAGAAGGAGGTTGACGATCGTTGTGTTAACGATGAGAGAAGGATTGAGAGCGTGAGAAACACCCCAACGTACGCAATCCCCGTGGCGATGATAACGCCGAGTCGCATCCATTCGTTGGATGACAGTGGAATTCCCATCACAACAAGCAGGAGGGATCCGAGCGCGAGCGGTATCAGCAGCGGAACCGCCAACGCTGCATACGAACCAATGAGCTTTGCCAGAATGTAGTGAGCTTTTGGTACCGCGTTGGCGAACGTCAGCCGAAGCGTGCCTCGCTCTTTCTCGCCGTTGATGGAGTCGTAGGCAAACACGATGGCGAAGAGCGACAACACGATCTGAAAAACAAAATCCAGATCAAGGAACCGGAAGATCGCGTAGATAGGCTCGTCGCCGTACCGACTGTCATGCGCGACGAGATCGCCGCGGCCGTTGATCTCAATCGTGCGGCCGACATCGTTGGCAATTCCTGAGACGAGCGTCGTGAGCGGTCGCGGCGGCAAGAAGATGCGATAATCCCGCACAGCAAGCCAATCCGTGAGGCCCTCAAGTTGGCGAAGGTTCTCTGCTCTCGCCGCGTTGTACTGAGCCACGCTTGCGAGGTAGTTCGCTGCGCCCAGGTAGAATGCAAGCAGAATGAGAATCGAGCACACGCCGAAGGAGACGGCGAATTTCGTTGAGCCGATAATCTCACGCAGTTCTTTCTCAATCAAGAGTCGAAACATGTCAGGTCCTTTCTACGCCGTATCGTTAGGCCGCGTCGCGAATGTGGCCGGCAATGTACTTCATGTACAGTTCTTCAAGATCGTGTCCGGCAAGTTCGGCGGCGTGCTTTTGCATGATGAGTTTACCGCGGTTCATGATCCCGACGACGTCAGCGACTTCTTTCGCGCGGAAAATGTCATGCGTGGACATGAGGATGGATTTGCCGTCGTCGCGCAATGATCTCAGCAACTCGATGAACTCGAAGCCCGCCTGCGGATCGAGTCCCGACGTCGGCTCATCAAGGAGAATGGCGGGCGCATCCTTGAGAATGGCGATCGCGATGCCGCATTTCTGTCGCATGCCTTTCGAAAATCCACGCAGCCGCTTGGTGTGTGCCTCCTCCTGCAGTCCCACCCGGCGAAGAACAGCGTGATAGTTTTCCTTCGAGTACTGCGTCTTCCCGCCCAACCTTGAAAAGTAATCCAGATTCTGCAATGCGGTGAAGTTGGGATACAGCATCACGTTCTCGGAGACGAACGCAACGTTGCGCTTTGCTGTCAGCGGATCTTTGTGAGAAGCAATGCCGTTAATGCGCGCTTCCCCTTCCGTCGGTTCGATGAAGTTGAGAAAGAGATTGATGGTCGTTGTCTTGCCCGCGCCGTTGCCGCCGAGCATGGCGAAGATTTCTCCTGCTCGCACGGAAAACGATACGTGGTCGAGAGCGAGCGTCTCGTCTTCGTACTTCTTTGTGAGGCCGATTGCCTCAAACACCGGTTGACCTGATTCCATTGACTTCCCTCGGTTGTGTTTATCGTTTTGATAGACGGATTCCAAAGATGACGATGCCTGCGACGAGACCGACCATCAACAGCACGAGCAACGCTGTGCCGAAGAAACTCGCGCTCGCCTGAATCTCAATGGTCACGGATTTGTCTTCGCCGTTTATGGGTTGATTGTCGGAGAGGGCAGATGTCTGCACGCGCATTTCGTACTTGCCGACTTCTGCCGATGCTGGCGGCGTGAACGAGAGCCGGACTCGTTTCTCTTCCCCGATGCCTAATGTTGTGATGACGGATGGCTCAATCGTCTTCGACCAGTTGAGCGGTTGATCGACTTTGATTTGGATGTTGTCGAGCCGACGCGTGCCTTCATTGACCAACTCCATCGTCATCTCAGCGGCGCCATCAGACTTGATGGAGTGAAAAAGCTGCGGTGCTCGCACGAGCAGCCGTCCTTTGCCGCGGGGCAGCAGTTCCAGCTTTGCATATCCAACGCCGAGTTTCTCAATCTCTTCCTGCGTCCATTCTCTGGTCTGAAGGTGATGCAGCGAGCCGATTTGTTCGCGCGGGATTACCAACACGAAAAAGGGAATCGGCTTGTCCATCGCGACTTCGGTCGTTGGACGGTCGGGAAGCGAGACTTCGAGCGCGGCTTTTCGTGTGTTCGTTGTTTCGGTGAATTTGATCTGGCTCAGTCGCGCCTGTCCTGTCGGGTCTTTGAAAAAGCGATTGATCTGCCGCGGCAGGTTCACGACTTCGAGAGTGTATGTCGTGTTTGCTCCGCTGAACAGCTCCAATGTCAGATCGAACGTCGCGGAGGTGCCAAGGTCAGCTTCCTGCGAGAACTGTTCAGACTGGACCAGAACTTTGTTGGCCGTCGCGTCTTTCTGAAGGAAGATTTTCATCGTGCGTGATGTACCGTTTGCGTAGATCATGCTCACCGTGACAGCATCGAGATCTTGCAGCAGCGTAAAGTCCAAATCCTTCGGGCGTCCATGCTGCAACTCGGCGATCTTCGCTTCATACGGCTGACTGATGATCGACCCCTGCTCATTCAACAGCGAGACATACACGTTGTTGATGACGTCGGGTTGCAGCGAACGAAAGAGCTGATCGTCAATGTTGAGGAGCTTTTGAAATTCAGCGCCGCCGCCTGATGTGTTTGCAATCCGCAGCTTCACGTGTTTGCCTCCATCGTTCGTCTTATACTTGATGGCTCTCGACACCGACACGTATTGCGATTCGAACAACACGGCTAGCAACGATTGCTGGTAGTTCACTTCGGCGTCCGAAAAGCCGTTGTTGCTCCGGTCAAGTTCGGCGGTGGAGATCAGTCCCTTCGCATGCAAATCCTTGTAGCGCTCATGTTCACTGCGAGCAGTCTCGTACGCTTCCTTTGCGCGCTTGAGACCGAGCAGGCGATACTTGTCGTCGCGCTGATTGTAGTTAACCTGTGCAAGCGCCTGCACGGCAAGGAGGGCGGCCATCGATCCTAAAATGAATCTAAAACGAACGTTGAGTCTCATCGCATCTCAAAGTGAGGAATCGCCAATGTCAGTTCTTGATTTCGCGCCGGATGACGCCTTGACGCGGCTTTGGTTTGATGAAGTTCACTGTGATTGTCTCGCTCCCGCGCTTCAGTTTCCATTCGACCTTTGAGCCAATCGGCAGACCCGAATAGTCGTCCATCAGCTGCTTCATCGTCGAGATACGATGCTTGTTCATCTCAACAAGCTGATCGTTCTGTTTGACATTTGCCGACGCGAGCGCCGACGTGGAATCGGGAAACTTGGCGTCCACGAGAATCTTGTTGTTGAGTGACTTCAGAACTACTCCCACAGCGGGAAGTGCCTCGAGATCTTCGCCGCCGCCCCCACCGATCTTGATCCGCATCTGCGGAAGATCTTTCGGATCCGCTTTCGTCACAGCGACTATGAATTTCTGGTCGCCTCTCTGCACGCCGAGCTTCAGTTCGCCCCCGACAGCTAGCGATGCATGAAATCCCTCAAGCTCTTTCGCACTCTTGAGTTTCTTTCCATTCGCCATGAGAATCACGTCGCCTTCTTTGAGATCGACCGCTTGGCTTCCTTTTGGCAGTCGATCCTTTGGCAGCAAGTGATCGACAATCACACTCCCATCTTTCATGACCATGATTGCTCCGGCTTCCATGAGTACGACCGGCTGTTCTTCAATGGCGCCTTTCCCTGCCTCGCGCTTGATAATGACTTGCGATGGAGATGCTTCTGTCGCGAACAAGAGAAGCAGGATACCGAAAAGTGAAATCAACTGACGATGCATGATATGACTCCGAGTTGTTATGAAGAGTGTGACGACAAGATATGTGAATGGTTGCTCGATTCAGAGTTAAAGAGTGTTAGCCGGTGTTAAAAAATGTGAAGACGAAAGAAAATGGGTCAGGCTTCGCGTATATTGAACCATGAGACTGAACCCACGGACAATTCTCGTGATCATCGCGTTGAGCGCCGTCGCGCTTGTCGGACTCATTTGGCTTCAGGTTCATCTGCTGATGAACACAGTCGAGCAAAGGGAGGAGGCGTTTCAACGGAATGTGTCGGCTGCGCTTGCATCGATAGTTCAGCGGCTGGAGAGCGACGAGACTGCGCGGCAGCTCGCATTTGCCGGTGCGCCCCTAGCGAATGGCCGCAAGACAACCATCGCGGTGGTCGGCGCACGAAAAGGAAGCGCGGGAGGGGAGGTACGCGTCGAAGCCAGGCAATTCGACCATCTCCTTCCGCCCGGCGAGAAACTTCAGAAACCGCCGCTCGAAGTATTGGGAAATCGCGTTCGCTACAGAGTAGAAAAGCCTCAACACATTCGGCTGCGTATGTTCGATCCGGGCGGCGGCTCGGACACAATATTGATCGACACGATGAAGTTGCCCGGCACGTATGAGACGCGTATCGACACAGTCCATCGCGCAGGCATGACGCGGGTCTTTCAATACTCAGCAGACAGCATGTCGTTTGTCGTCAGCGTTGCGACAAGCGATACCCACGCTCCGATTCAGCGCGGCGTGCCGACAAGAGAACGTGAAGAAGCCGTGCGCAAAGCGTTCGACAAACTCATTTTTGTTGAGGGATTGCCCATCGAGCGACGGTTGAGTGTGAGCAAGATTGATTCCTTCGCCGCTCGCGCATTGCACGAATCGGGGATCGAGACGCCGTACGTGTTCGGCGTAATCTCCTCAAACGATTCGGTCACGCTGGCGAACTCGTCCGATTTTGCCGAGCAGCTTCGGCGTTCGGAGTTCCGATCGCAGCTTTTCCCCGGCGACCTGTTTGCCGAGCAGAATGATCTTGCACTCATCTTTCCTGAGCGGAGAATGTTTGTGCTGAAGCAAATCGCTCCGATGATTGCCGCGACGTGCGTGTTCATCTCGATGGTGATATTTGGATTCGGCTACACCATCAGAACGGTGTTCACGCAAAAGCGCATGGCGTCGCACATGGTCGACTTCATCAACAACATGACGCATGAGTTCAAGACGCCGATCTCGACTATTGCACTTGCCGCTGAGGCATTATCGAGAACGGATGTTCTTTCCGACAACGAACGAGCCGCGCGCTACAGTTCCGTGATTCAGGACGAGAACAGTCGCATGCGACATCAAGTGGAAAAAATTCTCCAGATGGCAACACTGGAGGAAGGAGGTGCAGAGCTGGAGCTAGGGCCCATCAACGTCCACGATGTCATTGCCTCGGCAGTCGACAACATTATGCTGCACGTGGAGAGCAAACAGGGAAATGTCGCAACAACGCTGGACGCCGAGCGGCATGTCATCGATGGCGATGCCGTGCACATCTCGAACATCATGCACAATCTTCTCGAGAACGCGATCAAGTACTCTCCCGATCAGCCGCAGATCGAGATCAGCACCGAAAATGTCAGCGAGCATGTGGTCGTTCGTGTTAGCGATCAGGGTATCGGCATGACGAGCGAAGATACGAAGCGGGCATTCGACAAGTACTTCCGCGTCTCAACCGGCAATCGGCACGACGTGAAAGGTTTTGGGCTGGGACTGAGTTATGTGAAGCTGATGGTTGAAGCGCATCGCGGCTCGGTCCGAATCATGAGCACACCCAACAAGGGTACGACTGTCGAAATCACTTTGCCAATCCGAACAGATGAAAAAAGTTCTTCTTCTTGAGGACGATCCGAATCTCGGTTTCATTCTCAAAGAGCAGCTGGAAATGAATGGCTACGACGTTCGGCTGAACGTGAACGGCGTCGATGGCATCGCTGCGTACCATCAGGACAAATTCGATTTGTGTTTGGTTGATGTGATGATGCCGAAGAAAGACGGCTTCACCTTTGCGAAGGAAGTGCGCGAGAAAGACCAGACAACACCGATTATCTTTCTCACGGCAAAGTCACTGAAGCACGATCGCATCGAAGGATTCAAGATTGGCTGCGACGATTACATCACGAAGCCGTTCAGCATGGAGGAACTGCTGCTGCGCGTGCAGGCTGTTCTTCGACGCACAACAAAGCCTGCGGAATCAGAGCAGCCTCGCCGTGAGTTTACGCTCGGCAAATTCTCATTCAACTCCGAGACGCAAACGCTCAAGTGTGGGAAGGACGAGCAGAAACTCACCGGCAAAGAATCCGAGTTGCTTCGACTGCTCTGTATGAATCTCAACCGAACGCTCGAGCGCGACGTCGCGCTGAAGGCAATTTGGGGCGATGACAGCTACTTTAATAGCAGAAGCATGGACGTGTTTATCTCAAAGCTGCGCAAGTATCTGCAGCGCGATCCGCGAGTAGAAATCATGAGCGTGCACGGAAGAGGCTTCAAGCTGGTTGTTGGCTCATGAGCTTGCGCAAGATCATCTTTGTCCCTTCCGGAAAATCGTTCTCCACCATCCATCGGGCGTAGTCGAGTTGACCGAGAACCGGCGCGCCTTTATGCTTGCCGAAGTTGAACACAATCTCGCCGGCCTCGTTGAGCGACAACTTTCTCGCGTAATCAACGATGTTATCTCTGGCGCAGAAATCGTGCAGCTCCTTCATGCTCGCGCATCCCAAATCGGGGTAACGATCAAGCTGGCCTTTGAAAACCTCGAACGTGACACGAACATCGGCTTCAGCATCGTGTGCGTGCTCATGAATCTTGTCGCAATAGAATTTGTATGCCGCTGAGAGCGTTCGCTCCTCTTTGCGTTTGAAGATGGTGCAAACGTCGATGAGCCGCGCATCGGGATGCGGGAACTCAATTCCGCAGCGGGCGAACTCCTCCACAAGGAACGGAATATCGAAGCCGTTTGAGTTGTAGCCTGCGATGTCGGAACGGGAAAGGAATTCAACCAATCCTTTAGCGACCGTCCTGAACGGCGGCTGATCGCGGACGTCATCGTCGGTGATGCCGTGAATATCGGAGGCGGCTTTCGGAATGGGAATGCCGGGGTTGATGAGCCGCGTACGCGTCTCCTCGGACTCGTCCGGATGGACTTTCATGACCGAGATTTGAACGACCCGGTCGCTCACAAAATCAGTTCCCGTTGTTTCAAGATCAAAGAAGACGAGCGGTCGGTCGAGACGAAGTTTCATGGCGTGTCAGAGTTGTGCGGAAGAAAAGTAGCCAATACATCCTCCATCTGCAACATGAGTTGCAAGATTTTCTTCTTCTTCGGATATTCTCACCATCACTCACCATTCACTTCTGAGGCTTACCTCATGTCAAAACTTACGAAGTCGAAACCCTGGAAGGCGTTGCAACAGCATCAGAAGAAGATTGCAGCGAAACACATGCGGCAGATGTTTGCGCGTGACCCGAAACGCTTTGATACATTCTCGCTCGAAGCATGCGGCATCTTGCTCGACTATTCCAAGAATAGAGTCACCCAAAAGACCATGTCGCTGCTGATCGATCTGGCGCGTGACGCCCGTATTGAAGAATGGCGCGAAAAGATGTTCACCGGAGAGAAGATCAACTTCACGGAGAAGCGCGCAGTGTTGCACACTGCCCTCCGCAACAAATCGCAGAAGCCGGTTCTGGTCGATGGCGAGGACGTCATGCCGGACATCAGGGCGGTGCTTGCGCACATGAGGGAGTTCAGCGATTCTGTTCGGAATGGCGAGTGGCGAGGCTACACAGATAAGCCGATCACCGATGTGGTGAACATTGGCATTGGAGGCTCCGATCTCGGTCCGGTGATGGTGACTGAGGCGCTGAAGCCGTACGCGCTGCACGGCTTGAACCTCCATTTCGTCTCCAATGTCGACGGGACGCATATTGCTGAGACGCTGAAGCTTTGCAATCCGGAGACGACGTTGTTCATCGTCGCGTCGAAGACATTCACGACACAGGAGACGATAACGAACGCCGAATCGGCGCGCCGGTGGTTTGTGTCTTCTGCGAAAGATGAATCGGCTATCGCAAGGCATTTTGTCGCGCTGTCAACTAACGCGTCCGAAGTGTCGAAGTTCGGCATTGACACGAAGAACATGTTTGAGTTTTGGGATTGGGTCGGCGGAAGGTATTCACTCTGGTCGGCCATCGGGCTTTCCATTGCCATTGCAATCGGATTCGACGCGTTCGACGAGCTTCTCACCGGCGCATTTGAGATGGATGAGCACTTCCGAAACGCCCCGCTCGAACGCAACATGCCGATCATCCTCGCGTTGCTTGGCATCTGGTACAATAATTTCTTCGGCTCAGAGACGCATGCAATCCTGCCATACGATCAATACATGAACAGATTCGCAGCATACTTCCAGCAGGGCGATATGGAAAGCAATGGCAAGTATGTCTCTCGCGCTGGAAAGCCAGTTCGCTATTCAACCGGTCCGGTCGTGTGGGGTGAACCCGGGACGAACGGTCAGCACGCGTTTTTCCAACTCATTCATCAGGGAACGAAGCTCGTCCCGTCGGACTTTCTCGCGCCGGTGGAAAGCCAGAATCCGATTGGCGATCATCATCAGATACTGCTTTCGAACTTCTTTGCGCAGACCGAAGCGCTGATGAAAGGAAAGACGGCGAAGGAGGCTCGGGCGGAACTTCGGGCAGTCGGCATGAAGGAGGCCGACATCAAATCCATCCTCCCGCACAAAGTGTTTGAAGGGAACCGGCCTACGAATTCAATCATGTTCAAGAGACTTACTCCTCAAACGCTCGGCTCGCTGATTGCGCTGTACGAACACAAGATTTTCGTCCAGGGGGTCATCTGGAACATCAATTCATTTGATCAGTGGGGTGTTGAGCTGGGCAAGCAACTGGCGCGAGTCATCCTTCCTGAGCTGTCGAGAGACGGGGCAGTGACGTCGCATGACTCATCGACCAACGGATTAATCTCCTACTTCAAGCGCGCACGAGATTCCGCGAACTGACGCGCGTGCGTCATCAACAAAAAAGGGGAGCCAACTTCAGGCTCCCCTTTGTGTGTGGTGGAGGAGGAAAACACTAGTCCGCTTCCAAATCCACTTACCTCAAGCTACTTCACCAGCACGAGCTTTCTTGTCTGCACAAAATTGCCTGCCTTGAACCGGTAGATGTACACGCCGGTTGCGAAGTTCTGCGCGTTCCAGTTGATGGAGTAGCTGCCCGCAGTCTTTCGCTCGTTGACGAGCGTCGCGACTTGCTGACCGATCATGTTGTACAGCGTCAGCGTCACGTTCTCGTCTTTCGGCAAGTCGAACTTGATGGTCGTGCTCGGATTGAAGGGGTTCGGGTAGTTCTGATACAGAGCGAACTCCTTCGGCAGCGCCGGAGCAACCGTCATGGTGTTGTTCATGGTTGGGGCCATGCTCGTGGGCACAGGCATCGCAAGTTCTGCATCCGGTCCGCCTTCGAAGTGCACGCGAACCTGTTCCGCTGTGATGGCGCGGCTATACACGACCACTAATTGATACTCACCGAGCCAGCCGCTTTCATCGCCGCCAAGCACAAGCGTTGCGTCGTTCCAGTCGGCAAAGTTGACGACCGGTGACCCGCTGGCGCGTGGCTCACCATTCAGGTACAACGTTGCCTCGCTTGAAGCATCACGCGTGAAGACCACATGAGTCAAGCCGTTGGCCTTTGCCAGCGAGCCGATCGGCTGGATCATTGAAGCGGCAGCTGTCTGCATCTGCGCTTCAAAGGAGATTGCCGAGCGGTCGTTGTTCATGGTAGATTGAACGTCGAGCAGCCGAACGCCATCTCTCTCCACCAAGCTGAAGAAATGCAATGGTGAAGATTGCGAAACAAGCGTCGGCTTCAACCATGCTTCGACAGTGATAGCGTTTGATGTCTTCACTGCCTGAAGAATCTTCAATCCTGCCTGTGCGGACTGAATAGCAGAAGGCATATTCAACGCAATACCACCGCCGTTGATCCATGAAGCTGCTTCAGGTTTCTCGACCGTCAGTTCAGCAGGTTCGCCTTGAGCGGCCACGTCGTGAATCGTGTTTCCTGATCCTTCACCGAAGCGATACATTGCAACGATGTCATCAGGACTGCGAACGGGGCGCGCTGCCGACACGGTCGGCACGACGGTGATGTTACCGAAGTTGACGTCACACTCATGTGCAACCAGTGCAAGACAACCGGCCGACGGATCACTCGCGGAACCTGTGAAGCTGATGTTCCAGCTTCCGGGTTCGGCCTGCGACGCGAGCCACATCTTCAACCGGTACGTCGGGGCCTGACCAACACCGGCCGAGTACACCTTCATCTTGAACATGTAGCGCGTTCCGAACGTAATGTTGAACCCGCTCAAGTCGTTCGCTGCAGGATTGGCATTGTTGTCGAGCAACTGCATGTTGCCAGTTGTCGGATTCGACCACGTAAACCACCCGATCGATCCCAGCGGCAAGTATCCGGTCTTCGGATTGGCGCCCGACAGCGGCGAGTCTGTGTGTCCATTCCACCGCATGATGACGCCGACACCCGGATTGTTGCTTGGGAAGCTGAACGCGTCCGCGGCAAGTGAATACACCGTGAACGGGAAGCTTACCTCGTAATTACTCCATGTCGTCTGCTCGCCGATTGTCAGCAAGCGGTCGTACCGCGGTTTCATGACGCGGACGCCGTTTGTATCCGGAGCCCACAAGCCATCGGAGGGCTGCGCGACGCTGAGTATGTTCGTCACGGAGTTCCAGTCGATGGTGTACGACTGCGGCCACGTGTTGCCGCCGCCGGAGTAGTTGAGCGTGACATTCTTTGTCGTCACGTTATTGAGATTATCCGTCATCGTAATGACAATTGCATTGCTTCCGGTATTCAACGACGTTCGCGGAATTTCGATTATGAAGTTTCCCACCTCGTCAATACGACGTCCGTCAGCATTTGTCTGGAGTGTAACAGCTGAGCCGCCGTTCAGTGTGTACCGTAAGCTCTGAATTCCATCTGCGTCGGAGGCGTTGCCAAGTATGTTGACAAATGGAATCGGATCGCCGACGGTGCCGAAGTTCTCCGTTGTCCCATACCAGACATTGATACCGGGACCTGTAAGAGAATTGACCGTAAGCAGAGCCTGATTGCTTGTCGATGTGCCGAGGGCATTGCTCACAATGCAACGGAAGTTGTTGCCGCTTTCAGTGAGCAGATTTGCCGGCGTGGCGTAGCTCGCGTTCGTTGCTCCGTTGATGTTAACGCCGTTCTTCTGCCACTGGTAGTTCAACGGATTACCGCTCGCAACGACCGTGAACGTTGCGCGCCCGCCTTCGTCAACAACGGCAGCGTTCGGATGCTGTGTAATGGTCGGTCCGCTCGGCGGGCCAGACGGATCTTCGGGATTGATCGGCGACGAGACATTGAAGAAGTAGTCGCACAGCATTGTGAATGCAGGCGCCGTCGTCGATGTGTTTCCCTGGTTGCCCGCAAACACGCCAATGGCGCTCGTCGTCATCGAGAATGAGAACGGCGACGAATTCGTGAATGAGGTTCCATCCGTCGAATAGCCAATCGTCCAGTTGGATCCTGCCCGGTTCACGCGTAACCACAACGCTGCAGATGCAGGAACAAGTCCGTCGAACCTGACAGTCGGAGATCCTGCCACAAATGTCGCGGCAAAGATGTGAATGCCCGTTCCGTCATGATAGAAGTCTGTTCGAATGAAATTGTTCAGATCTTGTTGGATGATCATACCCTGCAACTGGTATCGTGAACCAATGGTGGACTCGAACTTCGCTTCAACTGTGAAGTCCACGTTGCCGATTGTCTGCATGATGCGTGGAGCCTCGATTCCGTTCGCGTACACATCATGCGCGTTGCCTGCCGGAATCGCAATCGACAATCGTGCATCGGATGTTCCCGTTCCGGTGAAGCTCAACGTCGATGGCGTACCAGGATTGATGAACGTCCAGAGTGACGCATTGAGCGTACCCGAGCTGAAATCGTCGGACACCGGCTGACCGGGCGCCGCCGAATTGACATTCAGGATTGCGTTATTGCTCGTCACCGTTCCGATTGAATTCGAAACGATGCAGCGGAACGTCGCGCCGCTGTCACCCTGTACTGTTGCAGGCGTCGTATAGCCTGAGCTATTCGCGCCGCCGATGTCCACGTTGTTCTTCTGCCACTGATACGCGAGCGTGGGGCTTCCCGTTGCAGTGACGGAAAACTGCGCTGTCTGTCCGACCGTGACTGTCTGATTTGATGGATGCTGTGTAATGGTCGGGCCGACACGATTCACATTGAGAATAGCCGTGTTGCTCGTGACCGTGCCTTGCGAATTGCCGACGATGCAGCGGAATGTTGCGCCGCTATCGGCAAATACTGTTGCGGGAGTTGTGTAGCTCGCATTCGTTGCGCCGCTAATATCAACGGTGTTCTTCTGCCATTGATACGTGGGCGATGGATTGCCGTTGGCGGCAACAATAAACGCGGCAGTCTGTCCCTCATTCACAGTTTGATTCGTCGGCTGTTGCGTAATCGTCGGGGCAACAGGCGGACCGGTTGGATCCTCAGGATTTATCGGCGATGCGTTATTGAAGAAGTAGTCGCACAGCAGTGTGAACGCCGGGTTGGTCCCGGAATTTCCTCCCCACACACCGACCTTTGCCACGGTGATTGCCTGTGTGAATGTGCCGGCCTGCGTGAAGGTTGTTCCGTTGAGTGAGTATGATACAGTCCAGTTATTGCCGGCCCGGTTGATGCGGAGATATGCCGGGTTCTGTGCGCCGCCCGCGATGCCGCTGTTGATGTGTGTAGTCGGCGAGCCAAATCCGCCGATGAAGGAAGCAGCGAAAACATTCGTATTCGTTCCATCAAAATAAATATCGAACCGCATCACGTTGTTGGCATCCTGCTCGACAACGATACCTTCCGACTGGTATTGCGCCGTGAGGACCGACTGGAACTTTGCCTCGACCGTGAAGTCGGTGTTGTTGGCGTTCTGCATGATGCGCGGCACCTGGTAGCCATTGGTGAAGAGATCATGAGCAGTTCCGCCGGGAATCGCGATGCTCAGCAATGCATCAGATGTTCCTGTGCCGACCATTGACTGTGTTGCGTCGGCGAGAGGATTCACATACGTCCAGAGCGAACCGTTCAGCGTGGCCGCACTGAAGTCGTCGGACACAAGAGTCGATGGCACAGCCGGGGGCAGTACGTGAAGCATCGCGACGTTGCTTGTGACGGTCCCAAACGAGTTGCTTACAACGCAACGGAATGTAGCGCCGCTATCGGGTTGCACCGTCGATGGTGTTGTGTAGCTCGAGCTAGTTGCTCCGCCGATATCAACATTGTTCTTCTGCCATTGATACGCGAGGCTAGCTCCTGACGCGACGACAGTGAATGTTGCTGTGTTGCCGAGTGTTGCCGATTGGTCTGTTGGATGTGTTGTGATGATCGGCGCGACCGGATCTTCCGGATTCGATGGATACGCCGTGTTAAAGAAGTAGTCGATCAGCGCCGTGAATGCGGGAGCGGTTGCTCCCGTCGCGTTTCCTGCAAACGGACCGATCTTCGACACAGTAAGCGTGTGCGAGAAGGTGCCTGCAGTCGTGAACGTTGTTCCATTCGTCGAAACGCCTAGCGTCCAACTGTTGCCTGTACGCGTCACGCGCAACCAGAGATTGCTGGCGCTTGTTGTAGCAACGTTGATCCGTTGAGTCGGGTTGCCGCCCACAAAGCTTGCAGCGTATGCACGCAGGCCAGATCCAATATGCAGGAAATCAAACCGCAGATAATTGTTTGCATCCTGCTCGACAATGATGCCCTGTATCTGGTATGCGCTGCTCGGCGTAGATTGGAACTTCACTTCAGCCTGGAAGTCTCCGTTGGTGATCGTCTGCATAATGCGCGGAGCGAAATTACCGCCCGTCCACGCATCGTGGCCCGAGCCTCCTCCGGGAATGGCGATCGAAAGCAACGCATCGCTCGTCCCCATGCCGGTGAAACTGAGTGTTGACGGCGTGTTAGGATTGGTGAACGTCCAGAGCGAGTTGTTCAACGTGCCGGTGTGGAAATCATCAGAGACGATTGTGCCGGCAGGTTGGGTGATGACCGTGAGTGTCGCTGAGTTGCTCGTCACCGTACCGGCGGCGTTCGACACGATACATCTGAACGTCGATCCATCGTCGCCGGCAACTGTTGCCGGGGTCGTGTAGTTGGACGTGCTTGCGCCGCCGATGTTCACGTTATTTTTCTGCCACTGATAGGCGAGTGTTGGGCTTCCCGTCGCTGTGACGGAGAAGTTTGCCGTTTGACCTGCCTGAACAGATTGGTTGGCAGGGTGCTGCGTGATCGTCGGACCAACACGATTCACATTGAGAATCGCGCTGTTGCTTGTGACCGTGCCTTGTGAGTTGCTCACGACGCAGCGGAACGTTGCGCCGCTGTCAGCGAACACCGTTGCCGGTGTCGTGTAGCTCGCGTTCGTTGCGCCGCTAATATCGACGTTGTTCTTCTGCCACTGATACGCCGGGTCGGGATTACCCGTCGCTGCCACGGTGAATGTTGCTGTCTGTCCTTCGTTCACCGTCTGATTTGTCGGCTGCTGCGTAATGCTCGGCGGTGCAGGCGGTCCGGTCGGATCTTCGGGAACGATCGGCGAGGCAGTGTTAAAGAAGTAGTCGCACAGCAACGTGAACGCCGGGTTCGTGCCCGAGTTGCCGCCCCAGACGCCCACCTGCGTTACCGTGAACGGCAAGGTGAATTGTCCTGCCTGTGTGAACGTCGTTCCGTTCAAGGAGTACGAAAGCGTCCAGACATTCCCCGTCCTGTTGACGCGCATGTACGCCGGGTTCTGTGCACCGCTGCCGATATTGATGTTAATGTGATTGGTCGGCGCACCAAAGCCGCCGATCATCGATGCAGCAAAGATGTTCGTGTTCGTTCCATCAAAGTAGATGTCGAACCGAATGACGTTGTTCGCATCTTGCTCGACTACAATGCCCTCGTGCTGGAATGCCGCGGTGAACGTCGACTGGAACTTCGCTTCCACAGTGAAGTCAGTGTTGTTCGCCGCCTGCATAATGCGCGGCGCGATGTAGCCCTGATCGTAGATGTCATGACGTGTACCCGATGGCACAACGATATTCAAAAGAGCATCCGTCGTGCCCGCGCCAGTGATCGATTGTGTTGCGTCTGCCTGAGGATTGACGAACGTCCAGAGCCCTGTATTGAGCGGCGAGTCGTGGAAGTCATCCGACACGATGGTAGAAGGCGG
>JACRFA010000080.1 GCA_016218065.1 Ignavibacteriota bacterium | reverse complement strand
GCCAGCGATCTGCACGACGACATTGGCTCATCGCTGACAAAGATCTCGCTGCAGAGCGAGCTGATCCGCGAGGGAATCGAACCGGAAGAACGCGAAAACTACTTGACCGGCATCGCGACGATGAGCCGCGAACTCATCTCGACGATGAGCGACATCGTCTGGTCCATCGATGCACGAAACGATACGTGGGGAAATCTTTTTCAGAAGATGCGCGACTCCGCGGCCGAGACTCTTTCGATGAAAGGGATCGAGCTCTCGTTCACACATTCAGGATTTGACGAGAAGAAACGAATCCCGCCCGACGTTCGCGAGAATCTGTATCTCATCGCGAAAGAAGCGGTCAACAACGCGGCGAAGTACTCGAACGCCAGGCATGTGAGCATCGTGCTGCGAAACGATCACGATAAGTTCACGCTCGTGATTGGCGACGACGGACACGGCATTGACGCCGCACATCTGGAAGCCGCGCGCAACGGACAACGAAGCGGTCGCAGCGGCCACGGCTTGCGCAACATGAGAATGCGCGCGGAGCGTTTCGGCGCCACGGTCGATTGGGTCAACGACGACGGGCTGAAGATTATTCTCTCCGCCAAACCCATGTAGCCACACATTGGCGATCATTCTTCCGAAGGCGGGTGTTTTTCATCGGCGTTTTCAGTATTCTGTATCAGCAATAGACCTCGTAGCCTTTCGATCAATCTGCTCTTTGACTCGCTTTTCATTTTTTCCACAACGAGAGCTGGGCAAGTGTGTACGCTGAGCCGCTGCGAGAGGGTTCTCTGATCCAAACACAAAGAGTTCTTATAGACATGAAGAGTTTTGTTGTAACAACGATAGTTGCGTTCGTGCTCTGCTTTGCAAATGAACAAACGTCCGGGCAGAGCAATCCGCCCGTCTATCTCGACACGACCGTCGCGACTATCCGGATCACGATCGATCCCGACTCGCTTGCCGCGATCTACGATCCCGCAAACGCCGATAGCGACCACGAGTATCCGGCGAACTTCACATTCAACAACGGCGTCATCAACGACTCGCTGGCGAACATCGGTTTTCGTCTGCGCGGAAACACTTCGCGCGATTCAAGAAAGAAATCATTCAAGGTTTCGATCAACAGCTTTGTTCGCGGGCGGAAGTTCTACGGACTCGAGAAGCTTAACCTGAACAGCGAACACAACGATCCGTCGATTATCCGGGCAAAGCTGAGTTGGGATCTCTTTGCTGCCTCCGGGGTGAAAGGCTCGCGGGCGCATCACACGCGGCTCTACATCAACACCAAATACTATGGACTCTACATCAGCGTCGAGCATATCGATGAGAACTTCGTGCTCGGTCGCCACGGCAACAACGACGGCAACCTGTTCAAGTGTCTGTATCCTGCAGATCTCGCGTATCTCGGCGCCGATCCGAATTTGTACAAGCGAATCTCGGGAGGACGCCGCATCTACGAGTTGACCATCAACGAAGAGATCGACGACTATACCGACCTCGCGCACTTCATTACAGTTCTCACCCAAACGTCTCCGGCAAATTTTCCCATCGCTATTCAACGCGTCTTCAACGTGAATGCGTTTCTCCGATCGCTCGCTGTCGATGTCGTGACCGGGAGCTGGGATGATTATTGGTTTTGGAAGAACAACTTCTATCTCTATCACAACACGGCAACCGGGAAGTTCGAGTTCATCCCGTACGATTACGACAACACGTTCGGCATCTGGTGGACGCAAATTATGGCAGGGGTTGATTGGGGCACACGAAGCGTGTACAGTTGGGGACATCCGACGGAATCGCGGCCGCTTACCACGAAGCTGCTCGGCGTGCAGCAATTCCGCGACAGGTTTACGTTCTATCTCAACCGATTGCTGCAGCGGCAGTTCGTCGAGACGAAACTCTTTGCGCGCATCGACAGCATACACGCGATGATTACGTCCGCCGCAGAAGCAGACAGTTTCCGCACGCTCGACTACAATTTCACGATCGCCGATTTTCACAACTCGTACACGCAGGCGCTCGGGCGACATGTACCGTACGGACTGAAGCCGTACATCACCACGCGGCGCGCGAGCGCGTTGAATCAAATCACGCCAGCGAATGTTGCGCCGATTCTCTCCGACCTCGTTCATGCGCCGCGCTATCCATTTGCAAACGATCCGGTGACGTTCACGCTGCGCATCGAGGATGAGTCTGTCCCACCTGTCGCGGGCATTCGCTATCGCATCAACGGGGGAGCCTGGCAACCGACGGTCGCGCTGTTTGACGACGGCCTGCACAACGATGGAGCCGCCGGCGATGAGGTGTATGGAGCAACGCTCTCTTCACTGCCTGCGAATGCATTCATCGAATATTACGCGACAGCAACCGACTTACAGAATCAAACAAGCGTTGAGCCGCCCGACGCGCCGACGTCGCTTGCCGGCTTTCGCGTCAGCGGCGAAATGCCGAAGCTGTGCATCAACGAGTTCATGGCAAAGAACGATACCACGATCCGCGACCCGTACAATGAGCTTGAGGATTGGATTGAGATTTACAACGCCGACACTGTCGCGATTCGGATGAAGAACTGGTATCTCACGGACAACTTCTCCAATCCGAAGAAGTGGCGCTTCCCGGACACGACAATCGCCGTCGGAGGATTTTTGCTGATCTGGGCGGATGAAGACACGAACCAGGGCCCGCTGCACGCGACGTTTAAGCTGGACCGAAGCGGCGAGCGCATCGGACTCTTTCGCGGCGACAGTGTGAGCGTTGGTGTGGTTGATACGATCAGCTTCGGCTATCAGGAGTCGGATGCTGCGTTCGGACGAATGCCGGATGGCGCGCCTGCGTGGAGGGTGATGCCACGCGCGACACCCGGCTACGCGAATCGCCTGGCGGCCATCGAGGGTTCGACCACTGCGATGCCACGCCGCTTCGCGCTCGACGCGCCGTATCCGAATCCCTTCAACGCCGCCGTCACAATCAGATTTCAAATGCCGCAACGCGCTCACATCAAGCTCTCGATCTACGACGTGCTTGGTCGCGAAGTCGAGACCTTGATCAATAGCGAGCTGCCGGCGGGAATGCATTCGCGCTTCTGGAATGCAGCGCAATTCTCGAGCGGATTGTACCTCTGCCGGTTGCAATCGGACGTCGCGACGCTTACCGCAAAAATCCTTCTCGCGAAATGAAAACAACTGCCGTCCTCTTGCTTCTTCTTCCCGCACATCTATGTGCTCAGCAGTTGACGATTCCGCGCGACACATCCTTCACGCTCGCGATCACGGCCGCAAAAATCGCGAAAGATTATCCGCACGCGCGGGCCGTGTACCCAAAGCTCCCGAAGGACGTGATGGCCCAAGCGAACATCGTGTACGCCATGTATGGCAATCGGACGCTCACGCTTGATCTCTTCAGCCCCTCGAAAGCGCAAACAGTTTTTCCTGCAGTCGTGTTGATTCACGGCGGCGGCTGGCGATCAGGCGACAAGTCGCAGAACGTGCCGATTGCACAGCAACTTGCCGCACACGGCTACGTCGCAGCAACGATTGAGTACCGGCTCTCGCTCGAAGCGCAATATCCCGCGGCAGTGCACGACATCAAAGCGGCAATTCGATGGCTGCGCGCCAACGCAACGCGCTACCGCATCGATCCGACAAAGATTGCGGTGATGGGATTCTCCGCGGGCGGACATCTTGCCGCGCTTGTCGGCGCAACCAATGGCAACTCGCGCTTCGAGGGCAGCGGCGGTAACGCCGGGCTGTCGAGCAACGTTCAAGCAATCGTGGACATTGACGGCGTGCTTGACTTCACGCATCCTGCCGAGAGCGGCAAGGACACCGTCGCGGGCAAACCCTCCGTCGGCGCGCAGTGGCTCGGCGCAACGTACAAGGAAAAGCCGGAAGTCTGGATCGACGCATCGCCGCTGACGCATGCCGGCGCGTCAACGCCGCCAACAACATTCATCAACAGCTCGCACGATCGGTTTCACGCCGGACGCGATGAGTTCAACGCGAAGCTCACCGCATTCGGAACGTACGCCGAGGTTCACGCGATTCCCAACACGCCGCATCCCTTCTGGCTCTTCGATCCCTGGTTCGAGCCGACATGCAAGTTCACGATCGCATTTCTTGACAAGGTATTCAAGACGAAATGAACTCCACCGCAATCATCTCACAAACGGCTGACTACATCAAGGCAAAACTCTCCGGCGAAGGTTCCGGTCACGACTGGTTTCATGTCGAGCGCGTGTGGAGGAACGCTGTTCACATCGGCAAGCAGGAGAAGGCCGACATGTTCGTCATCGAGCTTGCCGCGCTGCTGCACGACATCGCCGACTGGAAGTTCACGGGCGGCGACGACTCCGTGGGACCGCGTGAAGCGCGTGCATGGCTGGAGCAACTGCACGTTGGCGAAAACATCATCGCTCACGTCTGCGAGATCATCAAAGATATTTCGTTCAAAGGCGCGGGCGTGACATCGGCAATGAAGACGCGGGAGGGAATGGTTGTGCAGGACGCCGATAGACTCGACGCGCTCGGCGCCATCGGCATCGCGCGCGCGTTCGCGTATGGCGGACTTAAGGGCAGCGAATTGCACAATCCAGGCGTTGCGCCTGTTGTTCACGCATCGTTCGAAGAATACAAAAAGGGCCGCGGCACAACAATCAATCACTTCTACGAAAAACTTTTGCTACTGAAAGATCGCATGAACACAACCACAGGCAAGCAACTTGCCGAACGCCGACACGACTATATGAAAGCATTTCTCGATCAGTTCTCTCGCGAGTGGGAGGGAAGATCATAGTGGACACAGCGCTCTCTCCAAACATACTTGCTGACGGACTTCTGTGGTACGTCGTGTTTCTGTTCTCGACAACGCTGCACGAAGCCGCGCATGCGTTTGCCGCCATGAAGATGGGCGACTACACCGCCTATCATGGCGGACAAGTAACGCTCAATCCGATACCACACGTTCAACGTGAGCCCTTCGGCCTCGTCCTCGTTCCGATTCTTTCATTTCTGTTGGGTGGATGGATGATGGGATGGGCCAGCGCGCCCTACGATCCGAACTGGGCGCTCCGTTATCCGAAACGCTCGGCGATCATGTCGCTTGCAGGCCCGGCGGCAAATCTTCTGCTGGTAATACTCTCCGCGGCGTTCATCCGACTCGGCATCGCGTATGAAGTCTTCACGGCGCCGCAAAGCATCACGTTCACGCACGCGACTGAAGCGGTTGCAGAAGGAACGTGGACTCATGTTGCGACAATGCTGAGCGTATTCTTCTCGCTCAACATTCTTCTCTTCGCGTTCAACCTCCTTCCAGTGCCGCCGCTCGATGGAAGCGGGGCGCTTCCGCTCGCGATGAGCGAGGAGCTTGGACAAAAGTACATGACGCTTCTGCATCGATCCGGCTTCGCGATCTTCGGACTGTTTCTTGCATGGAAGCTCTTCGGATATGTGTACTCACCCATTCATCTGATCGCCATCAATCTGCTCTATCCCGGACTCAACTATCACTAAATTTTTTCGGAACATGCACACACACGATCAACGGCAATTCCTCCGACACACACTCGCAACGGTCGCGTACCGGGGCGGGAAAGCCGTCCGCAACACGCCGGAAGGCTTTGCGCACTTCAAGGTTGGCGAGTCAAGTCGAACGCCCGCACAGATTCTCGCGCACATTGGCGATCTGTTCGACTGGGCGCTCACGCTCGCAAAAGGCCAACATATCTGGCACGATTCGACGCCGCTGCCATGGGAACAGGAGGCGGATCGCTTCTTCCGCGCGCTCAAGTCTCTTGACGACTTCCTTGCTTCCGACGACGAACTGCTTTCGCCAGCCGAGCGGATGTTCCAGGGACCAATCGCCGATGCGCTCACACACATTGGACAGCTCACAATGCTGCGACGACTCGCCGGCTCGCCAGTGCGTGGCGAGAGCTATTTCAAAGCCGACATAAGCGCGGGGCGAGTTGGCGCTGATCAGAAATCGCCGACTGTTGAGTTCGACTGAGTGATAGTGATGGCGCTCCCGGAGGATCTCATCGGTAAGAGGAAGCACGTCGCTCAATGCTATTGACTTTTGAATAGCAAAAGGATTAAGTTTCATCTGCAACTACGAGAATCAAACGAGAGACATGGACACCATTCAATTACCAACGGCAGAGTATCAGAAACTTCAAGAGGAGTTGGCCCTTCTGAAGAATACTGAGTTGTTGAAGAAGTTTGATCGGCTGATTGATCTGCTCTATCAAAACAAATACGGATTGTTCATGGGGGACTACACGGATGATTTGGAAGAGTACTCCGTGAATCACGGATGGGAAGAGTCGCCAAGTGGGTGGGACAATGTATAAGCAACGTGAGGTCGTCCTTGTCCCCTTTCCATACTCAGACTTGAGCGCCGTGAAGAAACGGCCTGTGCTTATCGTGTCAAATAACGAGTACAATCAACGATTCGAAGATGTCGTTGTTTGCGTTATCACGAGCAGCCGGTTCAAAGACTCCTATTCCCTGAACTTGGAAGACGCACACCTCGAAATGGGTGTTCTGCCCGAGAGTTCAATCATCAAAACACACAAACTCTTCACGGTTCACAAGAGTAAGATCCTCAGGAAGTTCAGCTTGATCCGTACTGAACTCTTCGAGCAAGTCACCTATAGAATTACCGAGCTCATTACACCCAAGTAGCCGACGTTCTCCTTCTCTGAACCACCTCTTCATTCCGTTGAATCTCGAAGCCGAAATCCTCAAAGAGCATTCAAAGCAGAACACGATGCGCGTTGTGCGATGGATTGGCTCTGACAAGAAGCGCTTTCGGGAATTGATGGCGTTGTTTCTGAGGGGAGAGTATCGCGTCACACAGCGCGCTGCCTGGGTGCTTCGTCATTGCGCTGAACGCGATCAGTCGCTTGTGGAGCCGTATCTTGCGAAGATGGTGAATCGCATGCTTGAGCCGGGTGTGCATGTCGCGGTGAAGCGGAACGTCGTGGGCATACTGCAAGAGATTGAAATACCGCGACGGCTGCTCGGCAGGATTGCGACCATCTGCTTTGACTTTCTCGCCTCACAAGACGAAACGATCGCTGTGCGGGCGTTTTCCATGACTGTCCTCGCAAACATCGCCGCGAGCGAACCTGACCTGAAAAACGAACTCCGACTGATGATCGAACAGCAACTGCCCTGGGAAGGGGCGGCATTTCAGTCGCGAGCGAGACACGTGTTGAAGCAGTTGAACGGCGGGAAGGCCACGTAGGGGCGCACAGAAATTAGCCCGACTTTTCTAAGGTCGGAACTAAAGAGCAAACCAACACCATCCGTCGCGTAGCGAGGGGATGAATATCGACAAGCGCATTGTATTCTACCAACTGAAGTCAAACACTCCTACACCCGCGTTATCTCGCAGAACAAACTCGACTCATCAACTTCCGTCACCGTAGTCTCCACGTCAAGTTTCGATGTGAGAGCGTGGAAGCGTTCTTTGTTCACAGTCGTGGCTGTGAAGCCATCCTTGCAGACGATCACTCCCGCCCGCGTTCGCGCAAAGTCGATCTCGCCCACAAGCCCAGCCTCCGCTTGCCGGCGAAACCATTCGAGCCTTTCTTCCCAGAAATTTTTCGAGTAGCTCGAGAAGAGGATTCTTGCGCCTTGTTTTGCCGCTCGAATGCTTTCGCTAATGAGTCGCTGCTGGTCGACGTGAAACGCGGAGATTCCGTTCTGGATACAAACAACCACGTCGAACGTACGATCGCGAAAGGCGAGGTCGATTGCATTCATCGCAAACAGTGAGCAGTTGTTGACGCCGTGCAGATGACTCAGGCCGCACATCAGGCTGGCAACGGACGTATCGACGCCGACAACCCATCGAGCTTTCCGGGCGAGCGCCGCCATCACTCGCCCGTAACCGCAACCTAACTCAAGCACAATGGCGTCCGGTTTGATTCTCTCGAGAACAAAATCGACTTCTGCTCTCAGGTATTGCTGGATGCGCGGCGATGCAATCTCGTAGCAACGTCGGAGTCGATCAGCCGAGAGTTTCTCACTGTAGTAGTTGCCCATGTCGCAGCGGTCACTGAAGGCTATTCTAGAAATTCGACGACCCCCGTGTCGAGATCGTAGCGCGCCGCAACGATCTTGATTTTCTTCTTTGCCACTTGCTCCGCGAGGATGGGCTTCGACGCACGCAGTTGTTCAGCGACAAGTCGCGCATTGAGCTTGACCGCGTTGTCTAGCTCGTCGCCGCCTTTGCCTCGCACCTTCTCGACCGCCGGAGCGATTGCTTTAACGAGCGCGCCGATGTGTCCCTCGGGATGACCCCCGTCGAGCGTGGCCTTCACTGCGCCGCAGCGCTCGTGTCCGAGTACAACCACCAGCCGCGAGCCGAGATGTTCAACGGCATACTCGATGCTGCCGATGACCGCATCGTCGGCAAGGTTGCCGGCAACGCGCACAACGAAGAGATCGCCAATTCCCTGATCGAAGAGAATTTCGGGCGGCACACGCGAGTCTGCGCAGCCCACAATGACGGCAAACGGCTTCTGACCGTTCGCAACGCTTTTGCGTGTCTGCTCGACCTGGTTCGGATGAGCCGACTGATTCGCGGCAAAACGGAAGTTGCCGACTTTGAGCTTCGCCATTGCTTCATCGGGCGCCACGCCTTTTTGTGCGGAGTGTTGTCCGCCGAACGCGAGGGCGAAACACAGTGCGAACATTCGGAACATCATAGCTCTCCTCTCATTACTTCACCTTGCTGTACGAACGCGGCCGCATGTCGTGCGGTTCCTGAGATCCAATTCTGCGCGCGTGAAAAGGAAAGAAATCACCCACGAAAACCACGCCTGCGTGCCGAAACGCTGCCCGCCTGCCGGACGGCCAAGGCACTCCGGCGTGCAGGCACGAATGTGCACGAAGGTCCTTTCTGATACAAAGCAAGATCACTTCATCGTGTTACTTCGTGGATAAGTCACTCCAGACTGTTCGTTCGCCTGGCGTTCACCTTCTTGAGATGCTCGACGAGCGGTTGGTAGTACTCCAGCATTGCCCGCGCGCTCAGGTCTTCGCCGGTCGTTTCCTTCAGGACTGTCCGCCAGTCTTTGCTCGCGCCGGGATGCATGATGCGCCGGAGGAATTCGCCGACTTCTTTGTTGCCGTAGTAGTTGCAGTTGCGCGGATCTTGCTTCAGGATGTTCTTCGCGATGTAGTCGTGCAGTTGGAACTTCAGCACGCAGGAGAGCGCATAGTCGTAGTACTGCGCGGGGTCGTCGATGATGTGCGTCTTTGTCGCGGCGTCGCAGTACTGTTCATCGCGCGGCGTCGGCGAAACGATGCCCTGATACTTGCCGACATATTCCCACCAGCGCGCGTTGAACTGATCTTTCGGCAAATCGTTCTCGTACAGATCGTGCTCAAAATGCGACATCGTTCCTGCCGCAAACGGAATGAACACGACCGACGCGCTGGAGAGCGCATCGTTCATGAGCCACTGCGTCTGGTCGATCGTCGCGTTCTTCTGCAGCAACCCGACTTCTTCCAGGTAGGGTCGTTGCAGCGAGGCAATCGCCATCAGATCGCCGACGCCCTCGTGATAACTTCGGTTCGCGCCTTCGCGCAGCGTCAGCGGCACATCGGGGTTCGTGTACTCGATGTAGTAGTAGATGTGTCCCAGTTCGTGATGCGTAGTCTTGAACCAATCGGCGTCAGGCTCAACGCTCATCAACGAACGATAGTCGTCGGCGAGATTCAGATGCCACGCAGACGCGTGATTGTTTTTCTTGCGGGATGAACCGGGCTCGACAGGATACAAATCCGATTTCTCCCAGAAGGTTTGGTTCAGCTTCGGAAAGCCGAGACTCACATAGTAATTCTCCGCCTGCTGCACAATCCACTCTTTGGATTTGCCTTTGAACAACTGGTCGAGATTGATTGCCTGAACGAAGCCCGGCCAATTTTGTCCCCACCGGTTGCTGAGCCAATGCGCGGGAAGTTTTTCCGGCACGCGTTGCTTGTACCGCTTCGCCAGCTCGTACCGCGCATACGTGTGAAGCTCCTTGTAGAGCGGGCGAAGCTCGGCGACCAGTTTGTCCATCAGCGCCATCATCTCTGCCGGAGTCATACCGTAGTCTGCCACTTCAAGTCCGAAGAACGAGCTGTATCCCATTTCACGCGCGACCTTGTTGCGGAGCGATTGCAGGTCGGCGAGTCCGTCCTTGAGCTTCACGCCGACGCCTTTCGATGTTTCCCATGCGAAGAGTCGTTCCTTGAGATCGTTCGATTCCTGAAGGATGCGATCGATATCGTTGGTCGAAACGTTCTTCGGCTTTCCATCCTTGCCGGTCATGAGGTAATCGTAGCCGAAAAGAATGCTCGTCTGCTTCGTCGCGGTTGCGATCAATGAATCGACTGTTGATGGAATCGTGCCGGGGCTATGCGCTGCGGCGAGTCGGATTTTTTCCAGCTGCCTCACCTGTAACGGATCGAGCTTCTCTTTCTGCGCAAGCAGCGCCTTCGTCTTTTCGATGACATCTTTGCTTCCCTGGTATTTGGCAAGTGCTTTCGTCGCTTCTGTCGCGAGGCTGTCGTGCGCGTCGCTGATGTCGGTGTTCGCGACCCATTGAGCTTTGTTCGCTTCGTAAGAGACTTTCTGGAACTGTTCGTTGTACGATTTGAGAAACTCGTCTGCTTCCTGCTTCGGATCGTGTGCGCACGACAGAAGCGTGAGTGCGAGTATGGCGGCCAGCGTGAAGCTGCGGGTAATCATCGAAGATTCTCCTGTTACGTTGTGATGAGTAGATGATCGGATGGTGAGCGTGAACAATGTAGAGATTTCGGTGAAGAGTAGCCAGATGCAGGATGTCGGATTTCAGAATCCGAGCAGAGAGGCTCGATGGCCCAGAACGATCAGGCGAGTACATTCGGTCGGCATGATCGATTGGGGTGACGCTCAGTTCGACAGAAAAGAAAGGGCAGGTCGCCCCACCCTCATCACCAACAAGAATGCGCTGATTATTTCGCGACAACGAGCTTACGCGTCGCAACTGAGCCGTTCGCCTCAAGCCTGTACACGTAAACTCCCGACGGCATCTCGGCGGCGTTCCATTCAACAATATGCGCTCCTGACGAATACATGCCGTCCACCAGCGTTGCGATGTGTTGACCGAGCAGGTTGAAGATCTTGAGCGAGGCATGCGAACGAGCGCTCAACTCAAACGTAATCGACGTTGCAGGATTGAACGGGTTGGGATAATTCTGGTGCAGCGCGAATTTCTCCGGCGCATTCTCGCCGCCAACGGAGGTGGTCGAAAAGCTGACGACAATCTTCGGACGGTTCGCGGCAACGGCATTCTCGCGCGCGTCGAAGCGCTTGCTCGTCGCGCCTGCGGCTTCATTGCCGATGATCACCCAGCCGAAGTTGTTCGATGGATTGTTGAGCCATCCTTGCACGTCGCTGACCAACGTCGCTGTCGTTCCCCAGGTGTACGAGCCGACTCCGCCGACGGCCAGACTTGCGCTCGGCGTGCTCGCAAACGATCCACCGGGCGTTGACCAGAGCGCCGTGTTGAAGAGCCGGTGCAGCCACGTCGCATCATTCGTTGTTGCAGGCGCGCCCCCGCCTTCGTTGCCGTTTGCATTGGACGTTCCTTCGCCCCAAGCGGCAAGCACACGATGCACCGAAAGCGTCTGGTCGCCCGAGTTTGAGCGAGACATGCTGAGCGTAAGTGTCACGCTGCCAATCGTCGCGTTGGCGGGGACACTCCCGACCAGATTGAACCAAACGAGTCCTCGCCTGATTGAATTCGCTGCCTGATTCGTTCTGCCGACAAAGAAATTGTCTCCGGCGCCATTGCTCGTCGCTCCGGCCGCGTCTTCGTACAACGTGTTGTCGCGGCCTGCTTCGATGGTCACCGGCGATTGGGAAAACGCCGTCGTCACAATGGCGCCCCCAAGGAAAAGGCCCAGCACGAATCTCACACGTTGGCGAAAGTTCCAAAAGCTCATACTGTACTCCTCACGATTATTGAAATGGGTGATGATTTGGTTCTCGCAGATCAGTTGAGCGGCGGCAAAAAAGCATGGCAACTCGTCTAAACGGGAAACAGAGAAGGTCTGGATTTAGTTGCCTGATTCGGGGGGAATTTTGGCGCGGAGGGAAAACAGAACGCCACCATCCAGATGATAGGAATGGCGGCGAGATTTGACGCAGCAGGCTTAGTTTGAGTACTTCTTTAGCTGCTGCACTTCACTTTGGGTCGATGGGATAAGGCTCACAGCAGCCCCACCTCCGGGCGCAAGTCGCAGCTTCAGCGCGCTTTTGCTGTCGACGAGAACACGCTCGATCGTGTACGCCATCGGATTTTTCTCCCAATGAGCAATCGCTGCATCGCGGTAGATCGTCGCCGTGTAGGTGCGTTTCGGATCGAGGAAGCTCAGACTTGCGGTCGCCGTCCGACTGTTCTCATCCGTGATCGCCCCGATAAACCATTTCTGTGCACTCTCCGCTCTTCGCTCGCCGTTCTCCGCTCTCCGCTCTTCGCTCTTCGCTCTCCGCGCCACAGTCACATAATCGCCCGGCTCAGCTTCAAGAATCCTCGTGTCATCCCAATCAACCGCAACATCCTTAATGAACTGAAATGCGTCAGGCCTCGCTTCATAATTTTCGGGCAGGTCGGCTGCCATTTGCAACGGACTGTACATCGTAACGTAGAGGGCGAGTTGTTTCGCGAGCGTTGTGTGAACTTGCTCCTTCTTTGTCTTGTCGTAGAAGCTCATCTTGATTTCGAAGATGCCCGGCGTGTAGTCCATCGGTCCGCCTAATAGACGCGTGAAGGGCAGGATCGTTTCATGATCGGGCTTGTTGCCAACACTCCACGCATTGAACTCGTTGCCGCGCGCAGCTTCGCACGCAAGCCAGTTCGGATACGTTCGCTGCAAGCCGGTCGGACGAACAGGCTCATGCGGGTTCACCATGATCTTGTACTTCGCTGCCTTCTCGACGACACGCACGTAGTGATTCGTCATCCATTGTCCGTCGTGTTGCTCGCCTCGCGGAATGATTTTGCCGACGTAGCCTGTCTTCACTGCATCATAGCCGTGATCTTTCATGAACCGAAATGCTTCGTCCATCCTCCGCTCGTAATTGGTTACCGAAGCCGAGGTTTCATGATGCATAATCAGCTTCACGCCTTTTGATGCGGCGTACTTCTGTAGCTCGTCCACATCGAAGTCCGGATACGGCGTCACGAAGTCGAACACTTCTTCCTTCCATTGTCCGAACCAATCTTCCCACCCGACATTCCATCCTTCGACCAACACGCCGTCGAATCCGTGTTTCGCGGCGAAGTCGATGTAGACTTTGGTCCGGGCGGTTGTCGCGCCGTGGTGACCATTCGGCTTGAGGCTCTTCCAATCCGTCTCGCCCAAACGCACATTACTGACATCCGCGTAATTCCATGATGACTTGCCGACATGCATTTCCCACCAAATGCCGACATACTTCATCGGCTTGATCCAACTTACGTCCTCGATTTTTGACGGCTCGTTGAGATTCAAGATCATCTTCGATGCGAGGATGTCGGCTGCCTTGTCGCTCACCATCACCGTGCGCCACGGCGTTCTGCACGGCGCCTGCATGTAGGCTTTGTTGCCAACAGCATCCGGCGCGAGTGTTGATGTCAGCGTGTATGTCTTCTTGTCGATGTGCAAACACATTGCAGGATAATTCACGACCGCCGCTTCGAAGATGTTGATGTAGAGTCCGTCGGCAGATTTCATCATCAGCGGCGTTTGCACGAAGTCGGTCCCAATCACCGAGCGCGAGAAAATCTCGCCCGCCTTCTGTCCCTCGCGCGCATCGACCTCACTCAGTTTGGTTTCGTTGTACGCATACTCGTTCGTATCGAAGTCGCCGGGAATCCAAAACGCCTTATGATCTCCCGTCAGATGGAACTCCGTCTTCTCATCCGTCGCGGTGAAGTAGTTGAGATTCTCCTGCGCCGCAAACTCATAGCGGAACCCAAGCCCATCATCAAACAATCGAAACGTAATTTGCATTGCGCGGTTCTTGATCTCTGCCTGGCGCAGCGTGACTTTCAACTCGCGATAATGATTTCGAATTCTCTTCACCTCGCCCCACACCGGTTCCCACGAGTCATCAACCAGCGATGACTCCACCTTTGCGATCGAGAATCCTTTCAGGAACGAAGGCTGTTCTTTCAACTCTATTCCCATCTTACTTGGAAGGATGACCGGCTTCTTTCCGAAGGCCAGGGCATATGTCGGCTCACCTTCAGCGTTCAGTGAAAACGTCAGGGAGAGTTTCTTTCCCGGTGATTGAACTGTCTGTGCATGCACAGATATGCTAACAAGGAGAATCGACAGCAGTAGGGTGTTCTTCATCTTTTTTGTTCCTGATGACAGTCGTGAGAATTATTTCTGAATGGTGTGTCCGAATTGTTGACCAGATGATCGGACGAGGCGAGGTTCAGCGTTCCTCCACCTTCACGCCTCGCTGCCGCGCTATTGGTTTGTTCCCTCCTTACATACAGAAAACACAAACCGCCACTCGCAAACTCATGAATGGCGGTTGGGCTTATGCGATTTCATCACAGTTTATGCGGCTAGTGGTACAAAGAAACTTGGCTTGGCATGCGGATGCGTCTTCACCCTGGCAAATACAATCGGCTTGCTCTCGGCGCCGAGTTTATCAAGCAACTGCAAGTTAAACGCACGGATCTCCGGGTCATCATCGGGAAGAATGACCAACTCAAAGGCATCCGGGAATGCCTCCAACACGTTGGGATGGTCAAGCAAGAACTGTGTTACTTGCTTCGTCAAAGCCAAATTCCGTTCAACAGCGCGTACGGGCGTCTTCAATTTTTCGTGAGCCATGACAAATACCTCCTTCGGTATTCCTCACAATGTTCCTCGATATCATCAATAGCAAATGTAAGCGTCCCATTGAAGCTCTGAGTCGGCAACACCGTCTTCGTCACCTCTTCGTATGGATGAAGTCGGTCGCAGTGTGCGAATCCATGTGCCGTGTCGTAGCGAATAACCGGTGTCCAAGTTTTCGACTCAGTCAACCGACATTCCAATTGCACGGCGAATCTCAGAACTTTGCCGTGTTCCAGGTCGAAATTCACGCGCACGACATTGCGATCATCCAAGAGCCGCCGATACTCAACGTGTCGCAATTTGGGCCCCAAATAAGAATAGCACTTTTTGAATGAATAAACATCACCCTAATGTTACTTCTTCTTCGACTTCCCTTTCTGCGCCGGTTTCTTCGCCCGTGGCTTCGTAGAGGATTTCTTTGCTATAGGCGTACTCGTTCTCTTCACTTCTTTCTTGAGAGTAGCTCCGCCCTTCTTCGGCGATTCCTTTCCCTGTTTCTTCACCTCACTCTCAGCCTCAACCTTCGGCTTCCCTTTCTCCGTTTCGCCCCTTCGTCCTTTCTCCGGCTCCGCTTTCTCCTTCTCCGCCTCGCCTTTCGTCCTCGCCTTCACACCCTCTCCGTTTTTCCCACTCTCACCCTCACCCTTCTTCGCCGTCAGATTTTTTTTTTCGCTGTCGTCAAAGAGGCTTTGTTGATCGCTGTCCGGCTCCACGGGCGGCTTTGTTCCGTTGCCATTGGTGTCCTCCTCTTCGGACGGCACCGCAGCCACATCGGACACCTTGTCGCCTTCGGCGAGTTTGATCAGACGAACGCCCTGTGTGTTGCGTCCCGCCAGACGAATATCGGCGGCATGCTGACGAATGATGATGCCGTTCGATGTAACAATCACCACGTCATCCTTCTCCACCACTTCCTTGATTGCGATCATCTTGCCGTTCTTGTCGGTCGTCTTCATTGTATAGATGCCTTTGCCGCCGCGATGACTGATGCGGTATTCTTCCGTCTCACTCCGCTTGCCATAACCATCTTCGGTCGCAACGAGAATCGAAGTGTCCTTCCGTCGCAGCACAACGGCGCCAACGACTTTGTCTTTGCTCTCCAACCGGATCGCGCGCACGCCGCCGGCGGTTCGTCCCATCACACGCACTTCCGATTCATGGAAACGAATCGCGATGCCGTCGTGCGTTCCGATCACGATATCGTTGTTGCCGTCGGTCAGGTGAACATCGATGAGCCTGTCTTTCTTATCAAGCCCGATCGCGCCGATGCCCGACTTGCGCGGATTACTGAACTCAGACAGTTCGCATTTCTTGATGTTTCCCTGCTCGGTCACCATCAGCACGTTCAGGGGCGCGTTGAAATCCTTCACCGCGACGTACGAGGCAATCATTTCATTCGCCTCTTTCTGAATCAAGTTCACAATGGACTTGCCGCGTGAGGCCCGGCTTCCCTCGGGGATCTCGTGTACTTTCAACCAATAACATCGCCCCTGGTCGGTGAACAGCAGCATGTGTTCGTGCGTCGAAGCGATGAACATCGCTTCGATAAAGTCGTCCTCACGCGTGCCCGCGCCTGTTGAGCCTCTGCCGCCACGCGACTGCCGCCGATAGCTGGTGACGGGTATTCGCTTGACGTAGCCGGTATGCGAAATCGTAATCACGACTTCCTCTTCGGCAATCGTGTCTTCGATGCTGAACTCTTCCGCCTTCATCACGATTTCGGTGCGGCGCTCGTCGCCGTATTTGTCTTTGATGGCGAGAAGTTCATTTTCGATGAGCTGCATTTGCAGCTTTTTGCTTGCGAGCAGCGCCTTAAGCTGCTCGATCAGCTTGATGATCTCGCGGTATTCTTCTTCGATCTTCTTGCGTTCCAGGCCGGTGAGGCGTTGCAGCCGCATGTCGAGAATCGCCCTTGCTTGAATCTCGGACAGCTTGAACTTCTTCATCAAGCCGTTCTTCGCTGAGTCGTAGTCGCGCGAGGCGCGAATCAGCTTGATAACCGCGTCGATGTTGTCCAACGCGATGATGTAGCCTTCGAGGATATGCGCTCGCTTCTCTGCTTCGTCCAGCTCGTACTTTGCGCGCCGCACAATCACATCGTTGCGGTGCTTGATGAACTTCTCGATCATGTCGCGCAGCGTGAGGATCTGCGGCTTCCCCTCGACCAGAGCGAGCATGATCACCCCAAACGTCGTCTGCATCTGCGTGTGCTTGTACAGATTGTTGAGAACGACTTGTGGGTTCGCCTCCTTTCGCAGGGAGACCACGATGCGGAATCCGTCGCGATCCGATTCATCGTTCACGTCAGAGACATCGTCGATTTTCTTTTCGTTGATCAGCTCGGCGATGCGCTCAATGAGCGTCGCCTTATTGACCTGATAGGGAATCTCGGAGATGATGATGCTTTGCCGGTCGCGCTTATCCGTTTCGATGGTTGCTTTCGCACGCACGATGATGCGGCCACGGCCCGTGAGGTACGCCGACTTGACGCCTTCATACCCGTAGATGATGCCGCCCGTCGGAAAGTCGGGCGCCTTGATGTGCTTCATCAGCTTTTCGGTCGTGACGGTTTCATCCTTGATGTACGCAATGCAGCCGTCGATCACTTCAGTCAAGTTGTGCGGCGGAATGTTTGTCGACATGCCAACGGCGATGCCGCTTGTTCCGTTGACAAGGAGATTGGGAATCTGCGCCGGAAGAACGGTCGGCTCCTTCAGCGTGTCGTCGAAGTTGGGAGCGAAGTCCACCGTGTTCTTTTCCAGATCGCGCAGCATTTCTTCTGCAACACGAGAGAGGCGCGCTTCGGTGTACCGCATGGCCGCGGGCGAGTCGCCATCCACCGAACCGAAGTTCCCTTGTCCATCCACGAGCGGGTAGCGCATCGAGAAATCTTGCGCCATGCGCACCATCGTATCGTACACCGCCGTATCGCCGTGCGGGTGATACTTCCCCAGCACTTCGCCGACGATACGCGCCGACTTCTTGTACGGCCGGTTCGGCGCAAGACCAAGGTCCTGCATCCCGAACAGCACACGCCGGTGCACGGGCTTCAACCCGTCGCGCACATCCGGCAAAGCTCGCGCGACAATCACGGACATCGAATAATCGATGTACGAGCCTTTCATTTCATCTTCGATATCAACCGGGACTATTTTTTCGTTGAGTGTTGCCATCAGCTGGTTCCATTACGAAATTTGTGAAACTGCTTTTCTCCGTTTTGCGCTACCTCTAAGCTTCATCGAAATTCCAATTTGTCTATCAAATCCCGAAGCACAACGACTTGGCATGACTCCGTGCCCCTTCTTTTTCGATGCGTTGCTGCCGGAAGAGGTTTTACATCATCGCGTTCCAATGAGGTCACGTGATTCAGAATCGATATCCCTTCAATCGTTTTCCCAACGCACAACCAAATCAATCTCTCCAATGAACTTCTCCTCGTCTACCTTTTAGAAGTTTGCGTGCTCTTAACCACGCGATTTTCGTTTTCTCTTTTTCCGTTCTTTCAGCTTCACCAATACTTCCAAGTCAAGCAAATCTTTCGGACGACCCGCGGCTTCTTTCATGCGAATCAAATCGTTCAAGCTCGTAAAATACGTTGTGGTCTTACCAACTTTGTCCGCAACCTTCCTAGCCCACACACCTTCGAATGTTGCTCCTTTGACGTGAGGATGAATGTCAACAGCCTGTGCATACTGACGAATGAGGAGCTTCTTCTTCAGCAACACTTCGACTGATACGTCCGTTACATCGTATCCTGCTTCGGCAAGAGCTTCCAGCGTTCGTTGTGCATTCTTTGGCGTAGCGCGGACGAAGATATCGATGTCTCCGGTGGGGCGGCTGTAGCCATGCGCAGGAAACGCTGCCGCACCGATGATAGAGTACTGCACCTTATGTGCGTTTAAGGATTGAAGTAGACTTTCGATGTCCATAGCGTGTCCACATTTTCCGCAGCTCTCTCGAGCTGTCGATCATTCTTTGAAATCGCTCTGATGTTGTCAGCGTAGCTTGAAAGTCAAGCTCAAACTCCAATTCCTTCTCTGGGTCATCGCCTTCGACCGCAAGGGTGAACGTCTTATGTTTTTTCTTGGCTGCTTTCATCTCATCTCCATCGCCTTCACGAGCATCACCAGAAACGGCAGACACTTGTCGTACTCCAACTCGTAGTAGTTCACACCGAGATTGATGTTCTCATAATACGCCTGACGATTATTCCAATAGTGCTCCTCCGATGGAATCAACCACGCCATCTCGCCGATGTGACTCGCGAGAAACCATTTCTCCAACAATCGGACGACACGTCCGTTGCCATCGGCAAACGGATGAATCTGTGCGAAGCGCAGATGAATCGCCGCGGCATAGTAGAACGCTTCTTCGGGTGAAAGTTCCTTATTGCCCAGGATCGTGATGTCCTCAAACAAACCTTTCATCTCACGCCGAACGAACTCCGGTTCAACAGCAAGGTATATCAAACCGCGAGCGCTGTAGATTCAGACAGGTTCTTCTCTGTACTTTTCTCGTTTGCTCTCGATAAGAAATTGTCTTGACAAGTCTCTGTGTGCCTTGAGCACGTTCTCTTCTGTCGGTGAATTTGTTTTCGCAAACCTGTAGGCGTCGATCAAGTCCTGAATCTCCTGGTACGCCTTCGGTTGAGACTTCTCCTTGAGCAGCTTGCCGTTCATCCACGAGTTCAGATCAACCGGATTCCCTTCAATGTTCGACGAGAAGACGGCGGAAGATTCAATCATGAATTCGAACGTCACGTCCTTCGTCTGCGCTTTGAGCTTCTCAAGCACACCTTCAAGCGTTCCTACTGTTCGTTTGTACTCATCAAGATATTTGTCCGTAAGAAAATTCAACCTCGCTTCTCCGCGGCTATGCCTTTGACCAATCATCAACTGAGATTGCGGCCTGCTTCAAGATTCTTTGACTCGTCTTCGGCTTGCGCGATGTGATCAATTCACAGCCATTGACTGTCGGAAGAGTCTCTCCATCGCGCAGACTCGACGTAATCCACAACTCGATTGCATCAATAAGATTTTCACGAGCTTCCTCGTGATTGTCGCCTTGCGTTAAACAGCCGGGAAGATCTGGCGCAATCGCTACGACACAATTGCTGTCCTTACCTTTTTTGTAAACAGCATTCTTCAAGACTTCTTTGACGAACTCTTGAAACGAAACTCTTTTCATGACATCTCCCTAACTCTATAAACTCTATAGACTCTACAAACTCAAAGAACTATCACCGTTCCAACAGATTGAGATTCTTCACTCCGTCCCGATTGTACAGCATCGGGACTCCGTTCAGAATGACACATCTAAATCACACATCAAGGTTTCTTACATACTTCGCATTCTTCTCAATGAACTGCCGGCGTGGCTCAACTTCATCACCCATTAATATCGAAAACGTTCTGTCTGCATCTGCCGCGTTCTCAATGTTCACCTGGAGGATCGTTCGCGTTTCAGGATTCATCGTCGTGCCCCAGAGCTGCTCGGGATTCATTTCGCCCAGACCTTTGAATCGCGAGATAATCGCGCCGCTCGGCGTCACAACCGCACCTTCTTCAGGAAGCGCTTCACCTTCCTCAACAATTTTGACCTCTTCCTTTTTTCCTCCAAGGCGCTTAAGAATCTCGTCACGTTCATCTTCATCGTACGCGTAGAATTCCTGCTTCCCTTTTTTCACCTTGTAGAGAGGTGGCTGAGCAATGTAGATGTGACCAAGCTCGATGAGGGGTTTCATGTGACGGAACAACAGCGTCAGCAGCAGCGTACGAATATGCGATCCGTCGACGTCAGCGTCGCACATGATGATGATTTTTCCGTACCGAACTTTCTCCGGAGCAAACTGATCACCTACTCCGGTCCCAATGGCGGTGAAGATATTGCGTATCTCTTCGTTCTCAAGAATCTTGTGCAGACGCGCCTTCTCAACGTTGAGGATCTTTCCCTTTAACGGAAGAATTGCCTGAAACCTCCGGTCGCGTCCCTGCTTCGCGCTGCCGCCTGCAGAATCGCCCTCGACCAGATACAGTTCGCAATGTTCCGGATCGCTGATGGAGCAATCCGCCAGTTTGCCGGGAAGTCCGCCGCCGCTCAGTGCATTCTTGCGGCGTGTCAGGTCGCGCGCTTTACGCGCAGCCTCGCGTGCCTCCGCGGCCTGCAGCGACTTCTCAAGAATTCGTTTTGCATCGCCGGGATTATTGTCGAGCCAATCCTGCAACGCGGGACCGACAACACCTTCAACGATACTCTTCACTTCACTGTTGCCGAGTTTGGTTTTGGTCTGACCTTCGAACTGCGGCTCCGGAACTTTCACGCTGATGACGCCGGTGAACCCCTCTTTGAAGTCGTCGCCCGTGAGTGAGATGCCGCCTTCCTTCAAGATATTGTTCTTGTACGCGTAGTTGTTCAGTTGCCGTGTAATGGCAGTGCGGAAACCAACGAGATGCGTTCCGCCTTCATGCGTGTTGATGTTGTTGACATACGTGAAAACGTTCTCGCTGTACTGATCGTTATACTGAAATGCCGCTTCCACTTCGACGGTGCGGCCGTTCTCATCCTTGTCTTTGCCTTCGCAGTAGAAGACTTTCTTCATGATGGCAGGACGCGTGGCGTCGGTGTACTTCACAAACTCCACGATGCCGCCTTCGAAGTGGAACGTCTCTTCCTGTTCTTGTTTCGAACGCAAATCCTTCAGTGTGACCACCACCGTGCGATTCAGAAACGCCAGCTCGCGCAATCGTTCCGCAATCGTATCGAACTTGAATGTGCGGTTCTTGAAAATCGAGCCGTCGGGCATGAACGTCGTTGTCGTCCCAGTTTTGCCGCTTTCCACTTTGCCGATTTGCTTGACGGCTGCAACCGGATCGCCCTTGCGATACTCCTGAAAGAAGACCTTGCCGTCGCGCCGGACTTCGACCTTTAACGACTCGCTCAACGCATTCACGACAGAGACGCCAACGCCATGCAAACCGCCGGAGACTTTGTACGTGTTCTTGTCAAACTTGCCACCGGCATGCAGCACGGTCATCACCACCTCAAGGGCAGATCGCTTTTCTTCCTTGTGGATGTCGGTAGGAATGCCGCGTCCATCATCTACAACTGTGACCGAGCCGTCCTTGTTGATACTCACGTTGATGGTTTTCGCAAAGCCGGCAAGCGCTTCGTCAATCGAGTTGTCCACGACTTCATACACAAGGTGGTGCAGACCGCGAATACTCACGTCGCCAATGTACATCGCCGGCCGGCGCCTGACAGCCTCCAGCCCTTTGAGAACGGTGATATCATCAGCACTGTATTTAGCCGGATCGTCTTTTTCTTTTGCCATGCTTTCCCTTTTCAATTCTGAGCGAAGCGAAGAATCGCGCATCGCGAAATCCTCATAACTCAAACTATCAGCTTGCGTGTATCTAACAGCGCTTTTCTGATTCGCATCAATCCCTTACTCCAATAGCCACCAATGAAATTGTCGCGAGACCCTTCGCAAAGAAGCTCAGGGTTCAGAAAGGGCTCACCGAAATCGAATCTCCTTCACCACTTTGCTCCCCGCTGCTGCGTTCACTTTCTCCATGATTTCCAGCCGTCGCATCGACCGATTCGTCTGCACAAAGAATCCGAGTTTATTCCCCGCCTCTTTGTGCAGTTCGTCCCAATGATCTGAGCTCACTGTTCTTCAATTTCTCTGCGAGATAGTATTTCAACTCTTCTAACGACATGTCTCCTGTTTCAGAGCCTATCTTGTCTCTTATGTCCCGCATCATTTTCACCGCATCAAAAACCTCAGCGGAACGAACGCCCCTTCTTATCATCTCCTTAGTTTTCATACTTCACAAGCTCCTCCGGACTTGGTATTTCAATGATTGGATAGCCGAATTTTAGGTTCACTGAATTATATCCTTGAATGCGATCAAGGTTGACAATGTGTTTGAAATTCCAACTCGCTAAGACATCTACGTTATTCACAGTTGCTAATGCGATGTGACGACAATCTTCTATGCTTGTCTTCCCTACAACACCCTCAGAGATGTATGCGTCTGCCAATCGTACAACGTCTTCTGCCAACTCTATTCGCTCAAAACAATCGTGCGGAAATTGCAATAGTAATTGTCGAACCTGCGTTGGTGCATTCGCCAATTCAAGTTCCATCAAATCAGAAACAACCAATGTGATTTCTTTCTTCTCAACTCGCTGGAAGAAGCGTTTTGTCGGAACTGAAAACTCCTCGTCAAAGTACCCGCCCACAACCGACGTGTCGATATATACTCTTTTTTTCATCTCGCCAGACCTGCTCTCTAAATCAAATTTCCTTCACCACTTTGCTTCCAGCATATTACAATCAAGCTTAACGCTGCAAAACGCGCTCAGGGTTTAGAGCTATCGAAACCTAATCTCTTTTACCACTTTGCTTCCTGCTGCCGTGTTCACTTTCTCCATGATTTCCAGCCGTCGCATCGACAGTTCGTTCCGCCAAGGGGCAGTCGTCGTCTTTACAAACAATATTCCGTTGTCAATACGCTCTGCTTGTGTCACTCTCGCAATCTGCTCGCCAACAATTTCAGGCCACAACGTGATGACCGAAAACTGCTTCATCTTCTTCGTGATGCCAAGCTGATGAACGAACTTGTCGAGCGCAATCGCAAACGGCTCAGGATGTCTCTTCGTCTGTTTGAAACTGCGTTGCTGTCGCGTGTACTTCTTTTGAGTCACCGTAATCTCGAGGTTGCCCATTCACAGCCTGCCTGCCGGAGTGCACGGCGCGCAGGCAGGTTCACAATTCAGCATTCACACTTCTCCGCCACTCTGCGCCCTTCAGCGTCGCTCAGAATCATGCCGGATTCACCGCGCCCGCTTCAATCCAAAACTTTCGGTTCATCCCGTTCCATGCAACTGCGTTGTGAAATACAGCTTCATCCGTTGTAGTGATGATGGTTTGCCCGAGCGACGCGACGGTGCTGAGCAACAACCGCGACCGGTGGTCATCCAATTCGCTGAACACATCATCCAACAAAAAGAGAGGCGCCTCGTTTCTTCGTTCTTTGAGATAGAAGAACTCGGCAATCTTCAACGCCACGAGCATGGTCTTGTGCTGCCCTTGCGAAGCATACTGCTGTACGCTGATGCCGTTGATCATCAACTTCATATCATCACGATGCGGCCCGACCAGAGATGTGCCTCGCTTTCGCTCGTCGAATTGTTTGCTCCGTAATTCTTCCCGCATCAAGCCGGCTACTTCTTCGATACTCTTTACATGTTCAACGCCGGCAAGCGAATCATATCTTAGTAACGGCTCTTCACGATCGGAGCTGGTGTACGAAGAATTCTGCACGAGATCTTTGTAGGCGCGCAGCACGTAGATCTGAAACTCTTCGACAAACTGCTTGCGATGCCAGATGATTCTGCTTCCCAATTGAATCAACGAGCTTGACCATGGCTCAACGATGTCAGGTGAATACACGCGGTCGATTTTGGCATCGAGAAGCAACTTGTTCCGCTGCCGCAGCACACGCCGATACTCTATACTGTCTTCGAGGTATGATCGGCTGATCTGCGACAAGAGCAGGTCGGCAAACCTGCGACGTTCTGCCGGCCCGCCGAAGGTGATGGCGTTGTTTTCCGGGGAGAGTACAACGATGGGAAATCTTCCGATGACAGACGCGAGAGTATCGGGCTTGTTGCCGTTCACGGTGAACTGCTTTTCACCCTCGCGGTTGTAGGCAGCCCGCACTGTGTGCTGAATATTCGCGTCTGTCTGAATCGTCCCTTCTACCTCAAACGTGTTCTTACCGATCTGCAGCACCGTACCATCACTTGCTGCATAAAAGCTCTTCGTCAAACTCAAATAGGAAACTGCCTCAAGCACATTCGTTTTTCCCTGCCCGTTGTTTCCCAGCAAAACGTTAATCCCCTCGCCAAAATCGATTGTTGTATTCTCATGATTCCGAAAGTTTTCCAAATGAATACGAACAACGTTCATTCTCCGCCGAGATTTCTTCTGTTCAAATCAATTATTGAGGCGCACAGGCATCACAAGCATCAGCACGTCTTCATCCGTCTTTTCATCAGCCGGAGAAACGATGCCGGCGCGCGTCGGCGAGCTAAACCGTAAGGCAATTTTCTCCGAGTCGAGATGCGTAAGAATATCTACGAGATATGTGGAATTAAATCCGATGTCGAGATCGTCGTCGGCATATTCGGCATCGACGCTCTCCTTTGCTTCGCCGCCAAAATCAATATCCTGTGCGCTGATAATCATGCCTGCCTTGCGCATACTGAGTCTCACCTGATGTGTCGTCGCACTGGCATAGAGTGCAACGCGTCGCAGTGCTGTTACCATTTGTTCGCGATTCACTGTCAGCACTTTGTCATTCTCTGTAGGAATAACACTTTCATAGTTCGGATACGTTTCATCAATGAGCCGGGCAACAAGGTCGGTGTTATCGAATTCAAATCTCACGTGCGTTTCGTTCATGCTCATCTTCACTATTCCACTCTCAAGTGATTTGTTCACCAGATTGAGAGCCTTCGCGGGAATAATAATATCGCTTTTGAAATCCAACTCCTTCGCAAACTTGTAGGTAAAACGCACGAGCCGATGACCATCCGTCGAAGCGGCGCGCAGAGCTTTGTTCTTATTCTGCAGCAACACACCCATCATCGCCGGGCGCAACTCATCTGTGCTGACAGCAAAGACTGTACGATAAATTATTTTCTTCAGCAGTGATGTTTCAATTGTGACTTCGTCTTTACCCTGAAACGGAGGCACCGCCGGAAACTCTTTTGCATTTTCACCCGTCAAATTAAAATCACCTTTGCCTACTTTGACTCCGATTTTATTCGTCGTCGTATCGATATCGAACATCACCGCATCGTCGGCTCCGTATGATCGAATAGTATCAAGCAATCTCTTCGAAGGAACCGCTATGCGTCCGTCCTCGCTTCCCTTTACTTCAATAAACATTGTTTGAGAGATGTCGAGATCAGTCGCCGTGATCGTGAGTGTATTATTCAGAAGATCAAACAGCAGATTTTCGAGTATAGGCATCGTCGATTTCGTGGGAACAACACCACTGACTTTCGCTAGAACTCTCTGCAGTTCGCCTGTTGTGGTGGTGAATTTCATTTGTTATCTCCTTCGGTAAGAAAATGACGGGTGTTTTTGCTGTCCGAACCGACAAAATTTACTCAAAATTCCGGTCAGTTCAAAGAGCTTGGCTTCTATTAAGTTCTTGATTTCAACAAGGATACAGTACTTCTTGACTCGGCCAGTGACTTCGATGAGCGTGTTCAATCGCCATTCAATCAAGACTCTGCGTGAGATTTTTATTCTCCGCTCTAATAAATATTATCTAGATATATATATTTAAAATAAGAGTAGTAATAGTGACGGTGGAAATGTTAATAGTCGTTTTTTGTTTTATTCATACTTCATAAAAATTTTATGAATGACCCTCGTTGCATGAAGTACACTCTTAAGTATTCTTTTGTGAATTACTAAAGCACAGGCAACACAAATAGATCAATCTGATCGTGATTCAGAGAGTTATTTCATTCATCAACACGAATTCAACAACTACTCACAACATGCTCACAACGTTTCGCACAGGATATTCACGAGAGTTGTCGATGAAGCAGAATGCTGAGTTGCTCGCGAGAAAGTCTGTCGACAAATTATCTACGCTCATTGCACACGCTGTTGACAAGTGGGAGTCAGTTGTCACAAAATGGAAAAGGTGCGACGTTACATCGCACCTTGATTATCGTCCAACAGAAATTTAGTTGAACTACACCTTGCCTCGCATCTCCAGCCGTCTCTTGATCTGTTCAACGTTGCCGCGAAACTTTGAGTCGAGTTTCATTTGATCTTCAACGCACTGATAGGCGTGAATGACGGTGCTGTGATCCCGACCGCCAAAATGCAAACCAATTGTTTTGAGCGATGAGTTTGTGAGTTCCTTGGCGAGATACATGGCGATTTGCCGAGCGTTCACGATTTCCTGCTTGCGCGTTTTGGCGCGAAGCAAATCTTCGGGGATCGTAAAGTACT
>JACRFA010000083.1 GCA_016218065.1 Ignavibacteriota bacterium | reverse complement strand
TCGTGTGAATCGACTTGTATCCGTTTTGTTTCGGCCGCGTGATGTAGTCTTTGAATCGCTTGTCGTTTGCTGTGTAGATCGATGAAATGCTTCCGAGGACGGTGTAGCAATCGCGCTCATTCTCCGAGTTGATCACGATGCGCACAGCAAACAGATCATAGATTTCATCGAGCGGCTTGTTTCTCGACACCATCTTGTTGTGAATGCTGTAGATGTGTTTGGGGCGGGCGCTCAACTCGAAATCAATGCCTTCTTCGCGAAGTCGTTCTTCGATGGGCTTGGCAAATTTTGTGAGGTAATGCTCTCGTTCCCGGCGACGCGCTTTCAGCTCGCGAGCAATGTTGTCGTACTCTTCGCGGTTCAGCGTCTTGAAGGCGAGATCTTCCATCTCCCATTTGATATTGGCAAGGCCAAACCGGTGGGCAAACGGTGCATAGATATCGAGTGTTTCTTTGGCAATACGCCGTTGCTTTTCGGCAGGCAGGAAATCGATCGTCCGCATGTTGTGCAATCGATCGGCAAACTTCACCAGCATCACGCGGATGTCATTCACCATCGACAGCAGCATCTTGCGATAGTTCTCGGCCTGATTCGCCTCCTGGCTCATGAAGTTGACGCCGGAAATTTTTGTCGCGCCGTCCACAATTTCCGCGACCGTGTCGCCGAATTCGGCGCGGATATCCTTGATCTGGTACTCTGTGTCCTCGGCAACGTCGTGCATGAGCGCGGCGGCAACGGAGACATCGTCGAGCGGAATTTCCTTCGCGATAATTTTGGCGACTTCATACGGATGATCGAAGAAAGGCTCGCCGGAGGCGCGCTTGTCAAAGCGGTGGGCGCTGAAACCAAACTCAAATGCGCGACGAATCAGATTCTCGTCAACCTTGTAGAGATTCTTTCGGCAAACGAGTATGAGGTCATCCAGTTTTTCTTTGTACTTTCGGTTTGTCATACTCGTTCACATAAATTCACCACGAAACAGATCCGCGACAACTGCCTCAGCGGATCAGCAGAGCAAATCATCTCTACAAAAAATATAGGCTCTTGAGGAAGGATTGTCAAGCGAGCGATGTCCTGAATTCCGACATAGCAGACTGTTGAAAAACTGAGGTCAATGTCATTCCGAACCCGACGCTCTTTGGTGGGTGAGTGCCGAAGGCATTCCTTCGGAAGAATCTGATCCAAGAAGAGAGAGATTCCTCAGTCGCTTCGCTCCATCGGAATGACATGAAGGCCTTTTTCAACACCCTGATAGAAAAGCACTAGTCTTTCACTCAGTCCCAAATATTCTGTCGCCGGCATCGCCGAGGCCGGGAAGAATGTAACCGTGCGCGTTCAGTTGCCGGTCAAGCACAGCCGTGAACATTCGAACATCTGGATGAGTCTTGGAGATTTTTCTCACGCCTTCAGGGGCCGCCAACAAACTGACGAAGCGAATTTGCTTTGCGCCCTTCTCTTTGAGAAATGTGATTGCTGCCGCGCCGCTGCCGCCCGTCGCCAACATCGGGTCGAGCAATAACACGAGACTCTTGTTGAGACGGCGCGGAAATTTCGAGTAGTAATCGACGGGCTTCAACGTCTCTTCGTTGCGATACAACCCGACATGCCCGACTTTTGCTTCAGGAAGCAAATCGAGAAAACCGTCAACAAGCCCGAGTCCCGCACGCAGCACCGGCACGATGATGATCTCCGCGGCAAGCTCGTAGCCCGCTGTCTTCTCAAGCGGCGTCTGCACAACGGTTGTCTTCATCCGAAGATCGTGCGTCACTTGAAACGCCATCACGGACGCAATGCGTCGGAGCGTCGTTCGAAAGAGATGATTGTTGGTTTCCTTAGCGCGCAGGATGGAAAGATCGCGCTTGATAAGTGGATGATCGATGACAGTAAGATTCTTCATGAGAGTTCCGTTTGTGAAGAGTGAGGTTCAACCGAGTACGATGTACAATGGTTCACAGCTTTTTCGCGAGGGAATTTGCCGCAACCAACACCGGGTCCCACAAGGGAGTGAACGGCGGCGAGTACGCCAAATCCAATTCACGAATTTCGTCGATTGACAATTTCTGCTGGATAACAGTGGCCAACGTGTGTGAACGCAGAACCGCTCCGTCTTCGCCGACGAGGTTTGCCCCAAGAAGCCGGCGTGAACGTTTGTCTGCAATTGTCGTGATCGTCAGCTTTTTCGATCCGTGCATCATGGCAACACGTGAGTGTGCAGTGATCGTGTCGGTCACAACGTCGAATCCTGATTCCTTCGCTTCCTCAGAATTCAAACCGACGCGAGCTACCTCAAGTCCGAAAACGCGGACGGCAATGGCGTGCACCGCGCCGCGAAATACTGCGTTGCCACCAGCCGCATTCTCGCCGGCCGCCCATCCTTGTTTGCTCGCGATTGTTGCAAGTGGAATGTACATCGACTTATTGTTGACAAGACTCCTCACCTCGCAACAGTCACCCGCAGCAAAGATGTTATCGAGATTCGTTTGCTGCCGCTGATCTGCGAGCACTCCGCTAAAAGCGCCGCAGCGGATGCCCGCCTTCTTGGCCAGCTCGGAGTTCGGCTGAACGCCGGTCGCCACAATCACGAGGTCTGCGTCGAAGGTGCCGTGGGTCGTCACAACATGAGTCACGCTTTGCGATTTGTTCAGCACAAATCCTTCAGTGTTCGTCGATCCGACAAAATGAACGCCGTGCTTTTCAAGCCGCTCGCACACGAGTTCGCGAGTCTCACGCTCCAATCCTTTCAGGGGCAAACTGTGAACATGCACGAGCGTCAC
>JACRFA010000072.1 GCA_016218065.1 Ignavibacteriota bacterium | reverse complement strand
GCCGGCTTAGACTTGCTTCGCCGCTTCGGCAACAAACGGCTTCGATGTTTTTGACGACAACGGCACGATGCGATTCGTACCGTCATCGAAGAGAAACACATTCGATTCGACGACCTGCAGCACCTGGCGCGTCAAATGGACGAGCGTCGCAACGATTGCCTCAGGCTCGTTGGCGGTGCTGATGCTGTTGGAAAGTTGTTGCATCGCCATGAGCTGATTGATCGTATCGCGTATGGCGACATTGTTCGCCGACGCTTTGACGTGATCGCGCTTCACGAGATCAATCGTTTCTTCCAGCACGCGAATGTACTGCTCCCGGCTTTCCATGAACGACTCAAACTGGGGTGCAGTATTGTCGAGCAGCTGAAGCCGGTTTCGTCTGATGCGATGTCGATGAGTAGTATCTTCCATTCGTCAGACTTTCGCGTTCGTGAACATGGATTCGAATTGCCGCATATCTGATTGTAAGATATTCCGGTACGTCGTCATGTATCCTTCCATCAGCATCGGGTCGTCGAGCTGTAGCCGTTGAAGCACGTCGGGATTGAATTCGGCTTCACGGTCAAACTCGGCCGGATCATCGCTCAGTCGCACTGCCAGCACATCGGCGCAGTGAATGAGGCTAACGAGTTCGGGATTCTCAACCGCATCGAGCGGCGTATGATGCTTCGCCACTGCCTCCACCAGCGTCGGCGGAAAATTCCAGCGCTCCGCGAGCCATCCGCCGATCTCGGCATGCGTAACGCCTAGCACGCTTTCCTCAGCCTGTCGCCACGTGATGTTCGGGTCCTGCACAAGCTCGATGATCTTTCTGTACTCGGTGTTGAAGTACTGATGCAAAATCGATATCCCCATGTCGTGCAGCAGCGCCCCGACAAACACTTCGCCGCTGACACGATAGCCGAGATCGCGGGCGAGCCGCCGGGCGATCACGCCGCTGAAGATTGCGTGGTCCCAGAATTTCTTCACGTCGAAGGTGGCGTCACTCTTCTTTTGCAGAGCGCTCACCAATGAGATGCTCACGACAATCTCGCGAAGCGCGTCAAATCCCAATACGATGATCGCAAAGTCCACTGTCGAGATTTTTTTAGGAAAACCATAGAACGCAGAGTTTGCTATCTTCAGCACCTTTGTCGTCAACCCCTGGTCGGTGGAAATGACTTTGCCAATCATCGACGCCGACACTTTGGGATTCTCCACCATCTCGACAACCTCTTCCGCGATGGCAGGCAACGCGGGCAATTGGATGATGGTCTGAACTTTATCTCGAATGAAATCGGGTGATAGCATCTATTCCTCGTTTCGAAAAGACATCATTCTCAACGTTACACTAACTCTTCCACTTCGGCGCGGATTCGTTCCAGGATCGCCTGATGTTTTTGAAACACTCGTGATTCCGACAGTCGCATGATGTTCGCAATCTCTTTGAACGTCAACTCCTCATAATAGTAAAGCGAGATGATGAGCCGGTCTTGCTGCGGCAACCCCTCCACGAATCTCAGCAGCAGCTGCTTGAGTTGCTCATCCGCCATCTTATCGACTGCACTCGGCTCTTCATCGGCAAGGATTTCAAGAACGTCCTCTCCCTCTTTGCCGTAGTGACTCCCTTCGGGGGATGCGACCTGCGTATCATGCAACATGGTCAGATAGTCTTCAATCGTCATGGACAACTCCGAAGCGATCTTGCTCGCCGAGCTGGCAAGAAGATCGCCGCACTCAATTTTTTGCGTCGCCCGGTCGATCTTCCGGACCTTCTCGCGTACTGAGCGCGGAACCCAATCCAGCTTCCGCAGCTCATCCTGGACTGTGCCGCGGATGCGGGTGATAGCATACGTTTCGAACTTCACGCCGCGGCTCGGATCGAATCGCTCAATGGAATCCAGCAATCCGATCATGCCCAACTGCATCAAATCCTGTTCATCGATAATCGAGACAGACTGCTTTGAGAAGCTGCGAAACTTGCTGACGACAAATTTCACAATCCCCGAATACTCGAGAACGAGCTGACGTCTCACTTCAGGTGATCGTTTCCGCAAGTACTGGCTCCACAGCAGATCTGTATTCGTCTGTCCCATCCGTTAGTCTCGTTGAGTTTAGGTGTGTTTCTCAGTTGCCGCTTCCTGTTGCTTGGCGTTCGACTTTGCAGGAGCGTCCTTCGACGCCATGGTTCCGCCGACAAGAACCACTGCCGTCGCCGCCAGCACAATTCCAACAAACACAATGAACGATCGCGACACGATGTCGAGAATCGAGCCGCCGGTCCCTCCGAACACCACCGTTGCAATGCAGAAGCCCAATATTCCGATTTGAAAAATCAGCTTGTTCATGGCGTCTGAATTCTCCTTCTCAGCATACTTGGTGCATGCTCACAGATTCGTTCCGCAATCATCCCGATCGACAGCGCCGCACTGGTTGCAGGAAACTCTTTCACCAACGGATGCTGCCGCACCACTGCTTTCGACACGTTCCGGTCGAACGGAATCGAGCCGAGGTATGTGATCTGTCGCTGCAAAAAGTGATGAACGACCTGACGCAGTTTCGTCGCCGTGTCGTCTGCTTCTGCCGGAGAATGCGCGGCGTTGACGATCAGGCTGAGCGGCGCCATCGGATCGGCGAGCGTGATCATTTTGATCAATGCGTATGCATCCATCACTGCAGTCGGTTCGGGCTGCGTCACGACGATTGTTTCGTGAGATTGGACAGCCAGGCTCACGACGTCTTCGCCAATTCCCGCTGCCGTATCGAGCACGATGTGATCGAACCGTTGCTCGAGATCTTGCACATCGGCGAGCAGCTCACGTCTTCGCTCCATCGTCATGTGTCGGTAGCCCATTTCTCCCGAGCTGCCGGCAAGCATGCACAGATTCTTCATCGGCGACACCAGCGCCGCTTCGAGGTCGCACTCGCCGCGTAGCACGTGGCCGAGCCGCCGTTCAGGCGATACTCCGGCCATCACGTCGAGGTTACCGAGATTTTCGTCCGCATCGATCAGCAGCGTATTGTTCTTCAACTCAGCGAAGCGAATCGCCAGATTGAGCGCCAGCGTGCTTTTGCCAACGCCGCCCTTGCCGCCGGTGATCGTAAGGATGTGCGGTCTCGCGACCGCGGGCCGTTCACAATACTTCTCGGCTATTTCCCGCAAGCGGGTTGCCTGATCAAGCATGCTGCAACTCTCCGGAGTAGATCATCGACGCAAGCTTGTTTGCATTTGCTTCTTCGATGTCGTCTGGAACGTTCTGTCCATTGGTAACAAATGAAACGGGCAGAGTGTGTTTGTAAATGACATTCAGCAATGAACCGAGAGTCACCGCCTCGTCGAGTTTCGAGAAGACAATTCTATTCGGCGTCGTCACTCTGAACTTCTCGATGACGTCATCACACGAGCGGCTGCTCGTTGCTGCGCTCAGCACGAGATGAACTTCTTGTGGATTTGCTGCGCTGATGAACTTCGCCAGCTCCGTCATCTCCTTCTTCATGCGCTGACTTCTCCCGACAGTGTCGATGTAGATAATATCTTTGTCTCGAAGGCTCACGAGCGCCGATTTCATGTCGGTGGGCTTGTACACGACCTCCATCGGAATGTCTGCAATCGCCGCGAATGTGCGGAGCTGTTCAATGGCTCCGATGCGGTACGTATCGGCTGAAATGAGTGCAACATTTTGTTTCTTGACGAGCTTGGCAATTGCTGCGAGCTTCGCGATGGTCGTCGTCTTCCCAACGCCGGTCGGACCAACAAGCGCGATGATCTTCGCTTTCTTCGCCGGCGAGTCTGATGGAGACAACGGCTGGAACAGTCCGCTCATCTCTTTCAGCAAACATTGCTCGACATGTTGCCTGCTGCCGAGAAGATCCTCGCCCAGTTTTCGATAAACGCGCTGCGTAAGCTCTGCAGCCAGCTTCTCATCGACATCATGATTCACAAGTGCCGCATAAGCAACTTTGAGTTGTTCGGGAAGGCTCGGCATTTTGCTGTACTTGAGATGCTCGGCAACTTCCCCAACGATCGACTTCAGACTTTCGATTTCGCTTCGCAACTGTTGCAGATCCGCTGCATCCTGTCGCGCCGCCGGGGGGTTCTTCTCTTTCATACGATGACCGAATTGGTCGGCAACTTTCTGCAAGCCGGCAAATGCATGGTTCTCATTCTCCTGTCCGCTTTGTGCGCCTGCTTGCGCCAGCGCCGCGGCAAATTTGGCTTGCGGCGCCTGTTCATCAACCGCGGCAGTGATTTCGTATTCTTCTTTCGACAAGAAGTTCAACAGTCCACCCTTCGACACCTTTCTGGTGTTCAGGATGATGGCTTCGGCGCCGAGTTCTTCTTTCATGACTTCTGTGGCAGCCTTCAGCGATTCGCCGGTAAATTTCTTAATCCTCATGTGCTATCTCCAGTTTGCCTGTGAACTCGATTTCAGTGTCCGGGGGAAGTTCCGTGAACGACAACACTGCAACGTTCGGGAACGATGTGCGAATCAATCTGTAGAAGTAAGGTCGCACAGTCGCGACGCACAGCAGCACGGGCGGATATCCGTTGGCCATTGCCGCTTCGACGTTCTCTTCCATGCTCTTGTGAATGGCTTCGATGATCTCCGGCGCGAGTCCAAGACTTGGGCTGCTTTCGCGCTGATTCTGCAATGCGTTCGTCACGAGATGCTCAAGATGCGGATCCATCGCAAACGCATGAATGGCGCCGCGGGGATCTTTGTACAGCCGCGCAATCGTCTCCGATAGCGAGTGACGAACATACTCCGTCAGCACATCGACGTTCTTCGTGACTTTCGCGTAATCGGAGAGGGACTCAAGTATCGTCACGAGATCGCGAATCGGAACTCCCTCCTTCAATAGGTTCTGAAGGACTTTCTGAATTGTCCCGAACGGCAACGTCTCAGGATTGATTTCTTCCACCACGGCCGGGTAGTCTTTCTTTAGGTTCTCGATCAACTTCTTCGTCTCCTGCCGACCGAGTACCTTGTCGCAGTTGCGGCGCAGAACTTCCTGGAGATGCGTGGACAGCACCGCCGCCGGTTCGACGACCGTGTAGCCGGCAAGCTCAGCGCGTTCACGATCGACGCCGTGAATCCACTGTGCGGGTAATCCGAATGCAGGTTCTTTGGCAGGAATGCCATTAAGCGCACTTTCATTGATGCCCGGATTCATCGCGAGCAACCGATCGACCATCAGTGTGTTCGTCACGACGACGTTGCCGCGAATCTTCATGACGTATTGGTTCGGATCGAGTTGCAAGTTGTCGCGTACGCGCACGGGAGGAATCACGATGCCCAACTCCATCGCAAGCTGCTTGCGCAGGTTGGTGATGCGCTGGAAGAGATCGCCGCCTTGATTCTCATCCACCAACGAAATCAAGCCATAACCAATTTCCACTTCGAGCGGATCGACCTGAAGATAATCTTCAATCTGTTCTGCCTTCGGGGCGGCGGCAGGAGTCGCAGGCGGAGTTGTCTTCCGCGTCTCGGCTGCCTTTTCTTCGCGGAACGTTACGAAGCCAACAGAACCGGTCAGCCCTGAAAGAATGAGGAACGGAATCGTGGGAAGCCCCGGCACAATCGCGAACAACCCGAGCGCGCCCGCCACGATCAGCAGCGCCTTCGGTTTCCCCAACAACTGTGTGCGCATCTCGCGATCGAGCGCATTGCCTGATCCGCTGCGCGTGACAATCATACCTGCTGCTGTTGCCGTGATCAACGCGGGGATTTGAGACACAAGACCGTCGCCGACGGTAAGCAATGTGTAGTTCTGCAGCGCATCAGTGAAACTCATGCCGCGTTGTGCGACGCCGATAATGAACCCGCCGATGATGTTCACAGAATTGATGAGGAGTCCGGCAACCGCGTCTCCCTTCACAAATTTGCTCGCGCCGTCCATCGCTCCATGGAACTCAGCCTCGCGGGCAATCTCACGCCGGCGGTTGCGCGCCTGCTCTTCCGTGATCAGGCCGGCGTTCATGTCCGCATCGATGGCCATTTGCTTGCCGGGCATTGCATCCAACGTGAAGCGCGCAGCAACTTCCGCAATACGCCCTGCACCTTTCACGATCACGACAAACTGGATGATGACGAGAATGATGAAGATGATGAACCCGACAACGTAGTTGCCTTCCACCACGAACGCGCCAAACGCATTGATCACTTCGCCCGCGTAGCCTTCACCGAGAATCAGCCGCGTCGATGCAACGTTCAGCGACAGTCTGAAGATTGTGAGGATGAGCAGCAATCCCGGAAACACCGACAGCTCCAGCGGATGCGTGATGTACATCGACACGGTGAGAATCAGAATCGCCAGCGTGATGTTCGCGGAGATCAGCACATCCAGCACCATGGCAGGCAGCGGAATGATCATCATCGCCAGAATCAGAATGACGCCAGCTGCAAGAACGATGTCGCTGTTCTTACTGAGCATCTTGATCACTGAAGAATCGAGAAAGCCTCTATTTGGGAGCGCCGCTTCCATCAGTTCACGCTTACATGTGATCGCCGCGCATCGCGCAAGCGGAATACGTAGGCCAACAATTGTGCAACAGCCTGGAACAACTTCTCCGGAATCTCATCCCCGATCTCAACCGACTTGTACAGCATCTGCGCCAGCGGCTTGTCTTCGACAATCGGCACCTGATGCTCGCGGGCAATTTCCTTGATCCGCTGCGCAATAATATCGACGCCTTTCGCCACGACCTTCGGCGCGCTCATCCTGCCGGCTTCGTACTTGATGGCCACGGCATAATGAGTTGGGTTTGTGACGACAACGTCGGCCTTCGGCACATCTTGCATCATGCGCCGGTAGGCGATCTGTCGCTGCACCGTACGGATGCGTCCCTTGATCTGCGGATCGCCTTCGGCTTCTTTCCCTTCTTCTTTCACTTCCTGTTTCGTCATCCGAAGAGACTTTTCGAATTGATATCGTTGAAACATGTAATCGCCCGCGGCGATGACGAAGAACGCCAGACCGACTTTCAGGCTCACGACCGCCGCAACCTTTGCCATGAACTCCAGTATCGTCCCGACATCACTGTCAACAAGTATCATTGACTCTGAGACGACATCGTTCGTCGCGCTGTACGCAACAAGCGCGACAACGGTGACCTTCACCAGTCCCTTCAGCAGTTCGAGCAGCGAGTTCATGGAGATCATCACGCGCTTGATGCCGGTGAAGGGATTAAGTTTGCTGAACTTCGGCGCCATCGGCTGCATCGTGAACATGAAACCGACCTGCGCAATGTTCGCGATTAGCCCAACCACCATCAGGCCTGCCAGCACGGGCAACACAATGATCGTAAACGACAACACGCCTTCACGGATCATATTGTGTACGCTTGCTTGCGTGATAGTCGTGCTGCCCAGATTGGCAAACGTGGAGCGGGCAAGCTCGCCCAATTTCACCGCTATCGACGATCCGCCGACATAGAGTATCAGCAAACCGAACAGCAGCACAGCCGCTGAGTTCAAGTCCATAGACTTTGCGACGCTGCCTCGCTTCCGCGCTTCGCCCCGCTTCTTCCCAGACGCGGGTTCAGTTCTTTCTTCTGCCGATTCGAATTCTGCCATGGCGCTACATGACCTTTACAAGTTCGAGAATGTTCGCTTCGAAGCTCGACAGCAACTTCTGAAATACAAACGCGAGCAAGGGGATTGACACCATGACCACGAAGAAGCCGACGCCAATCTTGACCGGAAAGACTACGGCAAAAATGTTCATCTGCGGCATGACGCGTGAGAGAATCGAGACCGCGAGATTGATCAAGAACATCGACACCATGATCGGGGCGGCGAGCTTTGCCGCAATCACGAATGTCATGCCTGTCAGCTTGATGAGTATTGCCGACACCGCTCCCGTCACGGCCAACCCGCCGATCGGCACTGCCGCGTAACTCAGGTGCAGCGCTTCCAGCACGAAATGATGGCCATTCAAGAGAAGGAAGATCATTGCCATCGTGAGATAGAGAAACTCGCTGATGATGCTCGACTGCGTGTTGCTTTCCGGATCGAACATCGCCGCCATCGAAATGCCGATGTCCATCGCAATCAGATCGCCTGCATAGCGGACGCCGGCAAAAATCAATCCCGTCGCGAATCCGATAATCAGTCCAACGATGACTTCCTTCAACGCCATGATCACGATGGGAAGAAACTCTGCCTCCACAACCTGCTCCGTCCCTGCCGCATTCGGATACATGACGAACGCGAGGAACAATCCGATCGCCACTTTGATCTGTACCGGAATGCTCTGGTGTCCGAGTATCGGGGCAACAACAATCAGCGCTGTCACCCGCGCAAACAGCATGACGAAAATCAGGAATTGTGAGACGTAGACTTCCAAACTCAACGCACGATTGACGGAATCTGCTGAAACAAATTCGTTGTAAACGCGACGATGGTGTCGATCATCCAGGGCATTGTCAACACCAGTACCACTGCGATCGCGAGAAGTTTCGGAACGAACGACAACGTGAACTCCTGGATCGACGTCGCCGCTTGCAAGACGGAAATCACCAATCCCACCAACAACGATACGAGCAACACCGGCGCCGAGACCAGCATGGCTGTGTAGAATGCTTCACGAAACAGGTTGACGACAAAGTCTGTGTTCATCGGCTCACCGGAAACTTTGCATGAGTGAATTCACCACCAAGTGCCAACCATCCACGAGGATGAACAGCAGCAGCTTGAACGGGAGCGAGATCATCACGGGCGGCAGCATCATCATACCCATCGACATCAACACACTGGCGACCACCATATCGATGATGATAAAAGGAATGAACAGCACGAACCCGATCTGAAATCCGATGCGAAGCTCGCTGATGGCGTACGCCGGAATAAGCACGTGTGTCGGAACGTCGTCGCGATTCTTCGGCTTCTCGATATTCGCCAGCCCAAGAAACAAGCCAAGATCTTCTTCACGTGTTTGTTTGAACATAAACTCCCGGAGCGGCAGCACGCCCTTATCGTAGGCGGCCTCGAGCGTCATCTTCTTCTGGAGATACGGCTGCAACGCTTCGTCATTCACATGCGACCAGGTCGGCGCCATGACGAAGAACGTGAGAAACATCGCCAACCCGACGAGCACCTGCGAGGGCGGCATTTGCGCCGTTCCCATCGCCTGCTTGAGAAAATGAAACACGATGATGATGCGCGTGAACGACGTTGTGAGAATCAGGATCGCGGGCGCAAGCGACAGTACCGTCATCAGGAAGAGAATCTGGAGCGTGATGGACACATCTTCAGGATTCGTTGCTTTGCCGACTTCGACCGAGACTTTGGGGAACGGCATTGTCTTGCTTTGCGCGTACGCGCCGGCGACGGCAACAACCATCACCAACAAAATCAAAATCACTCTTCGATACTTCATCATCTCTTTGCCGTCAGCTTGCTTATCTGTAACCCTAACGCCTCTGCGAAGGACACGGGGGAGCGCTCTTCGTTCTTTTTGGAGAACCATCGCGGCGGCGCAGGAATCGCCGCGAGTTTCTCGTTGACGTCTGCCAACACGCCGGCGTCGGTGATTTCTGCCAGCGTTTGCATTCCTTCCTCCGACACGCCGACGACGAGCACGGTATTCATCACCTTCACAACGGAGATGGATCGCTTCGGCTGCAGCGTCATCGAGCCGATCACCTTCATATCGACGATACCGGCGCCCGATGCTTGATTCCCATACACAAACTTCTTCATCACGTACACGACGGCGATCATCAACCCGATCACCGCGGCGAGAGCGAGAAATGTTTTTATGACAACCCACTCCATCACTTGCCCAATCCCTTGATGCGCTCACTCGTCTCGACCAGCGCTGTGACGCGTATAGCAAAATGCTTGTCGATGACGACAACTTCGCCTTCCGCCATCTTCTTGCCATTCACCACAATGTCCACAGGCTCGCTCGCCATTCGGTCGAACTCAATGATCGAGCCGCGTTTCAGATCCAGAATGCTTCTGATTTCCAGTTCCGTTCTTCCCAACTCGATCGCGACGGGAAGGCTGATGCCCATCAGGAGGTCGAGTTTGCGCTCTCGCTCGTCGGTCTGCGGCGCCGTCGGGTCCAGCTGTTGAAACTGCGCCGATTCTATCTCGACGCCGGCCAGCGGTCGCTCGGCGTTTTTCTCCGCGTCGCCCGATTGCGATCGTTGTGGGAACTTCAGCATTTCTTCCTCTTTGATCTTTTCCATAGGCTCACTCATTCTCCGTTTCTATTACCTGTGTGATCTTCACGGATTTCTTGCCGTTTGAAATTCCGGGGCGTCCGAACGCCCGTTTCTTCTCGCCAATCAACACGGAGAGTTCTCCTGCAATAGGCGTTTCGGTCATCAACACATCGCCCGGCTCCAGCTCCATGAGTTGTTGCAGAGTCAGTTTGGATTGGCCGAGAAGGCACGTCGCGGTCAATGTCGTGCTCTCAAGCCCTTTGAGAATCGTCGGACTCCAATTCGGTTGCTCGCCGCTGCGGGCCATCCCGACATTCTGCGTGTTGAGTTTGGCAAGCACATCCTCAAGCACGAACGTCGGGAAGCAGAGGTTCATAAGATATTTGTGATCAGCGATCGCCACCTCGAGCGAAATGACGAGCACGATTTCGCTGGTGGGCGCGATCTGCATAAAGTCGCCTTCTGTTTCAAAGCGCTCCAGCACAAACTTCTCATCGATGATCGTCGTCCACGCCTTTTCCAGATCGCTCAGGATGCGAACGACGACGCCTTTGATGATGTTCTGTTCGATTTTCGTGATCGGGCGAGGACGCTCTTCCCCTGAACTGGTTCCCCCGAGCATGCGGGATATTATCGCCAGCACAAGCTGTGGACTCATTTCCATGACTGCGCGTGCATTCATTTCGCCGATACCGAAAACGTAGAGACAGCTCGGCTTTGCCGTCGAGAGTGTGTACTCCGAATAGAACATCTGATCGACAGATACGACGCTCATGGTCACCGAGGTTTGCAGTCGCGCAACCAGATGCGAGCTGAGCGATTCTGCAAACATCTCGTGGATTGCATGGAACGTCTGCAGTTGCCGCTTCGAGAGACGGTGGGGCAATCGAAAATCGAACCGGATGATCTCGCGTTCCGTAATAGCCTGAGGCTCCTACT
>JACRFA010000074.1 GCA_016218065.1 Ignavibacteriota bacterium | reverse complement strand
GCATTCATGCCATCCACATGATCGTCGGCATCGGGCTGCTCGTGTGGATCATGTGGCGCGTGAAGCAGAACCATTTCACACCTGCGTACAACAGCCCGATCGAAATCTTCGGCTTGTACTGGCACTTCGTCGATATCGTCTGGATCTTTCTCTATCCGCTTCTGTATCTCATTCACGTGCACGGTTAGCCATGATCATTCCGAAGAAGACATACTACAAAGTCGGCGCGGCGCTGTTCATCCTCATGTTTCTCACCGTGGCAGCCGCGTACCTCAATCTCGGACCATTCAACATCTACATCGCGCTCACTATCGCGTGCGTCAAAGCAGTTCTCGTCGTCATGTACTTCATGCACGTGAAGTACCAGACGAAAGTCACGTGGCTCTTTGCGGGCGCGGGGTTCTTGTGGATCGTGATCATGTTCGCCCTGACGATGAGCGACTATATCACGCGATACTAAGTAACCGCTCGCGGTAAGGCGACGCGACGTTGCCCCTACGGAATTGTTGTCCCTCTGTAGGGGCGAGGTCCCCTCGCCCTTGAGGGACGACGGAATGTTGCCCGGTACGAATACCTCCGTAGGGCGACGCGACGTCCTACGGAATTTTGTAGAGCGGTAAGGCGACGCGACGTCGCCCCTACGGAATTTTGTAGAGGGACGACGGAATGTTGCCTGTTACGAATGCCTCTGTGGGCGACGCGACGTCGCCCCTACTATTGCCCCCTCATTCCCATCCCGCTTTGCTTCTTTTTCACTTCACCTTTATATTGACTACAAATCATGCGGATATTCTCGATGAGACTACTGTGTTTTTTCATCCTGCCGCACAACCAGCCAATCGCAATGTAAGGTACATTCCAGTTGAAGGTTTTTCTCCGTCTCGTCAAGTACTTCTTTCGTTACAAGTGGAGAATCATCGGCGGACTGATCTCCGTCGCATTCATGAGCCTTGCGGATACCGGCACAGCGTTCGTCACCGCAAAGCTGCTCGGTGTTCTCCAATCTATCGGCGAACTGGTTCGCAAAGGATCTGCGATTGTCGTCGAGATACCGATCGACATTCTCGGCTTCTTCTCCGACACGATCACCATCCGCGGCTACGAAGAAAGCTTCCGGCTCACGATCATGGCGACGCTGTTGTTCACCGCCCTGATTGTCGTCAAAGTCGTGTTCGTGTACGTCCGCGAATATCTGATGAGCTCGGTGCAGCAGAAGATTCTCCTTCGCTTCCGGGTCGATCTCTTCGATACGATTGTGATGATGCCGATCCGCTACTTCGATCAGAACAAGACGGGCCAGATCATGTCGCGGATTACCAACGACGTGAATCAGCTTGAGCAATCGTTGTTCCTCACTGTCGAGATCATTCAGAACATCGTCTATACGCTTGTCTTCGCAACCGCGCTCGTGCTCACCAACTGGCAGCTCACGATTTTCAGCGTCGTCGTGTTCCTGCTCTCGGGCATGATCTCCCGGAGATTCGGCGATCGCATCCGGGCTATCAGTCGCGACCTCACAAACTCTGTTGCCGATATCTCTGCATTCCTCCAGGAGAAAATCTCCGCCGTCCGCATCGTGAAGTCATTCAACCGCGAAGAGCACGAGAAGAAAGACTTTCGCAGCAAAGCGGATACGAGCTATCATTTCTCGATGAAGATCGTTCGCATCTGGGCGTTGCTGAGTCCGATCAATGAGCTGTTCAATGCGGTGGTGATGGCGCTGCTCGTCGTCTTCACGGCCTACTTGTTCATTCAAGGTTTGATGACGATCGAGACGATGATCCGGTTTCTCATCATCCTCACATTTCTCGCAAAGCCTCTGAAGGCGCTTGCCGAAGGCGTGGCGCGCATACAACGGACACTCGTGTCGGCGGGATTGATTTTTGATATGCTCGACATGCAGCCAGAAAAAATCGAGCCGTCGCAAAAAGCTGCCGCGCCCGTGCGGGGCGAAGTGGAGTTTCAGAACGTCACGTTCACGTACAACGGCGAGACGGAGGCTCTCAAGGCAATCGACTTCAAAGCAGAAGCAGGCGAGAAGGTCGCGTTGGTCGGGCGAAGCGGAAGTGGGAAGACAACATTCATCAATCTGATTCCGAGATTCTACGAACTCACAACCGGCAGAATTCTCATTGACGGAGTCGATGTGGGCACGATGGGTCTCTCGGCGCTTCGAAGCCATATCGCGATTGTGCCGCAGGAAGTGACGCTGTTCGCCGGGACGATCTACGACAACATCCGCTACGGCCGACTCGAAGCGACTGAAGCCGAGATTGTGGAAGCCGCGAGAATTGCCAACGCCCACGGCTTCATCGAGAAGCTTGAGCATGGCTACACGACTGAAGTGGGAGAGAGAGGCCTCCAGCTTTCGGGCGGTCAACGGCAACGTATTGCAATTGCCCGCGCCGCACTCCGCAATCCTGCAATACTTCTGCTCGATGAGGCAACCTCCGCGCTCGACACGGAGTCCGAGAAGATGGTGCAGGAGGCGCTCGACCGGCTGATGCAGGGACGCACATCGTTTGTCATTGCGCACCGACTATCGACCGTGTTTCGCTGCGACCGAATCATTGTGCTCGACAACGGCACCATCGTCGAAGTTGGCACACACGAGCAACTCGTCAGGAACGACAAAGGCTTGTACAAGCATCTGTATTCGCTCCAGTTTTTGGAATCTCTGGAGATGCCTGAGACACGCGCATGAGTATTTTCAAAAGCGCCGAAGTGTGGTTTCGCACGCAAGTCGTTCATCTCCTCAAGTTCATCGCGCATCGCAACCGGCCTCTGCCTTCACACGTCGACTTCAATGCATGCAAATTTCTTTTTGTGCGCAACGACAGAATCGGCGATGTGCTTGTCTCGTCTCCCATCATCTATCACCTGAAAAACAAATATCCGAACGCAACGCTCGATTTCTTTCTCAGCGAGAAGAATCATTTCGTGCTTGAGAACGAGCCGCTCGTTCGTCGTCGTTGGTTGTACAACAAGCGGCTGATCGACACGATCAAACTCCTCAGCGCCATTAGGAGAGAGCACTACGACTTTGTGGTTGATTTGTGGGATGCAGTATCATCGACTTCGACAGTCATTTGTCTTCTCTCGGGCGCAAAGTGGAGCGTCGGGCTTGAGAAAGAGAATGCCTTCGTGTACGACATCCGTGTACCGCTATTCTCGCGCAGTGACACTCATATCGTTGACCGGCTCGCAATGCTGCTGACGCCGTTTGGTATTGATGGAGCAAATGTCCCGCTCATCTTGCGCTACACTGTCTCGGATGAATCACGGCGGTTTGCTAAGGCGTTCGTGAGCGAACATCGACTGGATAGTTATTTTCGGGTTGGGATCAACATCAATGCCGGGACAGAAGTGCGGTTTTGGGGCGTCGAGAATTTTCAGGAGTTGATTCGTCGGCTCAGTGCCGAGCATCCGGAGATGCGATTCATCATCATGCACAAGCTCGGAGAGCGGGAGCGAGCACATGCGATCGCAGCGCCTTTCCCGACTGCAATTGTGGGACCGGAGACTCCCGTGTTTGATCAGTTTGCCGCGCTCATCGAGAAAATGAATTTCCTGATCACGCCAGATACATCGGCCGTGCATCTCGCCGCGGCGTTTCAGGTTCCGATTGTCGCCCTGTACGTTCAATCGGCTGCCGAGTTTGCCATTTGGTCGCCGTACGGAGTCGAGCATGAATCGTTGGTGACGCCTGTCTCCGATCTGAAGACAATCGCCTGCTCTGATGTGCACGACGCAGTGAACAGACTCTACGAGCGAGTTTTCCATCGGGTGAAGGCGAACTGAATGCGCCTCATCAAACATCTCGAATACGCGTTCCGGCACGGTATCGTCTATCCAACGCTTCGCCGCGTGTTCAGAAATCCGCGTCATGATGAGACGATCGATCTCCATGCAGTGAAAAAGCTTCTCGTCCTTCGCTACGATCGTATTGGCGACATGATCGTGACGACGCCGCTGCTTCGCTTTCTGAAAGAGACTTCGCCGAATCTGGAGGTCGGCGTCTTTGCGAGCCGCGCGAACGCAGCCATCATACGCCACAATCCGTTCGTCGATCAGATCTTTGTGTTGGAAAAGAATTGGCTTGCGCTCTTCAAAGAAATGCTGCGCGCACGTCGAGAGCGATACGACGTTGTCTTGAATTTCATATTCAACAGAACAACATCCGCCGGAATGCTCGCAAATCTCATCGCGCCAGATGGAGTGAAGGTAGGGCAGGGCGCTGAGAAGTACAGCTTCTACTTCAACAAGATGCTTCGGCTCGAACGCGACGTCCAGCACATGACGGAGATACTCGCGTGGTATGTCGGCGCAGTGTTCGGCGTTTCCATGCCGCCCGAGAAGCTACAATTCGAGATAGTCGTTGACGAGAAGTCGCGATCTGTTGTGGACAGCTTTCTCGCAGAACGAAAGCTCGCGCGCCGACAGTGCTTCGGGGACAACGGGCGTGAGTATGTCGTCTTCAACTTAACCGCAACAGACAGCGTGCGTCGCCTCTCGGAAGAACAAATGGTTGTCGTTGCCCGGAGCCTGAGCGCGCGGGAAGATCACGCAGTTGTGCTCGTGAGCGATCCGTCTGAAGTTCAACTCCGGCACACAATTGCGCAGCACGTTCGCGAGTGCTTCGAGTTCCCGCCGGAGGATTCGAGCACTCTACTTGAGCTGGCGTCGCTGATTGACGGTGCAGCGGGTGTGATCACGCCCGATACGTCGATCATTCACTTTGCGTCGGCAACGCAAACTCCGGTGCTCGGTTTCTTCACATCACTGCAAAGCCCGACCGAGTGGCTCCCGTTCAACGTGAAGCATCTGATCGTGCGCTCGAAAGACACTCTGCCTGTGGCCGGAATTTCTGCTGATGATCTCACAAATGGAATCGACAAATTCTTTCACTCAATTCTCAAACGATGACTGACTCTTGGATCAGATTCCTCACCCCGCCAAAGAGCGTCGGGGGTTCGGAATGACATTGACCTCAGTTTTTCAACATCCTGCTAGAGACTGGCCGCACAAGTTGATGAGGGCGTCTCTGTTGCTCTTTGCATTCTCATTGCCCTTCTCGCATGTCCCTGTGCAGTTCGCTGTTGTGCTCACAGTGATCGGGTGGTTAGCACACGGCATTCTTAACAAGCAATGGTTGGTTCGCAAGCATCCGGTGTTCATTCCGATGATTGCGTACATAACGTGGAACGCGCTTTCATCGTTGATCTCGCCGCGACCCGCGCACAGCTTCTTCGCGATGCTCGATAACGAGTGGCCGATGATCGGGATGGTGCTTCTCTTTTGGATAGTGAACGACGCGGAGTTCTTGAAGAAGGTTGTTCTCGCATTTCTGATTTCTGCATCGGCAGCGATGCTCTACGCGGTGTCGCAGTCCGTGACCGGCATTGACTTCTTGCGCCCTGGCGAGTTGACATCGATTGGCTTTGGCTTCTACCGCTCAACAGGCTTCTACGGATTCTACCTGACGTTTGCCGCGCTCGCGATGGCGACATTCTTCATCGCCGGTGCGCAAGTTCTCGAACGAAGGAGATGGACGTTTGTCCTCATCGCCGTCGCGGCTTTTCTCGCGATCATCGGAAGCTTTGCGCGAAGCATCTGGATTGCCGTAGCGCTCATCGTGCCGTTGTTTGCATTCTTGCGCGGCCGCAGATTTGGAACGTACGTAACGTTGTCGCTCGTCTCGCTCGTGCTCATCGCGTCGCTCACAATTCCCGCCTTTTACGTTCGAATAGTTTCCATCGTCGATCTTGGGCAGAATCAAACGCGGCTGAATCTGTGGAAGAGCGCAGTGGCGATGGCGTCCGATCATCCGCTGCTCGGCGTTGGCGAGGACAACTGGGATTTCTTCTTTGAACACTATCGCGTGCAAGGGGGGTTCTACGACACGACCGTTCACCCGCACAACGATTATCTCAACGTACTCGCGAACAGCGGCGTGCCAGGACTGATCCTCTTCGTGACAATCTGGGCGATGATCATCCACGCCGGCGTGCGCGCCTTTCGGCGGCGTCGCGACCACGCGATTGGGGCCGTCGGCCTCGGTTCGACAGTCTCGATAATCGGCTTGATGATCGCGGCCTTCTTCCAAAACTATTACGGCACGTTCATCAACTGTTTCTTGTGGTGGTTTCTCGCAGGATTGGTTTTGGTCGCGTCGAAGTTATCTGTAGGAGAGGCAGAGAGAGACTAGATTTGGATGGTCATCGCCCCACATCAAATCAATTCATAATTCCTATACTCGCCAACTCGCCAGCCGATGCTCGACTCAACAAGGCTCAGAAGTTTTTCTTTCAGCGGCACTCTGACTGTCGCTGGATCGTAGTCGAAGGTCCAGTTCTGGTTGGCGACACGATCCATCATTACCGCGGGATGTCGTCCCGTGAAACGTGTGAGCATTCCACCCTCCGAGTAGTCATACGCATTGTCCGACCCGACATTCTTCTTCACCCACTCATCGGAGTGCCAGTATTTGTTGAAGCTCAATTGCTTTGCCTGTTGCTTCTCCGGCGATTTCACCCAGCCGTAGTGGTTGATTGCTGCGTCAAGCGGCCGCACGCGCAACTTGCGCCCGTCGATCCGAAAACCTTGCGCGTCGCCCCACGAGCGCACACCGATGCCCGGCCTGACGATTCGGACTTCATTGCGGTACCATCTGCGCGACGCTCCGACGAATTCGTAGCTTCCGTAAAAATGCCGATAGCGGAAGAGCAAGCCTTCGACTCTTCGATCTTCGGCGTGTTGCTTCATCGCACTTTCGATATTTGGTAGATCATCCTCATGCACGACTTCATCGGCTTGCAGGTAGAACGCCCAGTCGCCGGTCACGTGATCGAGTGCGACGTTCGTCTCCTGCGCGAGAATTTGTCCGCCGACGCGAAGTGATTCATTCCAGATGGTCTCGATGATCTTCAATTTCGGCGAGTTGATCGCCCGAAGGCGTTCAAGCGTACCATCCTGGGAATCGCCGACGGCAATGATAAACTCATCGCACAGCGGAAGAATCGACGAGATGGATTCAACGAAAGGATAGTCGTAGCGAATTGCATTTCGAACGAAAGAAAATCCGCTGATCTTCATGGGGATAGAAAGTGAAGAGGGAGACTCTCAGTCCTTGTACCGACTGGCGTAGTCCTCGAATTTTGTATTGAGGTAATGATCTTCCGCAATGAACGATGTTACCATTTTGAACTTTGACGCGTCCGCAAAACCGGGATACACCGTGATCGGCTCGCCGTCGGCGTTCAGGAAGAGCGTGCTCGGATAGCCGGTGATGCCAAACCCCGCGGCCAACTCTCGCTCGGTCAATTGCTGCTTCTTGTACGTCAGCTTCTTTGCAGATTCTGCGTTGAGTTTGATCAGCACATACTTCTTCGACAGATACTCGATGACGTTCTTGTCCGAGTAGGTCTTTGCATCCATCACCTTGCACCAACTGCACCAATCGGTGTAGATGTCGATGAGGATTTTTTTGTTCACCTTCTTCGCTTCGGCGATTCCCTCGTCAAAGCTGCGCCACGTCAGTGAACCATCTCCGGCGTTGGCAACTTCCGCTCCGAAAGCCAGCATGAAAACAACAGCAAGAAATCCCTTCATCGCGATCCTCACAATCATAAATTCAACAGCACAGAAAACGTGTGTCCACTTCCCAAGTCAGACGAGAGCGGAATGAATGCATAATCAACCGCAAACATTCCGTGGCGAACGCCGAGTCCTGCGCTCACGCCCCGGGCATTGGAGCCGAGTTGATAACCGAAGCGAGCGGCCACGGTGCTGTTGAACAGAACTTCGCCGCCCAAGCCAACATAGGATTTCTTCTCGGGGAAGATGTGGAGCAAGTCTGCTGCCAGCGTTACGTTCGAGTTCATGTCTTCGACGGCAAAGCTGTATGCCGGCCCCAATCGCGCCAACGTCGGAAGCTTGAGTTTCTCGGTTCGCATCTCGCTCAACGCTCCGAGATTTTGAACAGCCAACCCGACGCTGAGGTTCTCGATCGGCGTTCGATACTGTGCGCCAATGTCGATTCCGTATCCTGTCGCTTCATCGACGAAGATCTTCTCGAAGAGAAACTTTCCACTGACACCAATTTTCAGATCATCGGAGATCTGATGAGCGTAGGTTGCGCCCAACGAGTAGTCACGTGAAGTGAACGTGCCTTCGGGGGTCCCGGGCCGCGAACGGATTTCAATATCAGAGACTGTTGTTGTGTTGATAGAGATACCTAACGCGCTGGCCTCGCCAAGTGCGATGCTTGCCCCGAGAAATTCCGAGCGTACGTCCTGAATCCATTCCTTGTGCATCAAGAGAACCTGGGCCGACGAGATGTCCTTCGAAAACACTCCTGCCGGATTGTAATGGGTTGCGACGGCGCCATCAGCCAGCGCGCTCATCGCATCGCCCATCGAGACGCCGCGTGCCGAGACACCGAGCTTCAGAAACGCGAGCCCGGCATTGCCGGCTTGCGCATGGAGGGCGCGGGGAATCATCCAGAGATGCGTTGCAATGATAATGATGAACAACGTGCGTAGGCGAATCATATTCTCTCTCAGAAAATTACAGACAGTGAAATCATGTGCATGCCCGATGTCGCGAACGGCTCAAGCACAAATGCGTAGTTCAACGCCGGCGTCAAATCATCGAAACTCTTTCGCGCCGAGAAGCCGAACGCAGGACGAACGCCGGTTCCCTTCTCTTTCAAATCAATTCTATCGACGCCAGCTCGAACTGCAAGTTCCGGGATAAGCGGAACCTCGACGCCGACTTTCAGCATCAGTGTTGATTTGCTGCTGAACTCCACATCGGCCGACGCGATGCCGAGACTATCGAAAAGTTTGTAGCTGACGCCGACTGTGTAAAGTTGCGGAAACTTGTCGTCGATCTGGACGCCACCTTCGCCATAAACTTTGTTCGTGTTCCACGAGTACTTCGAGATAAAGTCCCGTCCCGTCGCGCCGACCACAACGCGATCGCCGATCGGGAGCAACAATCCAACATCAACTCCGAATGTTGTCGAGTTCACGTCGGTGTACAAGTGATGATACAAAAACTTCACATTGATGCCAATCGCAAGTCCGTTCTTCAGCTGTGTGCCGAAGCCGAGGAACGCCTGATTCTCCGAGGTTTGCATCATGCCGGTTGGCTCGCCATCTGAGTCGCGGCCGTCGATGTCTGTGACGCCTGAGTTGATGATGCCTGCCGAAATGCCCGCTCGACCCTTCAGCGGCTGTGTGAAGCTCAGAAAGTTGAGTCGGCGGTCAAAGCTCAGAATGCCGAACGATGCAGAGATGTTGCGGTACTCCGTGAACGGAAGTGCAGCTGGATTGTAGTAGCCGACGATGTCGCCTGTTGTCACCGCGGTCAGCGCATTTCCCATTCCCATTCCTCGCGCGCCAAATCCCATGCGACCGTATGAACCGGCCGATCCGCCGATCTGAGCAAGTGTTGTTGAGGCAACAGTAATTATCGCTATGCTGGTTATGATGAGCACAGAGAGCGCTTTGTGCGAACGGAGTCGAAGCTTCATGCTGAGCGCAGTGAGCGTTTTGTGCGAAGGGAGTCGAAGCATCATTGCAGCACCATCACCTTTCCCCACGAGGGATCGCCATCACTCACGATCACGCGGTAGAAGTACACGCCGTTCGCAACCTGTCGCTTGTTGTCATCAAGTCCGTCCCAGAACTCGTCGTGTTCAGCTGTCCCTGATCGCTGCGCGTCCTTGATGATCGTGCGAACCCGGTTCATGCCGAAATCAAAAAGCTCAATCGTGACTGAAGCATCCTTGCCGCCGGTGCCGTAGTGTACTCGTGCTATTTCTTGTTTTGGCGAGAATGGATTTGGATAAACGTACGTCGCAGAGGTGTTGCCAACCGGACGATATGTGCGAAGAATCTGCCACGTCGCTCCGAAGGGAGTTGTCGCATTATCGACAGTCTTCGCGAGTCCTTCACCGCTTCCGCAATATACCGTGTCGGCGACAACGCCGACGGAATAGAATTGCTTCGTGAAGAGTCGCTGGCTGCTTTTGTTGTCGATGATCGTTCCGGTTTGCGTCCACGATTCTCCGTTATCGGATGAGCGGAACACGCCTTCTTCGCTCGCGACATACACAACGGAATCTTTGAAAGCAAAATCATACGCCTTCACGCCGTGCAATGCATTCTTCCAAATCCGCCCGCCGTCGTCGGAGAAACTCACGCCGTACTGCTCATCCGGTCCGGGATCGCTTGCATCGTCAGCGCGCCAGTTTGTACACCAGATGCGCGTTCTGTTCGCGAAGCGCTGGCCGGAGATAGAAATCACCCAGTTACCAAGAATATGAGAGACTTGATTGCCGGACGAAAACTTCGTCCAACTCACGCCGCCGTCGGTGGATTTGTTGATGCCGCCGGCAGTTCCGCCCCAGATTGTCGAATCGTTTTCGACATAGACGGAAAACGCGAGGAAGTTGTTGTTCCGACGCGGGTCCATCACATATCCTGCGAGAGCGTCAGAAGGGGCGATGGAGTTGCGCGAGTCGGAAGGCAAGACTGTTCTGATCCAGGTTTGTCCGCGATTCGTTGACTTGCGCAAGCCGCTGGACCAACTCGCGACCCACACCGTAGTGTCGGTTACCGCCAGGTCAAACGTCACGTTTTGTTCGGGCACGATAATCGGGAGGAAGTTGATGCGATTACTTCCGTATTGCACAATGCTGTCGTTTGCTGCATCGAGCGGTTGGTTCGCATGCGCCCACGTCTGGCCGCTGTTTGTGGAGTACGCGTAGCCGGTGCCGGTCTGAACGGTCTTGTTATCTTCGATGGGCTTGCTGTAGCCGGTCGCCGCCCAGATGAAATTGTTCCTCACGCCGAGAGAAAAGATGCTCTCCTTCACGAACGCCGGATCGCCGCGAAAACTTTCCCATGTCAATCCGCCGTTTGAAGTTCGTGCAACTCCTTTGCTTGTTCCGACATACACCGTAGAGCTTTGTGTGACGAGGTGTGTTACGGAGTTGTTCGGAAGCGTGCTGATGATCGTGCCTTGCGTCGAGTTCATCCGCGGCGATTTCATGAGCGGTACTTGCGCCATGAGTACGCCTGAAAGAAGAACGCTAAGGCCTCCGATCAGGATATGTTTGTGCATGCGCATACGTTATCGAATGGTGAAGGAACGTTGAACAGTGTTGCTCGTATCGCCGAACGAATCGATACATTGGAAATCAAAAACATTCGTCCGACGCGTCGAGGTTGGCAGAACGGGAATAAGGAAGGAGAACTTCCCATCGCCGGAAATATCGTCGCCGCTTCTTAGAAGGATTCCTCCGATGTTCACGGGCGGATCAAGGCTCCCGTCATCGCGCATCAGGAATTTCGTCGGGTCGGGAGGGGAAACTCTCTTGAAAAAGACTTCGCGAATATCAGCCAGCCCATCCGAGTCGGCAACCGAAGCGGTGAATTGTATCCTGAGCGTATCTGTCGCCGGCAGCGATACTGAATCGGGGACGGAGACGTTTGTGATCTGCGGTCTTGCATTGCGGCGTCCGAGCTTCAATGCCTTCTCCAACGTGTTGCTCGCGCTCCCATCGGAAAGCGTGGCGACAATGCGGACGCGGTATCGTCCCGCCTGCGCTCTCGTGACTTTGAACTGGACGTTGGCGCTGTACACGCTGTCATGCGCCACAGCGTCGGGGGTTACACCATCATCACGAAGCGAAATCGTCGCGACGGAATTTGTCGCGCCCGCTTGCAATACGGTTGCGGATACGGTCGGCGACGAATTCTGAAATGCCATCTTCACTTTCACGACCGAGACTATTGTGTACTTGCCGCTGTCCGGTGTCATGCTGTCCAGATAGATGCTGTCCGGTGTTGCAGACGCGTTTGTGAGCATCGGTATGTCGGTTCTGACGTCGATTGTGCCGAGGGAGTTCTTCTCACAACCAATCAGCAAAGCTGCGACGACGATGAGGGAGGTGATGCAAAGTGGCTTCATGTGGCAAAATCTCTTCTCAGATAACAAAAAAGGCCTCGCATTGTTTGTCAGCTCTCCGGAAAAATCAGCGGGAGGCGACAACGATGGCTCGGCCCGATTCAACGATTGCAGATTTGTGTTCAACGTGTTGGCACTCAGGTGATGTGAGAGTAACTACGATTGTACCAACACTGCGATAGAGGGTTCCTTGTTTTATTCTGTGGAAAAGTTATAGAAATCGTGAAGCAATGTCAAGCCGATTGTTACTCCAGCGGGAACGCCATCGGGACGAGCGAGAAGCAAAGAACAAAGATCACGATGCAGCTCCATCCGATCGCCCGACGAACAGGATCAAGGGGCGTGTCATCGTCAATCGGAGCTCTGTGCATGCGAAACACTCTGATCATAAAAATCAAAATCATCGCCCAGAAAAACCATCCGAACCAACCATAGTGAAAGTTGATGCCGATCTCAGGAAGAAGTCCCGCCAATCCCAACACGACAAGAACGACGAGACAAACTTGCGCGATTGTGTGATAGCGATTCCCGAAGAGCGAGAAAGAAATGTGTCCGCCATCCAATTGTCCTATTGGTATCAAGTTCATTGCCGTCACGAGCATGCCGAACCATCCGACGCAGAGAAATGGATAATGGTAGATCTCGTTCATCGGCGGGATGAATGCGCCCGCGGGGGAGAAGACTTTCTCGAAGAGAGAATACATCAACGTGTTTCCAAACGTCAGGCCGAGCTGCGGAATTTCGGGAAGCAGAGCATACTCCGGGTGAATCGTGTAGAGATACTCCTTGCTGGGGAGTGTCACAAATCCGATGGCCAGTATGATCACGGTGACAACGAAGCCTGCAATCGGCCCGGCCGCGCCGATGTCGAAAAGCGCTTTCTTCGATGGTATCGAACCGCGAATGCGGATCACCGCGCCCATCGTGCCAAACTGATTCAAGATGAACGCCGGCGGAAATGGGAGGAAGAAGGGGAGCGTTGTGTCAACTTTGTGGTAGCGCGCAGCAAAGTAATGGCCGAACTCATGCGCGCTCAGCATCGCGAGAAGTAGCACTGAGTAGGTAAGTCCGGCCGGGAAGTTTGTTATTTCAAAAGGGTTCTTCGCGACCCACGCAACCCCGGCGAGAGTCGTCGTCAGAAATGTTACGACAAACAGGGCAATGTGCGTGAAATAGGCTTTCCACTGTGTCGGCTGCTCGACAACTTCGAATTCCTGATCCATTTCCCTGTTCAGTAGTGCGAGAAAAATTCCATCGATCACAATATATGGAAAAATGGGAGAATCACGAAGCTCGATTTCTTATTCACCCGGCAAGCGAATATGTTTACCAATCGGCAGGACGCGGCGATTACCCGCCGCGCACGTGCAACGCTTGGCAGGCGAGCGCCACGCCCCTACTGTCGGTCGAACTCTCTGTCGATATCAGATTCGAGCGACTACGGTCGCGGAGAATCCGGCATGTGTGCAACACCGCTCTTTGGCCGAGGAGAATCCGGCATGTGTGCAACGCCGCTCTTTGGACGCGGTGAGTCGGGCATGTGCGCTACTCCGCTCTTTGGTCGTGGTGAATCGGGCATGTGTGCCACACCGCTTTTTGTCAAAGCATTCGAGATTGTCAGGTTCGTCGCGAAGACAATCGCCAACGTGATTACGAGAGACCGGAGTCGGTTGAGGTTTGTTGACATGGTTGTTCCCCTGTATGTGTGATTGATGACTGCGTGGTACCGATGTGGTTATCGGCACGAAAAGCTCTTGTTTCAAGTCTGATGCTTGATTGAAGCAATCCTCTTGCGGCGGAGGGAAAAATTGGCGTGCAGACAGTGAAGCGAGCACAATGTGGAGTAGAATACACTTCGAAGATTCCCCCTTTTCTTGCAAAGCGCACGTAGATGTATTGGACTTGTGCCAATATAGACAGAAGCATTCAGACTCGCAACGTAGCGATGTAACCTATCACCCCTGTGTGATCCTGGCTCACAAAGAATGACGCACTTCTAAAATAAATAGCGTTTTACTTGACTTGATTCGTGAGCTTAAATATATTTCATACAAATTCTCACGAACGCAATGACTCCCGGAAAGAAGATTATTCTGATCTGGCTCGGACTCGTAACGATGTACATCGTTTCGTTCGTTCTTCCTCACTGGCATGTGACAGCCGCGAGTTTTGCGAGCTACTCACTTCAAACGTTGCTCTTCCTGATTTCGATCTATCTTGTCCGACACGAGCAGATGCGGAAGACGAAATTTGTGTTCTTAAACTTTGCGATCTTTTTTGGGATGTCGTTTCTTTTTCACCTTTATAGTTTTGTTGGGACTGTTTTCTTCCAGCACGAGCCGATGGCGCGGCATTTCTTTTTCCAGTATGTCTCGCTCGGACTCTACTTCTTCCTGCTTGCATTCACGCTCTGCTATCTGACGATCGATCTTCTCTTCCGCGATTTTGGAGTTGTCGCGAAATATGTGATTGCCGCGGCGATCGTCGGAGGCTTCTTCATGTACTACTATGGTCCGCTGCTCTCGAATCCCAAGTACCTCTATTCGACGAAAGAGATTGCCGAGTTCAGAGAGCTTGACAAGATCGCGACCTTGAAAGCGACAGAGTCGGGAGTGCAAGCCTCCGTGCAAGATCTTCTAAGCGCGCTTCCTCATACAGACGCGCCGCTGTTGAACAAGCTGTCTCCGGAAGAACGATCGACGCGTGTTGACGAGCTTCATCCGTATCTTTCCGGGACGAACTACATCATTCTTCTCTTCAAGCCGATTTATCTGAATGTTATTCAGATGTGTACGCTGTGTCTCGGTCTTATACTGTTGTTTTTCGGTTACCAATACAAGAAGGATCCACCACAGGGCGCGTATATCGAGAAGATCATGTTTGCCTTCTTGATCTACTGCACGCTGGAGATGTTTCATGCGTGGAGTTTTATCAAAACAATCGAGTGGCAATCTTTAGCAGACATTGTTTCGGTTGGACAGTTTTTGTCTGCAGTAGTACTGGTGGGCACATCGATCATCTTTGGATTACGCCTGCGGTTCATTACGTCGGCCAAGGGCGAGTTCTATGAGCACGAGATTGCCGAAAGCCCATGGGCGGTCACCCGATGGCGCGATGCACTCGACAATCTTGTGGTCAGCCATTTCTTCGATAGGCGGGAGCTGCTCGGACGGCTGTTCGCGAACCCGTTGGCGAAGAAGTCGGCGCACACAAATTCCCAATGAGATGCTGTGCAAACAGCTAAACCATCATCACTCAGGAAAGGTTGTATGGAAACAAAAACTGGTCAGGGAGAAAAGAAAACAGGGGGCACCTTCGAGTATCCGATTGTTGGGAAGAGTAAGGCGATTGAACAACTGACGCGGCTAATTCAGAAACTGGCGAAGGTTCGCCGCGATGTTGTGATTGTCGGCGAGGCCGGCATCGGGAAGGGGGCCGTTGCAAAGAACATCTATCATCTCAGCAAAGCGGAAGCGAAGAACGGATCGCAGACTGATCCTCCCTTCATGTCCGTCAATCTTTCCGTTGTCGATGATCGGGAATTGGAGGCGATGCTCTTTGGGTTCGACCGCGGCGTCGAAGGGCTGCCATACACTTCCAAGCGTGGATTGTTTGAGCAGGCAAACGGCGGAACGGTATTGATCGAAGAAATCGAAGAGGCAAGCTTCCGCAACCAGATGAAGATTCTCAACTTCATCAACGAACGGAAGACCCGACGCATCGGGAGCGAAGCGAAGGAAGCCGTTGACATCCGGCTGATCATCACGATGAAAGAAGATCCGTCGCATTTGGTGGAGAAACGAAAACTGCTCGAAGATCTCTACGCCAGGATTCTGGAGTTCGAGAAGATCGAGATTCCGTCGCTGCGTCAGCGACCGGAGGATATTCCGTTGCTCGTGAAGCATTTCACCAGCGAAATCTGCAGAGAGCTTGGACTTGGCGAATTGGTCATTGACATCAATGCGATCGACGTTCTGGTCCGTCAGCCGTGGAAGGAAAACATCCGTGAACTCAAAGCTGTCGTTGACAAGTCCGTGCTGTTCTCGAACGAAGGCCGCTTCTCGCTGCCGCCGGAACTGGTCGATGAGAAGACGGAAGTCGTTAAGATGATCAACAACATTATGGCGGGTCAGGAGTTTGTGCTCGACAAGTCGCTCGACGTGATCGAAAAGGGAATTATCGAGCGCTCGCTTGATCGCTTCGGGTTCAACCAGTCGAAAGCCGCGCAGTTCCTGGGCATGACCGAGCAAACGTTCCGCTACAAGCTGAAGCGGCTCGGCATCGCCAGCGCCCGGTCACGCGGGTAAGCCTAAACCCTGAGCGATTTTCAGCGAAGGGCATGCTCAGAACTTCAGGGGCTGACCAAAAAGTATTGAAGTGTCATTCTGATCCCTCGATTTTCAAGGGCGAAGAATCATAATGACATGGAGTGACTTCTTGGACAGCCCCTTTTTTCTTATCAGGCGAACTTGCGATCCTTCCAATGGACTTTTCTGTTGAGCAGTACGATTGGAGGAAAGAGTAAGACGTAGGCAATGTAGTACACTTCGAACGGCAGCAAATAGAGAAGCAGATGCTGCTTGCGGAATGTTCGTAGCGCAGGGCGGACAAGAAGAAAATCCGAGAGGCACTTGAGGGCGAATGGAAGAACGACAGCAAGAAATCCGAATGCGAAAAAGTTCAGCATGAGCAGCAGCTTAAATGCGAATCCGACCGCGAACAGCGAGATGCTCTTGAAATCCATATCAGCGCCGCCTGTGAGCCAGCGTTTCTTTTGCCGGTAGAGACTCTTCCAATCTTCGCACGGCAGACTCTGCACCAGTGTCCCATCGTCGAGTGGAAACCTTGCTTTGTATTTGCCGACCGACGTGACGGCATGAAACAGCGCATAGTCTTCCGTGATGCTGAACGGAATTTTCCGATACCCGCCGACGGCATCGTACGCTTTCCGTCGCACCGACAAGTTGTTGCCCACTGCCGTCACGGGAAAATGCAGCCGAATTGTTGCGGACGCGATTGAAAATAGCACGAACCAGTCCAACGCCTGAATTGCCTCGAACAGAGTCTTCGAACGGAGCGACGTGTATCCGGCCACAACTCCGACGCTGTCATCGTTGTAGTACTTCACCGTTTCTTCAACCCACTGCTTCGGCACAACACAGTCAGCGTCGGTGAAAAGCAGAATCTCGCCACTGCTGACGTCGATTGCCTGAGCGACGGCGTTCGTCTTTCCTTTGATGACTGCTGCCGCATCTTCAACCGCGTTGAGCAGCCTGAACGTCGGAAAGCGATCGACGTACTCCTGAATAATCCCGGCAGTTCGGTCGGTTGATCGATCATTGACGATGATGATCTCCAACTTCTCTTGCGGATACGTGAGCTGCGCAAGCGAGTCGAGGCACGGGCGGATGACTTCCTCTTCGTTGCGCGCAGCGACGATGATCGAGACGTTCCATTGGCGAGAACGGTCGTGCGCATAGTGTGCGTTGTGCGAGCCGACGGCGAAAATCGTTATCTGCACAACGTACAGAATTGTGAAAAGGAGAAGTAGGTCGAAAAGCATTGGGTGAGTGAATGGCATGACTGAACGTGCTCAACTTAGAAAAAAAACACGCATGAAGCAATCAGTTGTATCGCGAATCGGCAAGACGTATATTGAATCACCATCCAACATCATTCACGTTTATGTCCATACACTGTATTGTCGTCGGGATTGCCGGCGGCACAAGTTCCGGTAAGACCACCGTGACGCGACAGATCGCCTCGGCGCTCGGCGAATCGAACATTGCGCTACTCCAACATGATTCCTACTACAAAGATCTTTCACAGTTCGGCGGCAAGCTCGCCAACGAGATCAACTTCGATCATCCGGATGCTTATGACACGCAGCTGCTGATTGACCACATCCGCCGGTTGAAGAAGGGCGAAGTCATTGCGCAGCCGGTGTACAGCTACACGACATATCGGCGAACGAACGATGTGAAGCGAGTCGAGCCGAAGCGGATCATCATCGTCGAAGGCATTCTCGTCTTCTGCGAGCCTGCGCTGCGCGACATCATCGACGTGAAAGTGTTTGTCGATACCGATGATGACGAACGCGTGCTTCGTCGAATACGTCGCGATGTGCTTGAGCGTGCACGAACCATCGAGTCGGTGATGGAGCAATACATCACCACCGTGAAGCCGATGCATCTGGAGTTCGTCGAGCCATCGAAGCGCTGGGCTGATGTCATCATTCCGAGGGGCGGAGAGAATCACGTGGCAATCGATCTCGTCGTGCGCATGCTGCGAACACATCACGCGTAATCGATCGTCAAGCGAAGTTTGCGGCTTCCGGCGTTCCTTGCTTCACAGAGCCGAATTAGATATATTTTTCAAGTTTTCAACACAAAATCATGCACAAAACTCAGCAAGGCGTCGGCGGTTCGACTATTGTTATGGAGCAAGCGGTCTATCAGAAGACAGTGCTCGACAGTGGTATTCGTGTGGTGACGGAGAAGATTCCGTATGTCCGCTCGGTATCGCTCGGCCTCTGGGCCGGCGTCGGCTCGCGCGATGAAGACGCAACCCAGAGCGGCATCAGTCATTTCTATGAACACATGGTGTTCAAGGGAACGAAGACGCGCTCGGTACGCGACATCGCGCAAAGCCTTGAGTCGCTCGGCGGCTATCTGAACGCGTTCACGACAAAAGAGCAAACGTGCTTCTACGCGCGTGTGCTCGATATGCATGTCGAGGAAGCGATGGACGTGCTAGCCGATCTTGTGCAGAATGCGGTCTTCAAGCCGGAAGAAATCGAACGCGAGAAGCTCGTCGTCATTGAAGAATTGAAGAACGCCGAAGACGATCCGGAAGATATCATCCACGATTACTTTGAAAAGGCGCTCTACCCGTCGCATCCGCTCGGCTTCCCAATCATCGGCACGCAAGAGAATCTGCAGAAGTTCAAACGCGAGAATCTCATCTCGCACCTAAAGCACTACTATCTCCCTTCGCGCATTGTTGTGGCTGCCGCGGGCAATATCGATCACGGGCAACTTGTTGATCTTGTGCAGAAGTATCTCGGCGCGTTGGCAGATCAAAGAAACGGCGCCACCCGCACTGCGGCGCCGGGTTTGATCGAGCACAATAGCTTTGCAGAGTATCCCCGTCCCATCAACCAGGCGCACATCTGTCTCGGCGCCGTCGGATACAGCATCAAACATCCCGATCGCTATCCGCTGATGGTGATGAACGCGCTGCTGGGCGAGGGAATGAGTTCGCGACTCTACCAGAACATTCGCGAGAAATACGGCTTCGCCTACAGCGTGTACTCCTACACAAACCTGATGAGCGACACGGGCGTGTTTGGCGCGTACATGGCGACCGACAAGAAGAACATTGACAACTCCATCCAATTGATTCTCAAAGAACTCACGCGGCTGAAAGCGAAACCCGTCCCCAAAGCCGAGTTGGATCGTACCAAGTCGCAGATCAAAGGCGTGATGATGCTTGGGCTGGAAAACATGTCGGGAAGAATGATGCGTCTCGGCTCGTCGGAGTTGTATTTCGAATCATTTACATCGCTCGACACAATCCTGAAGAAAGTCGATGCAGTCACACCGGACTCGATCCTGAGGGTTGCGAACGATTTATTCAACGAAGAGAAGTTTTCCACTGTCATTATCCGTCCTGCGTAAATCCATTCTATGATCGGCATTCAGAATCTCAATCCCAACCTTCTCCAAGCAGAGTATGCTGTGCGCGGACCGATTGTTGTGCGCGCCCAGCAACTCGAAGAGCAGGGGAAGAAGATCATCTATTGCAACATCGGCAATCCGCAAGCGCTCAAGCAGCGACCGCTGTCGTACATCCGGCAGACATTGAGCTTGCTGGAGTATCCTGAGCTGCTGCATCAGCCCGACACGCTGAAGTTGTATCCGAAGGATATTGTCGAGCGGGCGCGGATGATTCTCGAAAAACATCCGCCCGGAACCGGAGCCTATTCGCAAAGCGCGGGCATTCCGTTCATCCGCAAAGCCGTTGCCGACTTCATCGCGAAGCGCGACGGAATTCCGGCGAGCAGAGATCATGTGATTCTCACCGATGGCGCGAGCAAAGGCGTGCAAGCGACGATTCTCGCGTTGCTCAAGAATCCCAACGACGGCTTCATGATTCCGATTCCGCAATATCCGCTCTACAGCGCGACAATTGCGCTCTATGGCGGGAAGCAAATCGGGTACTTCCTCGACGAATCGACGAACTGGCAATTGAATGAGGCTGCGCTCGAAGATAGCATAGCGAAGGCGCGAGGCGAGGGCGTTCACCCTGTCGCGATTGCCGTCATCAATCCCGGCAACCCGACCGGCAGCGTGCTTTCGTACGAGAACATCCGGATGGTGATTGAATTCGCGAAGCGTCATCAGCTTTCGATTGTGGCGGATGAAGTCTATCAGGAAAACGTGTACGACCCGCAGAGCAAGTTCTTCTCGTTTGCCAAAGTGATGTTCGATCTGAACGAGCGCGAGGTTACGCTCTTCACGTTTCATTCCGTCTCCAAAGGCTTTCTTGGCGAATGCGGACATCGCGGCGGCTACATGGAATTCAGAAACATTCCCTCCGATGTTTTGTCGGAGATGATCAAACAGAAGAGCATCAGCCTCTGCGCGAACATCAGCGGACAAATCAGCACGTACATGATGGTCGCGCCTCCTGCACCCGGCGACGAAAGCTACGAGACGTATATTGCCGAGAAGAACGCGGTGCTGTCATCCCTCAAAAAGAAATCGGAGATTCTCTTCGAGAACATCAACAAGATTGAGGGGATGTTGATGGAGGTTCCGCAGGGCGCGATGTATGCGTTCGTGCGCTTCGAGCTGCCTCCCGAACCCGGCGTTGACGTTTCGCTGATGAGTCCCGACGAACGAAGAAAGTACGAGCAGGATCGCGACGAAGCGTATTGCATGACGCTGCTCGAGGAAACAGGTATTTGCGTCGTGCCCGGTTCGGGCTTCGGACAGCAGCCCGGAACATTCCATTTCCGCACGACGTTCCTCCCTCCACAGGAGGAGATTGAAGAGTTGGTGAAGAAGCTGAAGCTGTTTCATGAGAAGTACACACGTTTGCTACTCAACCCTGAGCGGAGCGAAGGGTCCCATGTTGAAATGAAAGGATGAGATTCTTCGTCCACTTCGACTCGCTTCGCTCGCTCAGTGTACTCTGAATGGAAATTTT
>JACRFA010000076.1 GCA_016218065.1 Ignavibacteriota bacterium | reverse complement strand
GTTGTTGATCCACGCTTCGATGCGATGCCCGACTCCTGATGTCGATGTGTTGATACCGCTTGAGTCCACGAGATCGACGTACAGTGTTGGCGATTCGTTGACCACATCACCCGGCATGAATCCCTGGCTTCCCTCATAATTATTGCCGAGCATGATTCTCATCGACGGGCCAACGGTGTCAACGGTTGCACTCGTGTCCGTTCCGCCAATCCAGATGTTGGGGGTGTAACCGGCTCCGTCGCCGGCATTATCCTTGACGTACGCGACGAGCCTTCCGCGTGTCGTCGAATCGGAATACGAAATATCTTTCGGCACAACGAACGTCGCACTGAATCTTCCCTGAGCAACGGAATTCTCTCCGCGATAGATCAGACTCCCGGGCGTAAGGTAAGAAAATGTACCAAAGGATGGAATGATAATGCGACGGGTTGCGTCATTGATCGAAAGCGTCAGCGCGCCGCTGTATCCCGAGCTGATTGTGTTCGAATCTGTGCGGACAGATCCTTTCACCGTTACGCGTGCCAGCGACTTCAACTGAATTGCCGTTGCCCTCACCTGGCCGTTCACTGAATCGACGGGTTGCCCGTTGATTGAATCGATCGTAACAAATCCCTGCGGATACTGCAACTTCATGGCCGGATCGCCGAGCCAGAAATACTTTTCATCGTTATCGTCATTCGAGTACTGCTTGTACCGATAGAGCGCCGTGCCTACGCGTTCGGTGACGTACCTGCCGTAGATGTCGCGGCCAAACATCTGCTCGTACACGCCGCTGTTCAGCTGCTGATTCTGCGCCGAATAGACTTTGCGCGAAGCCGAGACAACGCCAATGGCGCCCGCGTCTGTTCTGTTCATCAGCAGCTCGCTTCCCGATGCTCGCCCCAGATCGTCAAATTGGGAGAAGTTACAGGTCGCGGCAAACAGCACGAAGAACTTGTTGTTATTGGTGAGAGAAGGAATGGACGACGCTGTCGTGAATATCGATTCATGCGTCCAGAGCGTCGGATTGCCGTGACCGGTGAAGTTCACGAGCAGCACGCCGTTGCTCATCACATCGATGATATCCTGATACGCTCCGGGCTTTCGGCGACCTTGAGTCGTTATCACGGTCGCATATTCTTCGGTGTAGATCTTCTTTTTCTCGAAAATATCCGGCGTTCGATTCGCGACGTTCTCGGCTCCGCGTGTGTGTTCTTCTCCTTCAGGATATTCCGCCAGTCCATCGTCAGCAATATAGAGTGCACGCATTTTCCATTGGTCGTGGACAGAACGCGTGTCGTACGCAATTACTTTGCTCACGAGTTGATCGGCTTCCGTTGTGGAACGCGCATTCAACCGACCACCAACAAACCACGGATTGAATCCGACGCCGATCCGCGTAAAGAAGTCGTCGGTTGCTGTGTTCGCGACGTCATCGTATTCGGTGCCGCCCTGCCATGTCGGAACGTAGCTGCTCTTCTTTCCCATGATGCCCCTGTAATCATACGATGCCTGACCCAGGAAGCACACGAACTTCGGCTTCACCTGTACATCCCAATTTTCGTACGCATACTTCAAGAAGTCGCGGATGGCTGTCACGTCCGGCACGCCGCCGCTGAACTCGTTGTAGATTCGATTGACATCGACGATGATTGTCCTGAATCCGCCGTACGCCGGGTTCTGTCGATGATCTTTCAGACGATTCGCGGCTGAAGTAAATTCCGATGACGTAATAATGATGTAATCATATTGTCCGGCAATGCCGCGCAAACTCACCGGCGTTTCCACTTTGGTCACGGCCGATGGTTGCCTGTAACCCGATCCGGCTGCGGCTGCATACTCGCTCGTCTGTCCTGCGGTCTCAACTGCGCGGTAGAAGCCGCCGGACGAGATCACGCGTTTGACGTTCGCGTAATCCGTGACATTGTACACGCCAACCGTTCCTGTGAATTGGCCAAGATGATACTCAACTGTCGCGGATGTATCCGGCGCGCGAAAGCGCAGTGCATTGTTGACCGGATCGAATGATCGGCGGTAAATCACTTCAGCCCAATCGAGCCACCCTGTCGCGCTCGCTTCACTCGACGAAAACTCGAAGCGCATTTGACTTGTTGAACCCGAGAGAGGTGCAGCGGAAACGAATTCCGAAGTTCTGTCGGTCGCGTACGCATAGCCGAATGTTGAGATGGGATAGATCGGCAATGTTTCGAGCAGCGTCGTTCCTTCCCAAACTCTGAACGACGAACCCTGATACGACGCGCCTGCCAGTGTGTAGCGATAGGTTCGCGGCACTTCTTGAATCAATCCGGGAAGTGCAAGCGTTCGCGTCTGCGATGCGCCGGGGCTGATCGGCGAGCTGAGCCAATTCTTTCCCGACTTAATAAGATTGACCTGGTCAGGCTCAACCCAGGCGATGTCGAGAAAGCTCGCTGGCACATATCCGGCGCCCGTTACAACCACCGAGTCCATGCGCTTCCCGTCCGCTGCGCCGTCATAAGTGAGCCAGTAGTAGTTCGCGCTGCCGTAGTGGTTGATGTAGTGACGCATCGTGCGCCCAATCTGATCGTAGTACGCACCCTGCACGCCTTTGCCGTAGAAGGCAACGTAGTCGCCGGCATTGAATTGCCCATCGGATTCTCCGGCGACATAGATCGCATTCTCGACAAGATCAGCGGGGCGAGGCGTGAGAACGTATTCAGGCAACTCGCGTCCGCCGTTGTTGAAGATGCGAATCTTGCGCGGGTTCAGACCCGTGAGACTGATGCCGTTCGATGTGAACCAGTTCGCGTCAAGAAGGTACATGCCATCGTCCGTCACAGTCAGACGGTACCACGTGCCTGATGCGAGCACGCTCGGATTGTTTGCATTCGTCCTGTTGAGTGATTGGGCCTTGCCAAACTTCCAGGAAGTTGCTTGATCAAAATTCAGGATGCCGCCATTAAGCTCATGGTCATCGTTTTCTACTCGTTGAGCCGATGATGCTGCGAACACCACTTCGACGACGATTCTTGTGTACTTGCGGAGCGTTTTCGTGGCAGGATTATACTGCAGCGGATAGACATGAAGGCCGCCGAGCAACATGCTTCTGCTCTCGTTGATCGCCCCGAGTTCCGCAACGGTTCCGGGAAGAAATCGATTCTGGCTGTAGCGCTCTGCGTTGGGAGCGAGATCCTGAACGACAAGCATTTCGTCTTTGACAGCCAAGACAGGAACAGGCTTCAACTCTACATTCGGAATGTCTTCGTAATCTGCGGCAAGAATCTGAATCGCGTTCCCCTGCTTCGATTGAAATGCCAGGGGCAGCAGCTTGTACGCGAGATCAGGTTCGCCGGCTTGTCTCATCGATGAGATTTGCGATGATCCTTCAAAGTTGTACTGGACAAATGTTTTGCCATTGAACGCCACTGGTTGAGGCGCGTAGTACGATGGTCTGAACTCTATCTGAATCGACTGACCTGTTGAGTGAAGAATTGATACATCATGCGCACGAACTCCGGAAAAGACCGGATTGAGTGCGAGCACTACGGCTGTCAGAAGCAACGCAAGATTTGTTTTCACCGTCTTTGCCTTTTGTGATCTATCTGCTAAAATGAAAAAACCGAACGTCACTTGGCATAATGACACCCGGCGGAGAAATAAAAAAAGGAGTCACCGCCACGATGCGTTCTGTTCGTTAAAGGTTCCCTGGTGTGCATCCATGAAAAAATCTGCAAGAGAGAATGTTAGCTGCTTCTCCTGCAGGAACCTTTACCGAACAACTCTATAGGCTGTACTCCAATCAAAAATTAGACTCTTACTTGTCAAAATATAGAAAGAGCATCGTTGAATGTCAAGCAGTTTTTCCTCTGAGATGTCATCATCCACCAAACACACTCGGGTTTCCTACGCTGAAGCGCTGGCCTCCTTTCATTGATTCTCAGCGGCAGAATGGTTAACTTTGCATCGAACGCTTTCAACAATTCTTCCAGTCTCACAGTCCATACGTGCATGGCCAGAACAATTCAGGTCCTTTTCCTTTCAAGTGAAGTCGAGCCATTTGCGAAGACAGGAGGGTTAGCAGACGTATCGGGCGCCCTGCCGCATACCATCTACAACCTGGGGCAGGAAGTCCGCATAATGTTGCCGCGCTATGGCAGCATCAAGAATTCTCCTTCGCGCCTGCACGATATGATTCGCCTGCAGGGCATCGATATTCCCGTTGGGGATAAGGTACTCAAAGGAAACGTGAAGTCCTCTTTTATACTTGGGACGTTCACGAAGGTGCAGGTGTACCTGCTCGACAATCACGACTTGTTCGCCCGTCCGGGGCTGTATGTTCATCAGGAAACAAAAAAGGCGTACGCCGACAACGATGTCCGGTATATCTTTTTCTGTCGCGGTGTTCTTGAGATGCTGAAGAAGATGGGGTGGCAGCCCGACATCATCCACTGCAACGACTGGCACACCGCACTCGTCCCCGTGTACCTGAAGACTCTCTACAAGGACGACAAGTTCTATAAGAAGACGAAGACAGTCTTCACCATTCACAATCTCGCGTATCAGGGCGATTTCCCGAAGCCCACGTTTGCCAAGACTTTGCTTCCTGCTGAAGTCGAAGAAGACTTAACGCACAACGGCAAAGTCAATTTCATGAAGGGCGGACTGTTGTACGCCGACGCGCTCACAACAGTCAGCGCTCGCTATGCCGAAGAGATTCGCGCGACGGAAGAATTCGGCTACGGACTTCAGGATATCCTCCAGAAGCGGAAGAGCAAGCTCTTCGGCATTACGAACGGCATCGACGTTACAGTCTGGAATCCGGCGACCGACGAGTTGATTCCGCATAAGTTCGACACGAAGAGTCTCGATTCGAAAGTGGAAAACAAGAAGACGCTTCTTGCGCGCATGGGGCTTCCGTTCAATCCAAAGGTTCCGCTCATCGGTATTATTTCGCGTCTCGCAGACCAGAAGGGCTTCGACATCCTTGGCGAGACGCTTGATGCATTGATGAAGATGAACCTGCAGCTCGTGATTCTGGGCGTCGGTGAAAAGAAGTATCACACGCTCTTCGAAAAAGCCGCGAAGAAGTACCCTACGAAATTTGCCATCGCGCTTCGCTTCGATGCGGAGCTTGCACACTGGATCGAAGCCGGCAGCGACATGTTCCTTATGCCGTCGCACTACGAGCCGTGTGGATTGAATCAGCTCTACAGTCTGAAGTACGGCACAGTGCCGATCGTCCGGGCAACAGGCGGACTCGACGAGACCGTCGATCAGGTCGTTCCGTCGAAAGGTTCAGGCACGGGATTCAAGTACGAAAAGAATGAGCCGCGTGAATTGCTCGCGGCAGTCCATGCAGCAGTCAAGGCCTTCGAAGACCAGCCCACATGGCGCAAGATCATGAAGAACGGCATGAACAAGGATTTTTCGTGGGAGGCATCGGCCACGAAGTACATTAACGTGTATCGGAAGTTGTTGAGTTGACATGCGAAGATCCATCGGAGCGTTTCTCGATCGGGACGGAACCCTGAACGTTGAAGTTGATTTTCTTCGCACACCAGACCAACTGCAAGTTTATCCCGGAGCTGCACGGGCAGTCCGAAAGCTGAACGACCGCAAGATCACCACCTGCGTTATTTCGAATCAGTCCGGTATTGCGCGCGGGTATCTTTCCGAAGCCAATCTCATTCCGATTCATGCCAAGCTGCGAGAAGAGATGTTGAACGAGGGGGCGACGCTTGATCGCATTTACTATTGTCCACACCATCCGACCAGCGGCATCGAGCCGTACAACATCGACTGTGATTGTCGCAAGCCCAAACCGGGCATGTTGCGCCGCGCCGAACGAGAATTGGGGATTGATCTTGCACGTTCTTTTGTTGTAGGAGACAGCGTTGTAGATATGCAGGCAGGCAACACCGTTGGGGCGACTACCATTCTTGTGCAGACCGGCTACGGCGAAGCCTCGCTGCGCACATGCACGCTCGAAGAAATTCCTGTCGATTTCGTCGCGCCGACTGTCGTTGAAGCAATCGATTTTATTTTGGATAACGTAGAAGGAGAACCAACTGATAATGACTGATGTGATGAAGAATGTACTGCGGGGAGGAATGTGGTGCCTCATCATGGCAACCTTATTTCTTGCATGCAGCGAAGCAATCATCGATCCGAAGACGCCCGGCTCAGGGCTGACGCAGCGCGATGTTGTTATTCGCGATACCGTGCTCGTCGCTGTCTCCGACACGACATTTCTCAAGCGACTCTCGACCGACCCGGTGTACGATGAGAGCGGATCGTATGTCGTTCTTGGCCAAAACCTCATGGGCAAAACCGGCAACTATGCCGCACGCGCGCTGATACGATTCACCCTTCCTGTCCGCGAAACAGTCAACGTAGTGTCCGCGAAGCTCTCATTGAAATTGCTCTCCTGGCGCGGCGACTCCGCATCGAGTTTTGAAGCAAATATCTATAAAGTGAAAGCCGGATGGACCTCGTACGGCATTCTGTGGGACAGCACAAATTCGCCAGCCTTCTTCGATGCAACACCATTGCGAACGCTCACGCTGGCCACGGTTGGACCCGACACTCAAACGATCACATTCGATCTGGACACGGCGCTCGTTCGGATTTGGCTGCGCTCTGAGACGACATACGGATTGGGATTCGTTCCCAGTTCCGTTGGCAATCTCATTCGCGGGTTTGCGTCGTTCGACCACGACTCCTCTGCGTATCGTCCGTCACTGCAAATCGTCGCAGAGGGAACTTCAAGCACGCATCCGAGAGATACAAGCTCTTACACCAACGGCATGGACGGTTATGTTGCCAACGTCAGTCCTTTCACCATTCTGAGCGATCATATCTATTCTCAAGCCGGCATTGTGTACCGAAGCTCGCTGAAGTTCGACGTTTCGGCCTTGCCGCGTGGAGCAGTCATCAACACGGCCGAGCTTCAACTCGTCAGCGATCCGGCGATCACGAAGATCAGCAAATTCACAACAAGCCCTCTGCCCTCTGTGCATGCGCGGACAGCGGGTGATACCGTATATCTGGCAACTGGCTCAACAGGATCCATCAGCAGCGGTTCAACTTACTCGTTTGATATCCGCACGCAAATGCAGTTGTGGGTCGGCGGTACCAACTACGGTCTGCTGGTGCGGCAACCCAGCGCGAATGAACTGGGCACGCTCGACTTGTTCAGCTTCTATGGCATGCGGGCAGTCAATGAAAGCCTGCGGCCGCGCATCAAAGTTAAGTACGCTGTATTTCAATAGGAGGAACTGTGCGAACGGCTTTATCACTGACAATTTGTTTTCTCATGGCATCAGCGTATGCCGGCAACGGCGGCTCGGCGTACACCTCGTTCGGCATCGGCGACTTGCGATTCTTTCCGAGCACACGCAGCGCGGGCATGGGCTACACCGGCATCGGAGTTCCTTCCAGCATTCACGTCAACTCACTTGTGCCCGCATCGTGGACACGGCTCAACAGAGTGCGTGTTGAAGCGGGCGGATTGTACGAAGGCATCAACACTGCCGAAGCCAACAAGTCGCTGTATCAAGCGCGGGGATTGTTCAACGGCGTTTCCATCGCCATTCCGATCTCACAAACACACGGCATTGTGTTCGTTGGCGGGTTCGCTCCGTACAGCTTCTCAGCCTACAACACCTCTTTCGAAAACGCGCAGGACAGCGTCGCCTACAGCATCAATGAAATTGGAAGCGGCGGACTTACCCGTGCGCATCTCGGTCTCTCCTATGTTCCGCTCGACGATCTTTCGGTCGGAGCATCATTGAATTATTTATTTGGTACGATGAAAGTGCAGCGACAGTTTATCCCCGGCAACACCGGCGGTTCAGGCGGAACGCTGTTCATCGACGAGATAGATCGCGGCGTCAATCTGACTTTGAGCGGAATGTACAACGGCTTCGGGAATATCGCCGAGCCGTTGCGCCCATTGTCGTTGGGCTTCCTCATCACCACACAAGCCAACATGTCGATGGATCTCAACAATCGACTCACTACCGACGCGTACACAGACACAGTTTCTGAACAGGCCAAGCGATTCACGATTCCGCTTGCCTACGGCTTTGGCGCGGCATATCAATTCGGCGACCGATGGATTGTCGCAGCCGATTACTCTGCGCAGCTCTGGGGCAATGCAAAATTCGATGGTCAGCCGTTCACGGACATTCGCAACAGCTCCCGCTTCGGCATCGGCGCAGAAAAACTTCCGCTCCGCGACGCAACGCGCTGGCTCGACAGAGTCGCGTATCGAGTCGGCTTTTCGTACAATGCAACGTACTACAAAATCTTCGGTGAACCGATCAATGAATGGTCGGTGACGGGCGGATTCACGTTCCCACTTGTTGGCGAGAACCGACTGAACGTGGGAATTGAGTACGGCGAACGCGGCATCAAGAAAAATGTTCTCGTGAAAGACAATATCGTCCGCGTCTCGATGTCATTGACTATCGCTGAACCCTGGTTCATCCGCATGGAAGAAGAATAACCATCGCTGTCGCTTACTCGACTGATGAACAGCGATCACATCAACCTAGGATCATCATGAACAACCTTCAGCAGCAAGATTCCGAAGTGTTTATCGCGGTGAGGAATGAGATTCATCGCCAGAACACAAAGCTTGAGTTGATTGCCTCCGAAAATTTTGTCAGCCGCGCCGTGCTTGAAGCAGTCGGCACGCCGTTGACGAACAAGTATGCCGAGGGATATCCTGGTAAACGCTATTACGGCGGGTGCGAGTATGTTGATGTCGTTGAAGACCTTGCTCGCAATCGTGTGAAGCAGCTCTTCGGCGCCGAGTATGCCAACGTGCAGCCGCACTCCGGCTCGCAAGCGAACATGGCCGTGTACTTCACGTTTGTCAAGCCGGGCGACAAGCTGATGGGAATGAACCTCTCGCACGGCGGACATCTCACACACGGCTCGCCGGTGAATTTCTCAGGACAGATGTACAACTTCGTTGCCTACGGTGTAAACAAAGACACGGGCTGCATCGACTACAACGAAGTGGAAGACGTCGCGAAGAAGGAACGCCCGAAGATGATCACGGTCGGCGCGAGCGCGTACTCACGCAACATCGACTACAAAGTGTTCCGGGAAATCGCCGACAAGGTTGGCGCATTCCTGTTCGCGGATATTGCGCATCCTGCCGGACTTATTGCAGCAGACTTGCTAAATGATCCAATACCGTATTGCCACGTCGTTACATCGACCACACACAAAACACTTCGCGGACCACGCGGCGGATTGATTCTGCTCGGAAAGGATTTCGACAATCCGTTCGGACTCGTCGCGCCAAAGTCGGGCAGAACCAAGAAGATGAGCGAGCTGATCGATTCGATGGTGATTCCAGGAATTCAAGGCGGGCCGCTCATGCACGTGATTGCCGGAAAGGCTGTCGCCTTCAAAGAAGCGTTGCAGCCCGAGTTCAAAGTCTATGCGCAGCAGATCATCAAGAACGCGCAGACGCTCGCGGCAAAACTCCTGAAGCTCGGCTTCAACATCATTTCCAAAGGAACCGACAACCATCTGATGCTTGTTGACTTGCGCACCAAGAACGTCACGGGCAAAGATGCGCAGGAGGCGTTGGACGAAGCCGGTATTACTGTCAACAAAAATGCCGTGCCGTTCGACGATAAGAGTCCGCTGATCACGAGCGGCGTCCGGATTGGAACTCCGGCCCTTACCACGCGCGGCATGAAGGAACCGGAGATGGAATACATCGGCGAGCTGATCAATGAAGTGATTAACAATATCGGCAAGCACGAAGTGTACAAATCCGTCGCGAAGAAAGTGGAAGAGCTGTGCGTGAAATTTCCGCTATACCAGGAGTTACAAAACTAGAGTCGGTATCGTGGAGCTTATTGAGCAATCAAAAATTCAAGAGATCGTCGAGCGGATTGTAAAAAACTACAATCCCGACAAAGTCATTCTTTTCGGTTCATACGCTCAAGGCACCGCCACAGAACGGAGCGATGTTGATCTCTTGATCGTGAAGGATTCTCCGCTCCCCCGCCACCAACGTGGCAGTGAAGTACGGCGCTATTTGTATGGGACCTTCGTGCCAATGGATATTCTGGTGTACACAAACGATGAACTTGAAGAATTCCGCGATGTAACATCTTCATTCATCAACACGGTAATGAAAACCGGAAAGATTCTCTATGAGCGAAACTGAAAAGCTCGTGAGACTTTGGATTGACAAGGCCGACCATGATCTCGGCACAGCAACGCTTACGCACTCGCACATTCCCGCGTACAAAGACACAATTTGTTTTCACTGCCAGCAGGCGATAGAAAAATATCTGAAAGCGTATCTCGTGTTCCTTGGGGTCGAATTCAGACCCGTTCATGATCTTATCTATCTGCTTGACCTTGCCTCAGGGTCCGAGCGATTCGGGTCAGAGTTTTTCGACATGGCAAGCAAAGTCGATGGCTACGCTGTGCAGATTCGATACCCTGACAAGGTCATTGAACCGAGTGCCGAGGAAGTTAGCTCCTCGATAGAATATGCCAAGAAGTTTCGCGAAGCCATCCTCGTGAAAATGAATTTTTCTCGATAAGGATTCCAATTTCAAGAGCATACGGCTTCAATAGATGCAAGTTGTTTGTACCAACGGAGTAATCTCCATTGCTTTTCGTTTCGTCGGATCCTCAGTTGTATTCCGACAAATGTGGTTGACTTGTTCTTTCTTCCAGATCCTGCTGGAAGCACCAATCGAGGATCATTTTCATGAAGACAAAGTCATGCAATCCAAACATCCAATAGGAATCGCCTCTCTGCAAAAACTGTTGACGAGAGGATTTGTTGTAACGCTGATTGTACTTTTCTATTCCATGATAACGAACGCACAGAGTACTTCCTCCTATGAGATTCCCATCGACGCACGAAGTGTTGCGATGGGTGAATCGTTCGTTGCAGTTGCAGGCAACGTTGCGGGACTCAAATACAATCCCGCCAGTCTGGCAATGATCAGAGGCGTTCACGTTCTCTATGCAAACAGAGACATGAACTGGACGTCGTTCACAGAAGATTTCCGCTACTCGTCCTACAATGTCGCCGTGCAGACTCCCGTTGCTATTCTTGGCTTCTCTTACGATAGACTTGACTTCGGCAAGATTCTTCTGGCCGATTTGAACGGAAACACTGTTGATGCCTATCCCTACGAACATACGTTCATACTCGGGGCGGCTCATACTTTTGATTGCGGACTCTCAGTCGGCGCGTCGGCAAAAACATTTCATTTCGTCAACATAACTGTCAGGACGCCGAGCAATCCGGAAGGGATCGACGAGACAACGCTTCCGATCTTGTTCGATCTCGGCTTTCAGCACACACTGCCAACATCGGAGTCGGCAATCCACTCCGCGTTGAATATTGGCGCGTCATTGCAAAACTTCGGCTCGAATGTGAGGTACAAAGACGGAAACGGAAAAGAGCTTGGGTCAAACCAACCAGACAGATTCTTGCGCGCTGGACTGGCATTCAACGTTTCGGTGAACGAATCCGAAGAGATGTTGACCCCGTTCCGCATGACTACTTCTTTGGAGTATCGTCGGTTTCTCAACGGGTATTCGCACGGCCAGAAAGACTTTTATGGATTTGGTATTGAGATGACACTCTTCGACATCGTGGATGTTCGAGGCGGCGGCTTCCTTTCCAACATCACTTGGGTTTATGGCGAGCAAAAGAAGGTAGCGTACAGGTACGGAGTCGGGGTTAATCTGCCGCTCAGAAAACTCGGCGCAACCTTACCAGTTGTTGCGCGGTTTGACTATGCAGTCATCCCACTGAACGAACGTTTACACGATGTCTATTTTGCATTTGACAAATCGAAACTGACCGTCTTTTCGATTCAGTTGAGTTATGAAGAGGAACTTTTCTAATTCACATTCTTTGAGTAACGTTGGCCGACGAAAAAGAAATATCTGGGGCGGATACTAACGAAGCCCCCGAAGAAAAAGAAATGACGTTCCTCGATCATCTCGAGGAACTGCGCTGGCGCATCGTCAAGACGTTGATTGGCGTCGTCATTTCAACGATCGTCTGCTGGATATTCATCGACTGGATCATGGACCATGCGCTGCTGCTTCCCGTGAAGAATCTGAACGCGAATCTTCAGCCCGGCCAGCAGCCGATTCACCTCCAGAACCTGAAGCCGTTCGGTCAATTGTTTCTCTACATGCAGGTGGCATTCGCCGGCGGCATCATCATCAGCTTTCCGATCATCCTGTTTCAGATCTGGGCGTTCATCGCGCCTGGGTTGATGGCAAAAGAACGCCGGTACATCAAATCCATCGTCTTCTTCTCGACGTTCTGTTTTCTTTCGGGAATCGCGTTCGCGTATTTCGTCATGTTGCCGTCGGCGTTATCGTTCTTTGCCGGATTCGGATCGGCGGAGATTGCCAACAACATCGCCGTCAACGAGTACATGAACTTCATCATCAGCGTGATGCTCGCGGCGGGCGTTGTCTTCGAGCTGCCGATGGTGTCGTGGTTTCTCTCGCAATTAGGAATCCTGACGCCCGCGTTCATGCGCCACTACAGAAGGCATGCGATCGTCGTGATCTTTGTGCTGGCAGCACTCCTCACGCCCGGCACCGATCCCGTGAGCCAGGTGTTGCTGGCGATTCCACTTCTCGTGCTGTACGAGCTGAGCATCGGCATCTCCATTCTTGCCTGGCGAGGAAAGCGCAAACGGGAACAATCAACCTGACGCTCCATCCCATTCACCACAACAACTATCGGGTATCGCTTGAGCCTTAAAGAGATCGCCGCACCGATTCAGGATCATCTCCGGAAGTTTGATGATGTGTTTGCCAGTTCGATCAAATCCAAGATCGGCCTTGTTGACCTCGTCATGAAGTACATTATCAAAACGAAAGGCAAACGCGTCAGGCCGATTCTTGTTCTGCTGAGCGCAGAGTTATGCGGCGGAGTGAATGAAAGAAGTTATCGCGGCGCGACGCTCGTCGAGATTTTGCACACGGCAACGCTTGTCCATGATGATGTTGTTGATGATGCGGATACACGTCGCGGCTTCCCGTCCATCAACGCCAACTGGAAAAACAAAATCGCCGTCCTAATCGGCGATTATCTGCTCTCGAAAGGATTGCTGCTTTCGTTGGAGAACGACGACTTCGAATTCCTCAAAGTGACATCGAGCGCTGTCCGCCGGATGAGCGAAGGAGAGATTCATCAAATCCAGAAGAGCCGACAGCTCGACATGGATGAGCCGACGTATCTGAAGATCATCGGCGATAAAACTGCATCGCTGCTGTCAACCTGCACCGAGATCGGCGCGGCCAGCTCGACGATGGATGCGGAGAAACGCGCACTCCTGAGAGAGTACGGCGAATCTGTGGGACTCGCGTTCCAGATTCGCGACGATTTGCTCGACTACGTCGGGCGGAAGAGTATCACCGGCAAGCCGACCGGCCTCGACCTCAGCGAGAAGAAACTCACACTGCCGCTGATTCACGCGCTCGCACAAGCGCCGAAGAAGGAAGGCAAAGACATTCTCTCGATCGTCAAGAACGGCGGGAAGAAAGCGAATGTCAAGCGCGTGCTTGAGTTTGTGGAACGCCACGGCGGCATCGAGTACGCGGCAAGTCGTGCACGGGAGTTTTCCACAACCGCCAAGCACACGCTCGCCTCATTCCCGGACTCAGAGAGCAAAGCGTCGCTCATTGCGTTCGCGGATTTCGTTGTCGAGCGGGAAAAATAAGCGCTATCACTGATCACCTCTGTTCTTTCACGCTATTACCGATCTTCCTCACGTCACTCTTTGCGACAGGTCACCGCCTCACACTTCGGAATGAACGATCTTAATGCTGCACAATTCCGACGTGATGGTGTTGCCCACGTGAGGAGTTTTCATTGCGTCCGGTGAAACGCTGAACTGCAAGCCCATGTCATACCACATACACATTGTCGATCCATGCACGTCGGAGGAATGGCGCGAGTTTGTCGCTACACATCCACAGGCCGGCATTTTCCACCACCCCGCGTGGATCACGCTGTTGCGCGAAACATACGGCTATCCGATGTTCGCCGTCTGCGCGATGCGCAATGGAAAAATTCGCGGCGGCATTCCCTTTGCAGATGTACACAGTCCGCTCACCGGCTACCGCTGGATTTCTCTCCCGTTCTCTGACGCGTGTCCTCCGCTGCTCGTCGACGACGATCAGCAAACGGCAGCAGTACTGTTCAACTTCCTGCGATCACAACTCAGCATCGCAACACCGCGCATCGAGATTCACTCGAATGTTCATGCTCAATCATCACTCTATCACGAAAAGAAATTCTTCCAGCACGTACTCGATCTCAGAAATTCTCCCGAGACATTGTTCCGATCGTTCGACCGGCGGACGACGCAACGGTCCATCAACATCGCGGAAAAGAATGCGGTGGTTGTTCGGGAATGCGTCTCGAAGGAAGAGTTCGATGCGTTCTACGATCTGCAGGTGATGACCCGCAAGCGGCTGGGTGTGCCTGTGCAGCCGCGGACGTTGTTCAACGGCATTTGGGACCGCCTCATCAAGCCGGGACTTGGATTCGCGCTCGTCTCGTGGAAGGATACGACTCCAATCGCCGGCGGAGTTTTTCTTGCGTTCAACAACACGCTCGTCTGCAAGTACAGCGCGTCAGACGTTGCGTACAAAGCGCTTCAGCCTTCGCATGCGTTCATCTGGGCGGGCATTCAGAAAGGAATCGAGCGAGGCTATGCGTCTCTTGACTTCGGCAGATCAGAGAACTGCAATCTAGGCTTGCGCAGGTTCAAGAAGAATTGGGGAGCCGTTGAACACGAGCTGAACTACTCAGTTCTCGCAACGAGCAAGCCTTCGCACCACGCCTCACCGCTCACAGGAATTCTCGGTCGCATCATTCGCCACTCGCCGGCGTTCGTCTGCAAATTCACCGGTGCGCTATTGTATAAGCATTTCGCGTAAGTCAGGCGAAATTCCTCCACCGCGTCACTCATTCAGCCAGCTCATCGCCGAATGTGTTCACAAGATAGCCGTGGACGACATCGGCAACACGCGCATGGCCCGCGACGTTGAAATGCTCGTCAATCGGAAAGAACAGCTCCGGCGTGAAGCCCTCGGTCGCGTCCACAAATGAGATTCCGTTCGTCCGGCAAACGTCTTTCACAAAGTCAGTCAGGTCAAGTCTCCGCTCACGAAGCTGATGCTTATTCGTGAAGAGCACAAGCCCGAATTTCATTCCCTGAGCTTCGACGTACTTCTTCGTTTCTATGATCAGTTGTCTCGTTATTTCAAGCTTGTACTCGTCTGAGCCGCCTTCCACGTGCTTTGTTTCATCGCCCAAATTGACGGCGCCTGCAGACTCGATGACGTTCTTCAGGTAGAACACCAGGAAGGATGACTCGTAGAGCCAACGTTTGAACGAGAGCAGCTGCCTTCTGAACCACGAGGTCCTGTTTTCCGCAAAGACCAGCTTGCCGGTCGAGTCGAGTGAAGCAAACTCGCGACGCAGATTATCTTCAAAATCATTCCCGGTGTAAAAGAAGAGAATCGCGACGTCGGGCTGCAGCTGACTCTGAAATTTTTTGAGCGCCAGCAGTTCCTGCGCCGTTGAATATCCTTGCGAAGAAAGGGCAACGAGATCAACAGTGGAGTGTAAATCATGCTTCAGCCGATCTCTCACGAGAGCAACGAATGTTTTCTCGAAGGGCACTTCAAGATTTTCGATGAACGAATCTCCCAAAAAGACAATTCGCTTCTTCACGGCGCTCCGCGGCTGCACTTCGTCGTCGCGAAAACCCAGCTCGTTGTAGTGAAACGGAACTTCGATGCTATCCTTCAGCCTGACGTACGTTCCGCTTCCCCCCGGCTCGCCTCGCCATCCCAACTCCTCATCATAAATCGCCAACCGCTTCGTTTCCTGCGGAACGAACAGACGGATCACAATCTCTGCGATCGCCAGGGAGAACAGAATCGAACCGAGAAACAGCAACGAAGTCTTTTTGAAATTCGACATACGATTTCATCAATGATGAAAGAGAACCCGTTTGGAAAACAAGATAGAACAATGGGAGAGAAAACGTGTGATCCAGAACTTCACCGCCAACACATCATTGTATCATAGTTCGAACATGAATCCTTTTCGCTGGAGCTTCCCGTATTTCGTCGCATCGAATTCGTAGAGAAACGCCGGACGCCGACCGCTATTCCGATCGGTCTCGGTGAGCCGCTTGACGAAGTGCATGCCGAGAATCTTCTTCCGAAAATTCCGCTTGTCGAGATCTTTGCCGAGAATGACTTCGTACAGTCGCTGCAACTGCGGGAGCGTGAATTTTTTGGGGAGGATTTCGAAGCCGATGGGTTGATACCGTACGCGCTTGCGCAGTTTCTCAAGAGCCACCTGCATGATCTCGACATGATCGAACGGAAGTCGGGGCACATTGCCGAGCGGAAACCAGCGCACTTCGCTCGAATCGGAGCCTGCCTTCAGCGCGTACCGATCAGGACTGATCAGGGCGACGTGCCCAATCGTAAACACTCGCCATGCGGGATAGCGATCGACAGCATCAAACACGCCGACTTCTTCAAGATAGGTGTTCCGCACTCCGGTGGTTTGCTGCAGCACTCGCTGCGCGGCAACCAACACCCGCTCCTCCTTCTTCACGAAGCCGCCGGGCAGCGACCACATCCCCTTGCTCGGCCCGGTTGCGCGCCTTCGCAGCAACACCTCGAGCGTCGAGTCCGCATAGCCAAAAATGACGCAGTCAATTGAAATTGTTTTGATGATGTTCTTAGGAAGAGCAGTCATGTCGAGGTGATGAGTCTTATGAATTGGGGCGACCGCCTGTTGGCCCATCTCAATGCCAGGATTCTTACGCTGACATCTTTACGTGCAGCCACCGAGCGCAATATACGAAAAGTGTCGCACATACACATTATGAGTGTATGCAAAACACATTTTGTGTATATTTGTCGCAGCAAGAAGTCACCCGGCATCCTTCGCCTCCATCGCGTGCAATCACTCTTATCGCCATAGAAACGAACTATGAAGACAGCAACTGCCATCGTTCTTACCATCATTGTCTCGCTTTCAACTTCTGCACAGACCTCCACCTCAAAAGTCTGGGTCGCCGATAACGCAAATGGGACGTACAAGAATCCCATCCTTCACGCCGACTATTCCGACCCTGACGTCATTCGTGTCGGGGATGACTTCTATCTCGTTTCGTCGAGCTTTGATGCCGTGCCGGGACTTCCCATTCTGCACTCAAGAGATTTGGTGAACTGGACGATCATTGCTCACGCGCTCCGCCGCCAGCCGCCGTACGATGTCTTCGCTCGCGTCCAACACGGCAATGGCGCGTGGGCGCCCGCGATTCGCTATCGCGACAACGAGTTCTACATCTACTATCCCGATCCTGATCGCGGCATTTATCTTACGAAAGCGAAAAGCATACGCGGTCCCTGGAGTGAACCAGCGCTGGTTGAAGCAGGCGCCGGCCTCATCGATCCGTGTCCGTTGTGGGACGACGATGGAAGCGCCTACCTCGTGCACGCGTACGCCGGCACCCGCGCAACCATCAAGAGCATTCTCGTCGTGAAGAGAATGAACGCAGAAGGAACGAAAGTCATTTCCGATCCGGTGCTTGTGTTCGACGGACACGATGATCATCCGACGGTTGAGGGTCCCAAATTCCACAAGCGAAATGGGTACTACTACATTTTCGCGCCGGCGGGCGGAGTAACCGCCGGCTGGCAGTTGGCGCTTCGCAGCAAAAGCGTCTTCGGCCCCTACGAACACAAAGTTGTCTTGCATCAGGGGACAACCACAATCAACGGACCGCATCAGGGAGCGTGGGTAACAACGCAGCGCGGCGAGGATTGGTTTGTACATTTTCAGGACAAAGGCGCGTACGGCCGCATTGTCCACCTTCAACCCATGGCGTGGAAAAACAATTGGCCCGTGATGGGAACCGACGACAACGGCGATGGCAACGGCGAGCCTGTTCTCACGTTCAAGAAGCCCAATGTCGGACGAACGTACCCGATTGCTACGCCGCAAGAGAGCGATGAATTCAACTCGCCGCATCTCGGACTTCAATGGCAGTGGCAGGCAAACCCTGATCAGCGTTGGGCGATGACGAGCGGACGTCTGGGCTATCTCAGAATGAATGCGGTACGCATGCCCGACTCCGCGAAAAATCTGTGGGACGTTCCTGCTCTGTTACTTCAGAAATTCCCGGCGGAGAAGTTCACTGCAACCGCGAAAGTGTCGTTCAAGCCGCGCTTTGAAAAAGATAAGTTCGGATTGATCGTCATGGGAATGAGCTACGCTTATGTCGCGATCACGAAGAAAGCCGACGCGTTGTACCTGACGCACTCCACATGCATCGACGCAAACAAAGGGAGGGCCGAGGTCGAGCAGACGAATGTGAAACTCACGGAATCAACTCTCTACTTCAGAATCTCCGTGGCCGAAGGCGCCGCTTGCACTTTCAGCTATAGCGTAGATGGTTCGACGTTCACGACACTCCCCGGCACATTCACGGCAGTAGCGGGACAGTGGATCGGCGCGAAAGTCGGCATGTTCTGTTCATCCAGCACGTTGACCAACGACAGCGGCTACGCAAACGTCGATTGGTTCAGAATTGAGTAAATGTTTTGGGCCACCGCTAAGGCGTGATCTCCTTCCCATTGACGAACGTTCGTTCGGCTTTGAATTCCTTGACGTGTTCAACCTTGTATCCCTTCGGCACGTCTTCGAATCGGCAATCTCTCAGCCACACATTCTGCAGCGGCGCTTCCTCGTAGCCAACAAGATTGAACGCCACTTTGCCTGACTTCACAGTCATGCGTTCAACACCGATGTTCCTGATGGTCGGATAGAACTGACCGTTCTTCCCTTCCTCATAGAACAGATCGATATCGATGGCGGCACGATCGACGAGCTTGACGTTGAAGTCGCGGACATACACATTCTCGATCAGCCCACCGCGCACAGCATTTGATTTGATGCGAAGCGCATTGTAGAGTATCGGGCTTTCGACCTCACACTTCTCTGCAAACACGTTGCGCGCTCCGCCCGAAATCTCGCTGCCAATCGTAACGGCGCCATGACCATCCTTGAACATGCAGCCCTGAACCACAATGTTCTGGCTCGGCGTGTTGAGCCGTCGCCCGTCGTTGTTTCGTCCCGACTTGATCGCAATGCAATCATCGCCCGTGTTGAAGTAGCAGTTCTCAATGAGAACATCCTTGCACGACTCCGGATCGACGCCGTCATTGTTCGGGCCGTGCGTATCGATGTGAACATTTCTGACCGTTACGTTCTCGCACAACACCGGATGAATTTCCCACATCGGCGAGTTGAGAATCTTCACTCCCTCGATCAGAATGTTCTTGCTCCGATACGGCTGAATGAAGTTGGGACGCAGGTAATATCCTTCGCCGAAGACACGATCGTTGACCGGAACATTCTTCTCCCCCATTTCCAGCAACTTATCTCTGCCGGGTTTTTGTTTGGGCATTCCTTCCTTCCAACCAAAAACATCCTTCCCGCTCCACGACCACCAATACTCATTGCTCGCCTGCCCGTCAAGCGTTCCTGATCCGGTGATCGCGATGTTGGTCTCTTCGAACGCATAGACGAACGGAGAGTAGTTCATCAATTCGATTCCTTCCCATCGCGTGAACACAACGGGAAGATACTTTTTCGGGTCGCGATGAAACTTGATCACAGCGCCCCCGGCAAGATGGAGGTTGACGTTGCTCTTGAGGTAGATCCGCCCGACGAGATATTCTCCTTTCGGGACAACAACTCTCCCGCCGCCTTTCTTCGCGCATTTCTCTATCGCTTTCTTGAAGGCGGCAGTGCACTCAAAAACACCGTTCCCCTTCGCGCCAAACTGCGTCACGACGAACTCGCGTTTGGGAAAGTCCGGCGCTTTGATGCGCGCCCGAATCGAATCGGCAACTGACCAGACATCAGCCGGGGTTTGCGCGACGAGCCGACCTGCGCAGAGAGCGGACGCAAGGAACAAAGCCATCGAACCTACGAACAGAGTTGTCCGCATGGACGAGCATTTCAAATGTCGTTTCATCTTCAACTTCCTGAAAAATTGGACGGGAAAATCAGTCGGTCACTTCACGAGTAACATCTTTTGTGAGAGGCGGCGTCCTTCTGTGACGAGAACGGCAAAGTAGATGCCGCTCGACAGATTGCTGCCATCGAATTTCACTTCGTACGTCCCCGGCGACTTCTTCTCGTTCACGAGCGTCGCGACCTCCTTCCCCAACACATCGCACACCTTAAGTGTAATAATGCCCACATTCCAATTTTCAAATCCCAAGTTGGCGCTTGAGTAGGATTTGATATTTGGAATTTTGAATTTGATGTTCGTTGTCGGGTTGAATGGATTCGGATAGTTCGGGTAGAGCTTCATGCCGAGCGGGCGCTGCTCTTCATTGGCAACGGCGCTCAGAAGTTCGGAGCTGTTCAGATAGTTTTCGAGATTCGTGTAGCCGCCTTCGCCGATCCCGTTGCGGTCGTTCGGATCGTTGAGATTCAATCCGTGAGAGGATTCCCACGCGTCCGGCATACCGTCATGATCAGTGTCCGCGGGCGGAGCTGTGGAATTGAGTAGAGGCCAGCCGCCAACATCGGTTTGTGAATCGAGAATACCGTAGGGAACGCCGGTCGGCAGTCCGCGATCAATTGCATACGTTGCGCCGCCGTACGTTACAGCGCCAGTCGATGCTTCGCGAACAATGCGTCGATCAACCGTGTCGCGAACCGGCCGCGTTGCTCCGGCTCTTGCCAACACGCGTGCGAAGGCATCTTCTGCAGAGTGTTGATCGATGGGGACGAAATCGAATTCTGTTGCAGAGCGTATCGCCGCCTTCACAGATTCCGATTGCGGCTGCACGCCGAGTCCCCAATTGTCTGCCGTGACGTTCGGATAACCAAAGACGAAGTTGGCGGCAACATACCACTTGCCGTAGTGAGTCGGGTCTTCGATGTTTGATGCGTGCGTCGAAGGATTGACGATGCGATACTTCACTCGTCCCGATGATGTCGCAGGTCCCGACCGATAATAATTCGCAACCATGTTGATGTTGCTGAACCCGCGGGCGCTGCCGTCGCTGGTATCCTCGCCGCCGTACGCGCTGTTGAATCCCCAATTGTAGATCACGTTGTTGCGGTAGTCCGTATTGCCAACGCCGGAGCCGAAGCGGGGATTGCGGCTCGAGTGATGCGCGAACAGATTGTGATGATACGTTGTATTCGGGCCTCCCCAAATGCCGCCATACCCATGCGCGCCGCTCGGATGATTGGAATTGTACAAGCTTTCCGTAATGAAGCACCATTGCACCGTGATGCTGTCGCACCAGTAGAACGACATCGCCTCATCGACACTCCAGCTTGCCGAACAGTGATCGATAATCACGTTCCTGCATCCGCGTCCCCCCATCGCATCGGACATCCCTCCGCTTTCGTCGCCAAGCCTTACGCGTAAGTGCCGTATGATGACATTGTTGGTCGCAACGGTGAGCGAATAGCGTCGGATGCAGATTCCGTCGCCGGGGGCAGTCTGTCCGGCAATAGTAATGTAGGGATTTGAAATCGTGAGATTGGAGTTGAGCGTAATCGTGCCGGAGACGCGGAAGACGACCGTGCGTGGTCCCGACGCAGTGATCGCTGCCCGCAAACTTCCCGGGCCATTGTCGTTGAGGTTGGTCACTTCATACACTGCGCCGCCTCGTCCACCTGACGTGAACTTGCCATAGCCTTCAGCGCCGGGGAATGCGAGCAGTCGCTGCGGCGGATTCGTCGCAACAAACGATTGGTCATTCCCATATCCTGTACCGACTGAATTGGTTGCATAGGCGCGTACGTAGTATCGCGTTCCTTCAGTCAAGCCTGTCATTGCGCTTGCGAAGGGGCCGGCGCCTGAGCCGTCAATGGTTTTGTTGTCGTTGATCGTGGGAGAGCCGGTCGTGTTCCAGCAAACGCCTCGCGCCGACACGGTCGCGCCGCCCGACCAGGTAACATTCCCGCCGCACGTCGCCGAGGTTGCGCCGATGTTCGTGACGGATGCGGTCGTCAGTGTGGGAGCGTATGTTCCTCCTGAAACAGTCGATCCCGAAACAATCACATTGCGCAAGTACAAATACTTCGTCGTGGATGCGTTCGCGCTGTTGTACCACGGATAGACTCTCACAAAGAGAATGCCTCCAAACGGTACATCTACATTTACCTGAAACGAAGGTGAGGGAACGAGCCAGGCGCTGTTCGGGAGTGCTGAGCCTGAATTAAGCTTCACCCGCGTGGCAAACGTTGAGTCAGTCGAGTAGTAGATGTTCGCGTTCATTGCTCCGGTTCCGCCCGCTCCGATATCGAGCGCGATCGTCGAGACATGCAGCGTCATCCCATTGACGGGCGAGACCGCAAACTGCACAAAGCGTCCGGAGTTTTCTACCGTATCGTGCGGCCAATTTGTGGTCGTGCCCAGATGGATTCGTTGTCCGCCGCCCGCAGCGGTGTAGTCACGCGGCGTCACGTTGAACGTAGAGTCCGTCGGAGAGTGCGAGAAGCGCTCGTCTCGTCCTGCAACGTTGCCGACGGTTGCAGATACTTGAGTATTAGCGGTCAGGCTCCAGGCGACCGAGGCCGTATCCTGAGCTTCGGCATTTGTTAGACTGATTGAGAAAATGAGTGTCAGGGAAAAGAGAAACTTCAATTGCATTGCGTGAGATCCATTTTGTCTTGCGTGATGTGTTAGCTGTCCCAATATACGGATTCAGAACATCGATTCACAGATAAAAAGTGTTCGTTGTACACTTTTTATCGATTGCTTTTTTCCACTTTCTGGACTATGATGTATGTGTGCTCGGAAGTTTGACGATTACTTGCATACAGACGCTACCTTTCATCTCTCAGACATTCACTCAACAGTTCAGACATCTATGATAACTTTCTTTCGCTCATTGCTAACTTTTGTTCTCGTCGCCACCATTGTTCGCGCGCAGTCAACCACCCCGCAGTATGATTTCACCGTTGCGCTTGACAGCTCCGGCTCTCACAAGTCGATTCAGGAAGCAGTCAACGCCTGCCGCGACTACGCTGAGCGTCAGTACTCCATTCTCGTGAAGACTGGAGTGTATAGAGAGAAGTTAGTGCTGCCGTCATGGAAGACTCACATCACCATCATCGGGCAGAAGGTTGGCAGCACCATCATCACCTACGAC
>JACRFA010000077.1 GCA_016218065.1 Ignavibacteriota bacterium | reverse complement strand
ACGGATTATCAATGAGTGCTCGATCAGCACATCGGACGGCGTGAAGGTGGCAGACGTCGCATGGGCTTCGAATGAATTCATTGATGAGTTCGGCTTCAAGACACCGTATGATAAATCCCCCGAGATCTGTGTCGAGATCGTTTCGCCTTCAAACTCAAAAGAAGAAATCCTTCAGAAGATCGATTTGTATCTTGCTAAGGGTGCGCTTGAGGTGTGGATCGTAACAGAAGAGGGCGAGACGAAAATCTTCAACAACAGAGGAGAGATCAAGCGTTCAGATCTCGTGAAGAAGTTCAAGCTTTGAAAAACAACAATGGTGAGCCGCTCAACGCGACTCACCATGTACCCATCAATCCCCGCCGGCGGAACGTCACTTCAACTTCTCAACATCCTTTCGTTCAATCACCTTTGCCGGACTCTCGTTCTCGAACAGTTCATTGACTAGCACAACTCTCGACTTTTCTTTGTTGATGCCGAGCGGAAGAACCGTGATCTCTTTGTCTTCGTCAAGAATGCGTTGCGACGCCGGCGAAGCATACTTGATGGGCGATGGCTCGTTCTTCACCATCTTCTCCATCAGTCCTTTCGCATCGTCCGAAACGATTGCCACCTTCATGTTCTTCGGATCGATGTATTTCTTGATTGCCTTATTCACGTCATCGACAGAGAGCGTCTTCAGTTCCTTCTCGATGCGATCGATAAAGTAGTCGGTACCGTAGAACTCCGAATCCATTTTGTAGCCGAGCCGGCGGTCAAGTGTTTGCGCCCAGAGCTTTGAGTAGCTCGTGACGAATTTCCGCGTCTGCTCAAAGTCATCTTTGGTCAGACCTTTGTCAACGAATTTTTCCAGCTCATACGCGGCGGCTCGCACGGAAAAGTGCGCGTTTTCCGCCTGCACGGGTCGCAGCCACACGCTGAAGTATTGCTGACGCAGCGGCGTGTTGACATTCGGAAACGTCGTGCCCGAGGTGCCGCCGACAAACCGCTCGATGTACGAGTAGTCGCCGTAGTTCAATCCTCGATCGCCCCGCAGCCGGTTCATCAGCACGCCGTTGAACGTGCGATGCTCGCCGAGATACGAGTTGGCAACCATCAGCGCGTAGAAATCTTTATCCTTGCGTGTGAGCGGAATCGGATGCCCCATCGAGATTGCCGAGCCGCGCGCCGGTTTCTGGATGAAATCGATTTCGAGTCCTCGCGGCTTCTCGACGAGTGGCAGCGGAACAGGCGCAAACTTCCCGTCGGGGAGTTTGCCGAAATCTTTCTTGATCTTGTCAACTAGCGATGCCGGATGGCCGCCCGCGACACCTACCCAGATGCGGCCCGTTGTGTACATCTGCGCATAGTATGCCTTGACGTCATCGAGCGTAATCGACCTCAAGGCTTGCACCGTCGCGCCCGCAGTTCCGTACGGATGATCTTTGAACATCGAAATCAGAAACGCTTCTTTGCCCAGATTTTCGTCGTCGGTTCCGCGAAGATTTTTCTCAAGATAGTTTACTGCCAGATCTTTGTTGCGGACGAAGTCATCCGGATCGAATCTCGGATTCAACAACAGATCGGAGAAGAGCGCGTAGAACTTATCAAGGTGATCGCGGTGCACATTGCCGATAAACGTCGTGATCTCTTTTTCCGGCTGCACATACACACCCGCCGCCCACGGGTACATTGTGGCAACGACATCCTGATACTTGAGCGACTTCGTTCCGCCCTGAGCAAGCATGTACGCGGTCAGCGCGTTGATTCCTTCTTTCCCTTTCCAGTCGTTGATCGAACCTGCTCGCAGGATGACGCGGAACGAGATGAGCGGTGAGTTTGCGCTTCGGATCTCCGTTACCTTAATCGGCGTCTTTGCAAGCGCGGTCACGGCCATCAGAACGAAAAGCGATGCTGCACCAATGAGAATACTTCGCATGTTAGTTTGCTCCTTCCTGCGTCATCAACACAACCGTTCGGTTGCTGACGTCGAAATACTTATTGGCAACAGCCAGCAAATCCTTCGGCGTCACGCTGTCATACAGTTCATACACTTTGTTCACCGATTCGGGGTCGCCGGTCATAGAAATGTAGTGGGCAATGCTGTTCGCGATCGCGTCGGCATTGTTCAATCCCATCGCGTAGCTGTACTTCATATACGACTTGATATCAGCAAGTCGCTTTTCGGAGACGGGAGTTGTTTTCGCTTGTTCAATCGCTGCAGAAATCTCTTTCTGCACCATCTCGATGTTTTTGGGATCTTTCACCCGCGTCAGAATGGTAAAGAGTCCGGGATCGCGCGAATCGCCCTGGCCGCCTTGAATGAATTCCACCGCTTGCTCCTGAATCACGAGCTTCGAGTAGAGTTCCGATTGCTGGGAGAAGACATACTGCGACAGCAAGTCGATCGCGGGCATGTCGATTTCTTTGTCGCTGAATGCCGGTCCGTGATAGCCGATGGCAATGATGGGAAGCGTCTGCGCCTTCCATTTCAGCTCGACAGATTTTTCCTTGGGCTGCTGTGGTTCCTGGGGCACGTCGAGCACAAACGATCCGCGTTTCCACGCGCCGTAGTACTTCCGGGAGAGGCTGATCAGACGATCGTGCTTGATGTCTCCAACGACGACGACCGTGCAGTACTCAGGCCGATACCAGCGATCGAAGAACTTCAAACTGTACTGATACTGGTTCGGCATGTCCATGATGTCTTTCAGGAAGCCCATCGTCGTGTGCTTGTAGGTATGATGCTCATACCCGTTGTCGTACAACTTCTCGAAGATGGAAAGGAACGGGCTTGAGTAGTTCTTATTGTACTCACCGAGAATCGCTCCGGCTTCAGTCTTGAAATCATCTTCCGTGTACTTCAGATTCATGAACCGATCCGATTCAACGTCCATGATTTTCTCAAGCGCGTCGGCGCTGGCCAGCGTATGATACACCGTAGCGTCGTTGTTCGTGTAGGCGTTGTTGTCTGCGCCGATGGATTTGAGCACATCATTGAACGCATCCTTGTTGTACTTCTCCGTTCCGCGGAACATCATGTGTTCGAAGAAATGCGCGAAGCCTGAAAGCCCCGGCTCGATTTCATTCCGCGATCCCGTGCGCACAACTGTGTAGTAAGCGATGATGCCCGGGCTGTCGAACGGAATCGAGATGACACGCAGTCCGTTGTCGAGTACCGTTTGCTGAACCGGGTACGGGAAGACTTTCCCCGCCCGCTTTGTATCGGGCGGACCGGCAGACAATACCGCCACGACAACGGGCAGCAGTGCCACACCGAAGATGAGTCTGTTCATGTAGCCTCCTTGAATGATGTGATAGTTTGTTCTGAGCCTCGAATTCAGTACCTGAGTTGAAGAGCCTCGATCGGAGCGCCTCGTTCTCCCCGAGGGGGGAATCGGAATAGAAAACCTTTTCGTTGTACGGCGCCCGCCGAGGTCAAGTTGCAGACTCGCCGCTCAGCTCACGCAAATACTGCCACGTGTAAATCCCCGCCTTGTGCCCGTCGCCCCACGTAATCACCATTGCGTTGTTGCCCGACAGGTCGATGGCGCGTAGTTCGGTTTGGTTTGCAATCGGCAAACTGAAGAGTCCCTGCTCGCTGTTCTCCTGCCGCTCGTTGACACACAGCGCGCACGGACAATGCGCTCGCAGAAAATCCAGAGCCATCGCCGATTGGGATCCATCATCCCAGCGAATACTCAACTCGTTTGACGAAGTCTGTTTGATGGATGTCGGACGCATGCTACGCTACTTCTCTGCCGGTCAACAGCTTCAACGCTTCTTCGTATTTCTTGCCGGTGATGAGAACAACATCGGGCGGAAGTTCGGGCGCGGGCGGCTGCTTGTTCCATTTGATGGAGAGAAGATAATCACGCACAAACTGCTTATCGAAACTTGGCTGCGGACCGCCCGGCCTGTACTGATCGACCGGCCAGAAGCGGGAAGAGTCCGGCGTCAATGCTTCATCAATCCACACAACATCTCCGCGATCATCAAGTCCGAATTCGAATTTCGTATCCGCAATGATAATCCCCTTCGATGCTGCATACTCCGCCCCTTTACGGTACAAGGCGATGGTGAGGTCACGAAGCTTTGTCGCCAACTCTCTGCCAAGCAGCGACACGACTTGATCGAACGAAATATTCTCATCGTGAATCCCGATCGGCGCTTTGGTGGTCGGTGTGAAAATCGGCTCACTGAGCTTGTCAGACTCTTTCAGGCCGTCCGGAAGTTGAATACCGCAGATCGATTGCGACTTCTTGTACTCATTCCAGCCGGAGCCGGAAATGTATCCGCGCACGACGCATTCAACTTCAATCGGCTTTGTCTTCTTGACAAGCATACTGCGGCCGCTGAAGATCTCGGGCGCCGAACGAAACGGTTCAGGAAATTTCTCGACGTCGGTCGTGATGATATGATTCCTGACGGTCGACGAGAGTTTATCGAACCAGAATGCAGAAATTTGCGTGAGCACTTTGCCTTTGTTCGGAATGCCATCCGGAAGAATCACGTCGAATGCGGAGAGTCTATCCGTTGCAACAATGAGCAGCGAGTCGCCGAGATCATACAGATCGCGGACTTTTCCTTGCTTGGTGGGAACGAACTTTGCTGAAGCTGTTTGCGTAATGACAGGAGTCGTCATGGTTCTGGTCGTGGATGTTGGGGGATTGGTGATGAGGTAAAAAACAAAAATGCACTAATGAAAACAACCATCAGTGCATTGTCGAAAGAATTTCGATGTGTCAGTTCTCCAGATGCGTGCCGAGGATCTCTTCGATTGTGCCGCGGTGAAACGTTTGATCGGGCGGCGAAGCAACAGTTGCACGACTGATGTTGCCGAGTTTGAGCCCTGCCCATTCGGAGTGAATCTTGCTTTTCACAAAGTTCGTGACCGCTCGCTGGATGTCCGTCGGCTGCAATTTCTTTTTCGTCTGAGGATCGACAAAGATATCGACTTTGATTTCGTTGCTCGAAATCTTCTTGGGCACGATCATGTAGTCAATCTGCTCATAGTGCCGCCACCCATACGTCCGATTCGTCTTGCTGAAGGTGGAGGGAATATGCCGAAAACTCCTCTCGTCAGCCGTGGGAAGCAGCGTGATGGTGACTCGCTCGAATTTTTGTAAACCGCGGGACTGGATCATTCAACAAATCTCCCAGAAATTGCGTAGAAAAAGGGTGGGGCGAAGACTTGACTGGTGTTGGCTACGGCGAAATATATACACAAATTCTTGTTGTGTCAACTCGGCGAACTCATAATTTTCTGCGAAAAATCCAGTCGCTCCTCGTCCAACTTCGCAGCCCCCAATGCGGACACTTAGGTCTCTCATCTCCACCTAACTTCCGCTGCAAGAATATAGTTCCTTCAGCGCAAGAAGTGCGTTAGCCCGCTCACGTATTTCATTGACGTGCTGAAAGGCTGTTCTCGTCATCGACGAACGTACAAAGATTCTCAAGCGATTGAGAGAGTTGTTGGATGTATGCCGATCTCGGAATTTCGACCGCGCCCACCGTGCGGAGGTGTTCGGTCATGAATTGCGTGTCGAGAAGTGTATATTCGCGCGCCGTCAGTCTTGCGACAAGATGAGCAAGCGCAACCTTGGAAGCATCAGTCTTCTTTGAGAACATCGACTCACCAAAAAACGCGCCGCGGATCGCGACGCCATACAATCCTCCGGCAAGAAGATTGTCGTGCCAACATTCGATGCTGTGCGCGTAACCTCGTGCGTGAAGAGCGCAGTACGCAGTGATGATCTCCTCCGAAATCCAGGTATCATCGCGCTCGGCGCAACAACGCATCACTCTTTCGAACGCCGTATCGATCCTCACATCAAAAATCCCGCGACGCATCACGCGGCGCAGGCTGCGAGAGATTCTGAAATTGTCGAGCGGGATAATTGCACGCTGGTCAGGCGAGTACCACTCGATAGCGCCGGTGCGCGATGACGCCATCGGAAAATAGCCGCTGCAATAGGCAATGAGCAAAAACTCAGGATCAAGCGCCGGTTCTCTTTTCGCCGAGCGGAACATCAGCCTCCTTGCTGAACCGATCTATTTCTTTTTCCAGATCGTCATCAGTTCTCTTCCCTTGCGGGGTGTCACCGAGCGCGGCGGCGCTTCAACGGACACCAACTCGAGTTTCCTGCCGAACAATCGGTGCACTTCATCCATTGAAACGGCGAATGGCGGTCCGCCCGAGTGATTGTCGAGCGGAAAGAACAATCCGACAAGCTGTCCTCCGGGCTTGAGAACAGAAGCCGCCATCGATGCGAACTCCGCTCTCCGTGCTGGATCGATTGCGCAATACGTGACGTACTCAATCACGTAGTTAAACTCGTCCATGACGTCGAGCGAATAGTCGAAGAGATCTTCCTGCACGAAGTTGATCTTGACTCCGTTTTGTTCAGCAAGCACGCGGGCGTGCACAATTGCCTCGGATGAAAAATCAATCGCGGTAACATCGAAGCCGCGTTGGGCGAAAAGCAGCGCATCGTATCCCTTGCCGCAACCCAGCACGAGGGCCGTACCCGGCTCAAGCTTCTTGCTGTCGAGCAAATCCTCAAAAGCCGGAGTCGGCGTGCCCATGTCCCAATCCGCTTCATCGGAACGATAGCGTGAATCCCAGTACGCGGGTTTATCGATGTTATGCGATTCGATCATTCAGTATCCACGTGAACCACAACTTTGCCGACCGTTTGGCGGGTCTGCAGTGCGCGATGCGCCTCGACGATTTCGTTGAAACGAAACGTGCGCCCGATGAGCGGCTTCAACACCCCACCATCGTACAGCCTCAGCATTTCGATGACAGCCTCACGGAAGTACGATTCCTTTCCTTTCAGCGTTCCGAGATTGAATCCGAAGATGGATTTGTTCGCGCTCATCAACTGAACGGGAAAAATCGGCTTCATCACGGAAATGATTGTCGCGGCTTTCAGCTTGTTCAGCGCGCCCTGACTCGCAATAGCTGCGAGGCCGTACAACACGTAGCGCCCCATCGGAGCGAGCAGATCCCAACTCTTGTCGTACACAAGTCCGCCAACCGAGTCCATCACGACATCGACGCCGTAGTTGTTAGTGATACGCTTGATCTCTCCGGCAAAGTCAGTTGTGTTGTAGTTGATGACATGGTCGGCTCCGTTTTTCAATGCGAGCTTGATCTTGTCTTCAGTACCCGCTGTTCCGAAGATTTCTGCGCCGAGATGTTTGCCGAGTTGCAGCGTCGCTATGCCCGCGCCTCCGGAGGCAGCATGCACAAGCAGCTTCTCGCCCTTGCGAATGTTTGCCAGCCGAACGATGCCATGATAGGCGGTCAGATACATCACAAGAAACGCAGCGCCCTCCTCAAACTCCATCTTCGCAGGAAGCTCGACTGCAAGCTTTTCGTTCACGCAAACATATTGCGCATGACTGCCGTGCCTGCTGTAGCCCATCACGCGCTCGCCACCTTTGAAGTGCGTGACGTTTTCTCCGATGCCCGCAACTTCACCCGAAAATTCCAGGCCGAGAATAAACGGCGGCCGCGGCGTTCCGGGATACACGCCGAAGCGTCCCATGACGTCGGCAAAATTCAATCCGAATGCACGCACACGAACGAGGATCTGATCGGGCGCAGGTTTGGGAATTGGCGTCTCGCGAATTTCCAGCACTTCTGGTCCGCCGTACTTTGTTACGAACGCCGCTTTCATAGTTCTGTCGGGAGTCACTGGTGCGCCTTCCTGAACAGAGCCTTCAGCGCCTCGTCTGTCGGCTTGCTCTTCTTCGACACATAAGTAGAATACAAGCGGTCGAGTTTCTTGAGCGAGAGTTGATCGAGCGACTCGTCGTCCTTCATTCGCTTGACAAACATACGGAACTCTTCGAGATCGGTGCGAGACATCTTGCTCTCATAGTCCCGAAGTTCCTGAATTCTCTTATTCTGTTCAATGATGGTCATCAGGGATCTGCTTTTGCCTTGCCTATTTGATGAATGGTCTGAATACGACAAATGGTTTTGTAGTCGCACCACTTGCACACTTTGTCAAGATTCTTCGGTTCGGCAAGCGGGAACCTGCCCTGCGACATCCCCTCGACGAACTTGTTGATCATCGCGATGGATTCGTCGATTAGCGCACGAAGTTCTTGGTCAGATTCCAGAAAACCGCCCTTCCCTGTTGCGCCGATATCATCTTTGTAGCTTGCGCTCCCGACGCCGATTTTCAGGGCAATCGGTGGACGAAGCTGATAGTGTGAGCCGCCCGCAGCCGCGCGATCAACGCCAAGCTTCTCCTGCATCAATCGCTCAATGGAATATAGGTAAACCGGAAGTTGCAAGCTGATTCCGGTTCGCACGTCCTCAAGCTTGGCGATGGCTTTCCCTGTTTTGTAGTCGATGATTGAGAACGCCTCATCGTTCATATCGACGCGATCAACTTTGCCGCGCAACTGCACGTTGCCCGCGACAATGGGATCTTCGGAGGAAAATTCGCGATCTATTCTCGTCTGCGCGCCGAGCTTCGAGCCGAAACCCACTTCGAAGTATGCAGGCTGCAGGGTCGTCGAGCGATTGCGTTCATGATTCAAGAACTCCCACAGCACACCCCGGCCCGAATCGCGGTCGCCGAGGATTAGCTCTTTCTCCAAATCCCAGAAAGCGTCCGGGATATCGATCGCTGCAAGCCTTCTCTCCGTGATTTCAAGAAGCCTTCGATTGGCTTCGGCAAACACAGCGTCGGCGCAGCCAATAAGTGAGGGAAGATTCTTCTCGCGCCGTTCCGTGTAGAATTCAAACAGCGCCTCGTGAAGCACGGACCCTTTTTCTAGCGGAGAGAATTCTTCATCGAACTCTTCGACAACGTTCAGCCGGAGCAATCGGTGCGCGAGAAACTGGTACGGACACTTGCCGTAGGTTTCGAGCTGACTGACGGAGTAGACGCGATCTTTCAGTTGCAGCAGTTTCTGTTGCATCTCCGGAGGCAGCGCGTGGAGAATGATTCCTTCGTACTCCGGCAGCGTGTGAAGATCAACGCGACTCTGCTCAACCTCGATCGCCCGCCGAATGTAGTCAGTCTCTGCCGCAACAGAATCTGGAACCTCGAACGTACGTTCCGACTCCGCCCCCACTGCCCTGCCGTACGCACGAAGGAAATCCTCCTTCGAGTAGAGCGTCTGCTCAAACGGAGAATCTCCCGGATAGCTCCATCTCGTTGTGCCAGCAATAGTCTCTACTGCATCGATGAAGCTTGACTGAACGAGATCGAGGTCGGCGTCCTGTTGAGGATACGTGAGGTAAAGATGTTCCGTCCAATTCGTCACCGCTTGGTAGAAGAGGTACTTGTTCTCCCACGTGTGTCGTTGTTCGCGTGCCTTCAGTCGGCTGTTACTCAGAAAAATCTCCGACTGATACACTGAAGGAAACTCGCCATCGACGAGGCCCGTGACAATCATTACGTCAATGGGCAAGCCCCGCGTCTCTTCGATTGAGGTCACGAGAACTCCCTGCCCGAATACCTCACGCACGTTGTAGCGCTCTTGCGAGATTGCGATCTTCAACTGGTCGAGAAAGAATCTGAGCGAGTAGGTGGCGCCGTAGGTGGTACCTTTCCCCTGCTGATATTCAAGAAAGCACTTTGTGGTGGTGAGAACTTCGAGAAACCGCGCATACGCCCGGGCATCGCGCTCGATCAACTCGCCATGCGTGTTTCTGTCCAACGCGAGAATCTGTCGAGGCAGCTTGAGCGTGTCGAGAAGCTTGCTCACTGTTCGTTCAAACGACGACGCAGTCTGATCAGCCGACACACCGTGCAGCAGTGCATCCAGCCAACGAATGTCGCTCGCCGCCTTCTCCAATCTTCGGATATCCCGCGCACGCCGAACACTCTCTTGCTCGTCCGACGACAGACGCTGCTCGATCTGCGCCTTCGCGATCAGCTCATCAATCTTCTTCAGCCAGTTCTTCACGCCTCGCAGAATTTTCAGATCGACGGAGATTGTCATGAGATTCTCTCCGTCAATCGGAACGCCATCATCGTTGAAATCGAAGTATCGGGAAGCGATCACGCGCAAAACGTCATCGCGTCGAAATCCTCGCGCCGCAATTTCCAGCAGACCAATGATCGCAACGACGACCGGCGCCTGCGAAAGCTCAAACCGATCAGTCACATTCATCGGAATGCCGAACTTCCTTGCTTGCTCGCGGAACAGTCCCGAATAGATTTGCGGCCTGTACGTCGCGACGCAAATCCGGCTCAAGTCGCGTGAGGGATCATCCGCCACAAGTTGCTTGATGAGTTTGCAGATCAACTCGACCTCGCACAGCCTGTCCTTCGCCTTCGCAATCGTGACGACGTCCGAGCAATCCTTCTGCTCAACACTGCTTTGCTGCCGAAACAGATTTCGTGCAAAATAGTTCTGCAGCAACTCTGTCCTCGGCGGTTCGGGTTCTAAACCGAAGAGATCGATTTGACCGCCGGCAGAATCTTCTGAAGTCGCAGGCTCAGCCGCGGTCACGAACCCGAGTTCTCTGAGCCGCTGATAGTTTTCTTCGAGATGCCCAAACAGCTCTCTGTTTCCCAGCATGAAATCAAACGTCAGCGAAACGTGGCGCTTGGCGTTGCAGAGTTTCTGAATGAATCCCAGCTCAGGCTGGGTGAACTCATCGAAACCCACGATCGAAATCGTCTTCACTTCGGGGAATGTTTGCCTGAAGGTCGCATCGAATTTCGATTGCGGGCAGTTTGCACTCAACTCTGTGAACAGCCCTTCGACATCAACACCTTCAAGCTTTGCCAAAACAGATTCATAGGCCGAGTAAATTCCGATGATGTCTCGCAGCTTTGCCTTCTCATCTTCCTCCTCGCCTTCAAGCTCGGAGCGAAGAACGTCGGTGGTGACGCCTGTTTCTTTGAGGTTCTTGATCACAGCGGCGATCTTATCAAACGTCCCGCGAGGAAGTCGCTGACGTGTCTTGTCGCTGCCAAAGTAGCCCATCGAACCCCAGAGCTGGTCAATCGCCTGATTCAACAACAACGACTGAACAGGCTCTTCGACCAAACGCCGATCTGCCGATACGAGCGCGAATACTCGTCGCGCAAGAGTTTCAAGCGTGAAGATCAAGAACTCTGATTGCGCCGTCCGGTTTTGCTTGAGCAGCTCTCTTGTCAAGTGGCGAATGCGCCGTTTGGTTGGAACGATAAGAAGAGTCCAAGAAAGATCAGCATTTGATTCGTTCGCAGTCGAGATCGATTTTTGCGGGAAATGAAGCTTAAGCGACATGGAGGACTTTTTTGAGATGTGTAATGCTATGTCAGCTTACAAAAAAAAATCTCATTCCGCAACGAAGCCGGTTGTTCCCGAATTCCGATGTAGAAAAACACGCGAACGCTCCTCGGTCAGGGATGATACGGCTGCCCGACAACAAAAAGGGTTTGATGGCAGGCGGGATTCAGCGGAAGAAGCCGGACATTCTACTTGCGACAAGCATTGTCGCCCTTCCTTGCTCGGCTGAGTTGCATTGGCGGCGAACGGATTTGCGGTCAACGAACACAATAATGGATATGAGTCCTGGAAGACACATTGGAAACAGCTTCTCCCTTAAAGGACATTTAACTTGCTTTTCTATTTAGCATTCTTAATATTGGAGCGGAATGGGGGGACGACGCTAAGAGAACCGTTGCCCTGTGACACGGCTCATTCCATGTTCATTCACTTACAGCTATAATGAATGCGACCTGTGTAACCTTTTTACTCTCCCTGGTAAGTAAGTTCTCTTGGTCGCTTACGAATCAAGATGGCTGCTCACCAGAAGGTTATAGCGCATACTGCCTGTAGCCTAACCTAAGAAGATTCCAAACTACATCCCCTGGGAGAATGAACCTGGCAACGCAAAAGAACCGTCCGGCGATTCTGTTCACGCACGACCTTGGCAAGTACGCGCAAACGTTGAGCGCGCAGAGCAACGGGGTTGAGTATCCCGTTGTGCTTCTGCCCGAAGCAACGGACATGCTCGACCATCTGCTGACGAATGAATACGGCGTCGTGGTAGTACGTGCGACGCATCCCGCGATTCATAACAACTCCCTGCTCAAGCACATCTCCGAGCGACAGCAACTCACAGAAGTGATCGTAATTTCCGACCGGCCTGATGTCAGCAACGCGGTACGGCTGATGAAGGCAGGCGCGTTCGATGTGCTGGTGCCTCCCATCGAGCCGATGCGCCTCGTTCAATCTGCCGAAGATGCGATCACGCAGTTTGTCGAGAAGAAGACACGACGGCGCTCCGAGGAGCGGAACCGTGCGCTGACAAGCTTCGAAGAAATCGTCGGCGAGAGCCCGGCGATGCAACTGGTGAGACAGACGATCGCCACCGTTGCGCCATCCGATGCGAACGTGTTTGTGTGGGGCGAGAGCGGAACGGGAAAGGAACTTGTCGCAAAAGCCCTTCACTCCAAGAGCAAGCGCGCCTCAAAACCGTTCATCGCCATCAACTGCGCTGCCCTTCCCAAAGATATTCTTGAAAACGAATTGTTCGGACACGAAAAGGGCGCCTTCACCGGGGCGCTTGGCCAGAAACCCGGCTGCTTCGAACTTGCCGACGGCGGCACGCTGTTTCTGGATGAACTTGGCGAGATGAGCTCAGAGACCCAGGCGAAACTCCTGCGCGCAGTCGAAGAGCAATCATTCCGCCGGCTGGGTGGCCGCCACGAAATTAAAGTGGATGTCCGCGTTGTTGCTGCAACGAACCGTGAAGTCGCCAGCGCGCTGGATCAAGGCATCCTGCGATCGGATCTGTACTATCGACTCAGCGTCGTCGAACTCGAACTGCCGCCGCTTCGCAATCGCAAGCATGACATTGTGCCGCTCGCGACGCATTTCCTCCGGTTGTTCAGCCTGAAGTACGGAAAGGAGATCAAGGGCTTCACGAGCGACTACATTGAAATGTTGCTGTCGTATCACTGGCCGGGTAATATTCGTGAACTGCGCAACGCGGTTGAGCGTGCCGTCGTGATTTGTCCGGGCGAATCGATTTCTGTCCTTGACCTGCCGGAGAAAATTCTCAAGACGCAGAACGAGATCATGCACATCAGCATTCCCATCGGCAGCTCTGTCGAAGAAGCGGAGAAGAAGCTCATTCTCGAAACACTCGCATCGGTCGGGAACAACAAGGCGAAGGCTGCCCGCATTCTCGGCGTGAGCCGCAAGACTCTGCACAATAAACTGCACAGCTTCGATTGGAGATTGGAAGGAAAGTAGGGCATTCGAAATGTCTGTCAAAAGAAGCTCCGCCTGTGCGGGGCTTTTTTGTTTTTGGACGGAAAGATGGTTGACTCATTTCTGCGCAGCTGTCCGTCGGCCCAACGAATCAACTTTGTGCAAGAAGTAAGGCTGCAGTTCTTCAAAGAGAGCATCGGACACGAGTTCATGACCTACAGCCAACCAGTGCCCGTTGATGTCATAGAAGATGGGAAACACCTTCTTCGAAAGCTCTTTGAACTTCGGAGAGAAATCAATGAATCGAATCTCCTGCGATGCCGCCCAGCGACCAAGTTTCTCCTGTGGCCACGTTGAATACACCGTGTCGCGTTTGAATTGCCAGTAGTCTCTACCCATCGACCACTCTTTAGGATGCACCTGCAATCCGTATGGATACGTCGTCAACCAGAAGTCGATCCCCTTCTCGCGCAGTAGATCACGCGCAAGAAGAATGTGTCTGTAAGTTGAGGCCCAATGACTATCGGCCTCCACATAATTCTCGCGCAACATCGCGTACTTATCGAACCTCGGATCGCCGAGATTGTTTCCTTTGCGCTGTTTAAGATTTTGATACGGCTCAAGACGGATTCGAAAGAAACTATACAACCTCATATTGTTCTTGAACCATTGGAAAAGTCCATCCCTCGGCGT
>JACRFA010000073.1 GCA_016218065.1 Ignavibacteriota bacterium | reverse complement strand
TTTGAAGCGGGACTGACGCAGCTTGGCGGTCACGGACATTTCATTTCGTCGGAGACGTCGCAGGTTGCGCACGGCGAGTCGCCGAAGGACATGGGGATCATTCTGTCGAGCTACGGACATGCGATTGCAGTTCGTCATGATCTTGTGCCGGGCGAAGGCAACAGCTACATGCGCAAAGTCGCTGACGCAGCAAGAGTGCCAGTGCTCAATATGCAGTGCGACATTGATCATCCGTTTCAAGCACTTGCAGACTTGATGACCATTCGCGAAGAGTTCGGCAAGAATCTGCGCGGCAAGAAAATTGCTGTCTCTTGGGCGTACGCGCCGAGCTACGCCAAGCCGATGTCGGTACCGCAGGGATTGATCACACTCATGCCGCGGTTCGGGCTTGATGTTGTGCTCGCGCATCCGCCGGAGTATTCACTGATGAAGAGTGAAGTTGAGTACGCGAAGCAGGCGGCAGGGGAAAACGGCACGAAGTTCGAGATCGTTGACAACATGGATGACGCGTTCAAGGATGCCGACATCGTCTATCCGAAATCATGGGGCATCGAGTCGCTCTTCCATAATCCGAATGAAGCGCTGGAGATTTCAAAGAAATACAAGAATTGGATTTGCGATGAGCGGCTCATGAGTCTGACGAAGAAGGACTCGATCTATATGCACTGCTTGCCGGCTGATCGCGGGTACGAAGTTGTTGACTCGGTGATCGATGGACCGCACTCGCGTGTGTTTCCGGAAGCAGAGAACCGGCTGCATACAGCGAAGGCTGTTATGGCGCTGACGATGTGATGTTTTCCATTCTGAACGGAGCGTAGCGGAGTGAAGAATCTCGTCATCGTCAAGCTTGCGCAATCTCTTTTCGATTGTGGATTTCGGATTGCTGATTGCGGATTGTGGTGGGACCATCATAGCGACGATCGAAAGAAGTTGACTGCCTGCTAAATTCAAGCGCAGAGATTCATCGGTCGCGGAGCTTGTGCTGAGCGAAGTCGAAGGATCTGAGACGCTCAAGACAGCAGACAGTGTCTTGGATTCGAGAATGCGGTCAGCTTGTCGGATAGACTATATGCTGATGTACTAACACCAGAGTAGGATGAATTCAAGATGAATGGCGTTGGGTTAGAGCGCTTAGGTCCTTCGGTCGCGGAGCTTGTGCTGAGCGAAGTCGAAGCGCTCCCTCAGGACTTAGGGAGAATTGAAGGAATCATACTTGCCGCAGGCGCGTCATCCCGAGCGGGATGCTTCAAGATGGAACTCCCGCTCGGCGACAAGACGCTGATCGAACGAAGCATCGATGGCATGAGTTGCGTTTGCTCGCGGATTGTTGTCGTTGGCGGATTTAGAGTCGACCGCGTGCGTGAATTGCTGGGCAGCTATGCGAATGTTGAGGTGATTGAGAACGAGAATTGGCGTAATGGGATGTTCAGCTCCGTGCAACTCGGCGCGGCGTCGGTAATATCGGATAGAGTCTTCCTCCTTCCGGCGGATATTCCTCTTGTCCCGCCTGCGGTGTACGTTCGGCTTCTTGCCGAGGAGGGGGAGATTCTTGTTCCCTCATTCAAGGGGAGAAGAGGACATCCCATTCTCATCAACAAATCAGTATGTCAGGAAATCCTGAGCGAGCCGAAGGACTCAAGTCTCAGAAACATAATTAGAAGAATCGGGTTCAAGGCTGTCCCTGTTGTTCATCAAGAAATTCTGATTGACGTCGATTCGTCTTCTGACTTCGACTCGATAGTCACTCATCTACGCGAATTGAACGCCACCGAGAATGCAACATGAAAAATGGAACCGTCGTCCATCTACCCAAATAGACAAGCACCCTACATCGGATCAGTCCCCTGTCAATGAAGGCGAAAATATCTCTGCCTTCAATCCCATATAAAATAATGAGTTACAGCCTTTAGAAGTTTTATTTTTGTCTCCCCCTTGACTTCACGATACTAAAGTGATATCATCATGCTATTATAAACAACAATTGGAGTCAACAAAATGGACCAGATTACAGAACGGGAAGCCCGGCGCATAAGCGGATACGTCGCAGCCTTTACGATACTGTTGCTCATTGTTAGCGACGTGCTGCTCTTCAGGTGGATAGCTTTGAACGACGAACCGGTTTTGCTGTGGGTGGAGATTCCACTTCTGCTCTTGACTGTTTTCAGTTTCTTCGGATTCCTCGTCGTTCAACCGAATGAAGCTCGCGTACTCGTGCTTTTTGGAAAGTACATTGGCTCGATTCGGAAAGACGGCTTCTGGTGGGCCAACCCGTTTGCTGTCAAGCGACACATCTCACTTCGTATCCGCAATTTTAACAGCGAGAAAATCAAGGTGAATGATTTTCACGGCAATCCGATTGAGATCGCGGCAGTTGTTGTCTGGCGAGTCGTCGATTCTGCGCGAGCGATGTTCGATGTGCAGAACTTTGAAGACTTCGTTGCGATACAAAGCGAAACTGCGTTGCGGGGACTTTCGTCGCAGTATCCGTATGATGCTCAGGATGAGGCAATGCTGTCGCTTCGTGGAAATCCCATTCAAATTGTTGATCATCTCAAGCAAGAGCTTGAAACACGTCTTGCGGTTGCTGGCGTGGAAGTTATCGAGTCGAGGATAAGTCATCTTGCGTACGCGCCGGAAATTGCACAGGCGATGTTGCGCCGGCAGCAGGCCCAGGCGATCATTGCTGCGCGCCGGAAAATCGTCGAAGGTGCAGTTGGCATGGTCGACGATGCACTGCGGATGTTGAGCGAGCAGAAAATTGTGCAGCTTGACGAAGAGAAGAAAGCAACGATGGTGAACAACCTCATGGTTGCGCTTGTATCGGATAATGATGTTCAGCCGATCATCAATACGGGCACATTGTATCAATGAGCGAAAAGAAGAAATTCCTTCTGCGGCTGGAGAGCGATGTGTACACGGCCTTGGAGAAATGGGCTGCCGATGACCTGCGCAGCGTGAATGCCCAGATGGAATTTCTTCTGCGTACTGCACTCAAGAAAGCCGGAAGACTGAACACGCCTGATGCAAAGTCCGGTAGCGCAACTGATTCTGGCGAAAAAGGGAATACGACATGACACACCTGAATACTCTTGCAGGTCGTGAGATGGTTTGGACCCGACCTTCTCTCTTCAAATCATCATACGAACTTCGGTCCAGCGAGACTGTCGTTGCCGAACTGAAATTTGAGAACGCGCTGGGCAGAAAGGCGACAGCACATGCCGACCGTCGCGTCTGGTTGCTTGAGCGCACGGGCTTCTTGCAGACAAAGCTACTCGTTCGTGATCACTCAACACAAAACGAAATCGCGAGCCTGACAGAAAAGAGACTCAAGAGAAGTCAAGAGGTCGTGACATCCGATGGGACGAGGTTCGTCATCAGCTTCAACTTCTGGGGAACGGAATTCACTCTTGCGACAACGTCGGGTGAAGTGCTGGCCACGATGCGCCGCCGCGGATTCTTCAACGTAAGTTGGCCTACGGAAATCAGACACAAGGCAAAGTCTTTGCCCGAAGTGAGCTGGCTTGTTCTGCTGATGTGGTACTACATTCTTCTCCGGCGGCGACGCAGTCGTTCCCATTGACTTGACTGTTGACAGTTGATTGTTGATCGCTCGCAACTCTGCCGAGCGAAGAGGGCGACAGTGTTTGCGCGAAGTAGAATGTCTCGCTTCGCGGCCCTGTATGCAGTCTTGACGCGGAGAACCCGCCGTAGCCCCACAAAAACAGTAGTTGATAGCTGCTCGTTGTCTGTGCTCGTGCCCACGTAAAAATGTCCACATATTGACATTATTTCTGCGAATCGTTACCCTTGATAGGTTTCTGGGGCTGAAAGAGTTTCTCCAAACTAGAAGTTGTTCTCACCTGTTTCCTTCAAGAATCTGACAGCGAACCAAACCGACGATATCCCTCTTCTGAATGTGTTCGAAGACGGTGGACTAACGCATTGTTGTTTGAAATACTTGAGCAGTTGACGGCGCACATGATTTCGCCTGCAATGCATCGTTCATAGTCAAGCAATGCGTGATTCGAATCTGACGCTCGTTCATTTATGAAATTCTCACGACTGCGATTTGACCTGCGGGTAGCGCTCCTCTATATGGTGTTCGGAGGGCTATGGATCCTCTTCTCCGATCGCATCATGTCGGACCTTGCCGCCGACAAATCGACGCTGACCACGCTTCAAACGTACAAAGGTTGGGCGTTCGTTCTGGCGAGCGGCTTGATGATTTATCTTCTTCTGCGACGTGACATTGTAGAGAGGAAGAAGATCGACCTGCGTCTTTCGCTTGCACTCTCTGCAACTCGTACGGGTGTGTGGGAGTGGGATACGAAGACAAACGCTGTCTTCTGGTCGCCGGAGTGTTATGATATTGTCGGGATGGATCGATCAACGGAGAAGACTTTGGGGTCGTTTCTGCAGCTCATCCACCCTGATGATGTCGGACGCGTCAAGGCCGCGTTCGAGCTATCCCTCAGCACCAGGAAATTGTTTGCGGAGGACTTTCGTATTGTCCGACCTGGCGGCGATGTTCTCTGGCTGCACAACGTCGGAAAAGCGGAGTACGATGAAAACGGCCGTCCGCTTCGGTTGACCGGCACAATGCAAGATATTACCAAGAGGAAGCATGCCGAACAGGAGTTGCAGCGGTCAGAAGAAGCAATTCGAGTTTCGCGCGAGCGGCTGCGAGCGCTTTCGGGGCATCTGCAGCAAGTACGCGAGGAAGAACGCACGGCGATTGCGCGTGAGGTTCACGATGAGCTTGGCCAGCAACTCACAGCGCTGAAGATGGATCTTGCCTTGTTGCAGAAGCGTCTTCGCAGCAACACTGATGCGATAGAGAAGCTCAAGCCCATTCTTGCGCATGTCGATCATGCGATCCAGACGGTGCGACGCATTGCGACCGCGTTGCGCCCCAGCATTCTCGATGACTTCGGGCTGATCGCCGCGTTGGAGTGGCAGGCGAACGAATTTCAGCGTCGTACGGGCATCACCTGCGCGTTCGAGTCCGATGTTGAGCAGGCTGCGCTTGATAATGCGGGAAGTACTGCGCTCTTCAGAATTTTTCAGGAGTCGCTGACGAACGTCGTGCGCCACTCTGAAGCGACACACGTCCTGTCGCGTCTTCATCAGAGCGAGCACGATGTGACCCTGGAGATCATCGACAACGGAAAGGGAATGGGGACGCATGTCGGTGTCGGCGGACTCGGCATTCTAGGGATGCGCGAACGCGCAGAACTGCTGGGCGGCGCCCTTGACATCCAGGAACCAACCGGTGGAGGCGTAACGGTGATGGTGAAGATTCCTCAGCACGCAAAGGGAAGATCATGATTCGAATTCTCATCGCAGACGATCATGCGATTGTGCGGCAGGGATTGAAGCAGGTGATCGCCGATCAAAACGACATGCAACTTGCAGGCGAGGCAAGCAACGGCAACGAAGTGCTCGCGTTTCTCGAGAAACACAAGGTCGATGTTGTTGTGCTCGATGTGACGATGCCGGGCAGGAACGGCATTGAAGTGCTCAAAGATATTCACCAGCGCTATCCCACTCTCCCCGTGCTGGTGTTGAGCATGCATCCCGAAGATCAGTACGCGCTGCGTGCATTGCGGGCCGGAGCGTCGGGATACATCACGAAAGAATCTGCGCCGACTGAACTCGTGAGCGCCATCAGAAAAGTGATGCGCGGCCGAAAGTATATCAGCGAGTCGGTCGCCGATTCCATGCTCGGCGAAATCTCGAGCGAGCGAACGAAGGAGCCGCACGAACTTCTTTCCGACAGAGAGTTCGAAGTGCTGCGCATGATCGCTTCGGGGAAGAGTCTCACGGAAATCGCCGCAGAGCTTTCGCTCAGCATCAAGACTATCAGCACGTACCGCGGACGGATCCTTGATAAGATGCGACTGAAGAATAATGCCGAGTTGACTCACTATGCGATTTCCAACAAACTGATCCAATAACCTCATACGACGTACAACGTAGCTTGTTGAAAAACCGTCGTTCACGGTTGTTGAAACGCGCCACTTCTTCGCCTCACCTCTCATCTCTCTGAGTGATCCTGTGTAGAAACAAATCCTACACCGCATCTCACCTAAATCTGACCTCGTAATTGCCATCTTGTCTATATTGACCAGACTCATTCTGGCCGATATTACCATAGGGAGCAGCAAGAGATTTTGCTATTTCCGGTCGTACACTGGCTGTTGTGGGTGTCGGTAGATCGGGGGAGGGGCGCGGGGTTGTCTTTTGGACGCCCCAAGTTCCTCTGTACTTTAAGCTTTGCAATGGGGGGTCCTTTTTGTGACAAATAGTATGGCAACACGCGTCTTAGTTGCTGCCAGCGATGCGTCGGAGGCCGAATCGATTGCATCGACGCTCTCGCAACCAGAGGAGCTACGATGCGACCTAACAATGGTGTTCAGTCTCAGCGATGCCATCGAAAAAATTCGTCTGATACAGTTCGATGCACTTCTACTCGATCTCTCGATCGAGAAATGCACTGATGTCGAAGCCATCAATACAATTCGTCGACATACTTCCGAACTTGCGATCATTGCGCTGACGAGTGCGAGCAATAATGGTCTTTCGCGCGAGGCGCTTCGTGCAGGCGCGCAGGACTATCTGTACAAAGAAGCGTTGGACTTTTCCACGCTGAGCCGGTCTCTTCGCTACGCAACTGAACGTATCAAATCCGAGCGCGCGCTGCGAGCCAGCGAAGAACGAATGCGCATGGCCATCGAAGCCGCTCACCTGGGCACGTGGGATTGGGATCTGGCGTCTGATACGCTTCATTGGTCAAAGGGGCACGAGCGGCTTTTTGGCGTCAGGCAGTTCGAATCAGATCGTTCAATTACCTTCTTTGAGAAGTGCGTCCACCCTGATGATCTGGATGCCGTGCGAAGGGCGCTCAACTATTCACTTGATCATAAAGTTCCTTTCAAACATGAGTATCGCGTAGTCTGGCCCGATGGATCTATTCATTGGATTCAGGATGAAGGATTGTTCGTCTGCGACGACGCCGGCGAACCGGTGCGTATGGTTGGCATTGTGCAAGAGCAAACGGAACGAAAGCAGGCAGAGATCGCCCTCGAAGAAAGCGAACGCCGGTTCCGCGCTCTCTTTGAGTCGATGAATGAGTTGTTCGCTCTCCACGAGCTTATCGTTGACGAGTCGGGAACGGCGAAAGATTATCGTATGGTTGACTGCAACCCTGCGTTCACAACGATAACGGGAATCCCTCGCGAGAAAGCGATTGGCGAGTTGGCATCGGTGCTGTATGGAACGGGAAGCGCGCCGTTTCTCGATACCTACGCTGAGGTCATACGCACCGGCATGCCGACGGAATTCGAAACCTATTTCGCTCCGCTGTCAAAGTATTTTCATATCTCGGCCTTCTCTCCGCGAGCCGGGCAATTTGCTATCCTGGCGACGGACGTCACCAGTCGCGAGCTTGCAGAAGAACAATTGCGCAGCGCAAAGCATCTCTACCAATCGCTGTTGGATGTGCTGCCTGAAGGTGTTTCAGTAGCCGATATGCGGGGGAAGATCACGTTTGTCTCCGCTCGACTTGCCGAGATCTACGGGGTTACAGATCACGCCGAAGGCATTGGCACAAGCTATACAGATTGGATGGCTCCCGAGTCATTCCAGCGAGCAGTGAGGAATATGCAGGCAGTCATTCAAACAAACGTCTCGGTGCCTCACGAGTATCTTCTGAAGAAGAAGGACGGCACGCGCTTTCAGGGAGAGATCACATCGGCAGTGCTGCGCGACGAAAGTGGACTTCCGAGCGGACTTGTCTCAATCCATCGCGACGTCACAGAACGCAAGCGCGCAGACGATGAACGGAAGAAGGCCGTCGAAGCTATTCTCATCCAGACAGCCGCGATGGAGGCTGCTGCAAACGCCATCGCGCTTGTCTCTCTCGAGGGAACGATTCAATGGGTCAATCCCGCGTTCACCAAACTCACAGGCTACAGCGCAGAGGAGGCAATAGGAAAGAATCCGCGCATCCTTCAGTCCGGCGAACACGATCGCGCATTCTATGAGAACATGTGGAAGACGGTCACCGCAGGCAAAACCTGGCACGGTGAGATACAAAATCGTCGAAAGAATGGCGAGCTGTACCACGAGGAAATGACGATTACCCCTGTTGCAAATGATGCAGGAGAGATTTTCCGATTCATCGCAGTGAAGCAGGATATCACTGAGCGGAAGATTGCGGAAACGGAGCGGCTCCGGCTGGCCATCGTTGTCGATCAGGCTAGCGAGATTATTGTGGTGACTGATGGAGCAGGAACAATTCAATACGTGAATCCCGCGTTCGAGCGGATATGCGGCTATACGCGAGCCGAAATTGTCGGCCTGCACCCGAGGGTTCTTGTGGTCGATGAGGAGGAAAACAGGGCGATCTGGTCGACGATTGAAAGCGGTCAGGTGTGGAAGGGAAGAACACGCACACGCAAGAAGGATGGTTCGACTTTTGTCAGGGAGGTTTCGATTTCGCCGGTGGTGGATGAAAGAGGCAAAATCATCAACCACATCTCTGTTGGTCGCGATGTCACCGCGGAGATTGAACTTGAACGACAGCTGCTGCAATCGCAGAAGATGGAGAGCCTGGGAACGCTGGCGAGCGGCATTGCGCATGACTTCAACAACATTCTCGGCATCATCATGGGAACTGCGTCGATGCTGGGGAGTGACTCGACGGGTTCACCGATGAGCCGCACCGCTGTCGAGTCCATCCTCAAAGCATCGCAACGCGGCGCAGGACTCGTCAAGCAGATTCTGACCTTTGCACGAAAGGCGGATTCGGAGCTTAGCCCGATTCACGTGAACGCGACGCTCAAAGAATTTGTCGGAATGATCACGAACACCTTCCCGCGAACGATTCGCATTCAGCTGGATCTGCAAAAGGATCTTCCGATCCTGATGCTCGACGCTACGCAGCTGCATCAGGCCTTGCTCAATCTCTGCGTGAATGCCCGCGATGCCGTGGTGCATGACAGCGAGAGCGAACGCAAAGGCGGCGGTGAAATTGTTCTGCGAAGCCGCATGACGTCGGGCGAAGTGCTGCGACGAACCCTTCCCGATGTCGAAGCGCAGCAGTACGTGACGATCGTTGTAGCGGATAACGGCCCCGGCATGAGCAGTGAGGTTCTGAAGAAAATCTTCGATCCGTTCTTCACAACCAAACCACCGGGTCAGGGCACGGGACTCGGGCTTGCGGTCGTGTACGGCATTGTGCGGGCGCATCATGCGCTCGTCGAAGTCGTGTCGAGTCCCGGGCAAGGTGCGGAGTTTCTGCTTCACTTTCCGATGGAAACGCAGACTGCGCCCGGTGTTCAGGCGCCGGAGGAGCAGCAAGCGCAAACGTCCTGCGGAACCGAGACGCTTCTGCTTGTCGAAGACGATCCGATGATGCACGAGTTGATCGCGCAGATTTTGCAATCGGCAGGCTACACTGTTCTTCTCGCGAAAGATGGACGCGAAGGACTCGAGCTGTTCCAATCGCAGCATACCCGAATCGATCTTGTTATCACGGACATGAATATGCCGCAGATGAATGGGGAAGAATTTATCGCTCGTGCGAATGTGATTTCGCCCGGGACCCGATTCATCGTGTCAAGCGGTTACCTGGGACTCGGCGCCGACGATGCGCTCGGTTCCAACGCGGATGTTGAAGTTATTCAGAAGCCGTTTCAGGGAGAAGAATTGAGACGACTGGTTCGAGCAGTTCTCGACCGGAAGTCGAAACGGTTGTAGTCGAAAAATTACAGGGGGTCGCGTGAGCATCAGTATTGTATGCGCTGACGACGAAATTGAGTACCGGAGTATCGTTGCAGGAATTCTGGAACGCGAAGGTTACTCATACAAAGCTGCGCCGGACGGAAACGCCGCGTGGGAGCTTATCCAGACAGAACGTCCCGACGTGATCATCCTCGATTGGTCGATGCCCGGAAAAACCGGAATTGACATCGCGCGATTGATCAGGCGCGACGCCGGGCTGGCGAATCGCTACGTTATTCTCCTCACCGGCATGATGGAGACGTATCAAAAGGTCCATGCGCTTGAAGCTGGAGCCGACGACTACATTACCAAGCCCTTCGACACAGGAGATCTTGTTGCGCGCATACGCGTCGGCATGCGGGCGCGGAACGCACTGAAGCTGCTCTCGGACGAAATTCAAGTGATGAATCGCGCCCTCGATCAAAGTCCCATCGGCATCCTGGTCACCAACGCTGAGGGCACTATCCAGTATATGAACGGCAAGTCGGAGGCGATCACCGGCAACAGAATCAGTGAAACGATCGGCAAGGAGCTAAGCGCCGTCCGATCTGCGGTCAAGGTTCTGGACGAGGACGGAATGTATGGGGCGATTGCAACCGGCACTGAATGGGAGGGAAAATCAAAACAAATTCTCAGCAACGGGAAAGCGATTTGGTTGCACACCATGATCTCGCCGCTCAGAGATGATCAGGGCGCTGTCTCGCATTGGTTGGTTGTTGATGAAGATATCACAAATCAAACACTCACCGAAGAAGCGCTTAAAAAATCCGAATCACTGTTCCGATCCATCTGGGATACGTCGCTGATCGGACTCAGGCTGACGGACAGTGATGGACGAGTCTTGCGTGTGAACGACGCCTACTGCAACATCGTTGGCAAGACGAAAGCCGAGACCGAAGGGCATCTCTTCTCTGAAGTCTATGTTCCAGAGGGACGAGAGGAAATTCAGCGCAAGCACAAGGAGAGATTCGCCGCGAGATCTGTGCCGCCGTACTTTGAGCGAAAGATGACGCTCTGGAACGGCAAGACCATTTGGGTGGAGTCATCCAATTCGTTTGTGGAATTGGGTGGTGATGGAGCGCTGCTGCTCAGCGTCTTCCGCGATATTACGGTTCGTAAACGCGCGGCAGACGAACTGGCCAACGAGCGCGAGCTGCTGCTGACGTTGATCGACAATCTTCCCGCACGCATCTACGTGAAGGACACAGAGATGCGTTTCCTGCTCAACAATATGCCGCATGTTCGCGCACTCGGCGAAACCTCTCGCCACGCGGTTGTCGGAAAAACGGATTTCGATTATCGACCGGGCGAGCTTGCCACGAAGATGAGCGATGATGATCGACGCGTCATCGGCTCAGGCGAGCCTCTCTTGGACAAGGAAGAACAACTCGTTTCATCAAGCGGTCAGGCGATTTGGGTGTTGACGTCGAAAGTGCCGTTCCGGGATCAGGCGGGGAACGTGAAGGGCCTCGTGGGCATCGGGCGCGACATCACCGAACAGAAAATACTCGAAGAGAGCTTGAAGCAGCGCAACATCGAGCTTGAAACGCTGCTGGCGAATCTGAAGCAGATGCAAGGGACGCTCGTCCGCTCCGAAAAGATGGCGTCGCTCGGCGCGCTGACCGCCGGTATTGCGCACGAAATCAATAATCCGCTGGCATACGTTTCGAGCAATATGAATCGACTGCAGGAGTATTTTGCCGACGCGACGGCTCTCGTGCGCGAGTGGCAGACGTTCGGGAAATCGCTCGAAGCCGCAGCAGGTTGTTCCGACGCACTGGTGCAGCTCGACGAAAGCGCGGCACGCATCGATCTTGAATTCATCCTGCAAGATTTCGATACGATGATGAAGAGTGTCCGCGACGGCATTCAGCGTATCAAGAGAATCGTCGACGGCCTGCGCGGGTTTGCACATATCTCCGAGAGCAAATTCTTCGACGCAAAGATCAGTGAGGTG
>JACRFA010000065.1 GCA_016218065.1 Ignavibacteriota bacterium | reverse complement strand
CTTTATTTGACAACGGGAAAGATACGCGTACAAGCAAAGGCGATTGGTGATTGGCACTCTACTGTGGCTTGCTTCTCGCGAGGGAAGGTGCCAAGCAAGTGCGCGAGTCGCGAGAAGCAACATTCGCTGCAGTGAGACAAGCGAAAGCCTGTGGGGAGAGGATGCGGGGCACTGAGTAGAATGAGACAACTACTATGCTTATATTGGTGCCGCGTATGATTCAGTGAACCTCCATCAGGATTGATATGGACTACAAGAACATCATAACGATTGAACCGGGGAAGCGCGGCGGCAAACCGTGCATTCGCGGAATGAGAATCACGGTGCAAGATGTTCTTTCGTATCTTGCCGCCGGAATGTCCCAAGATGAAATACTCGATGACTTTCCGTATCTGACGAAGGAGGACATTCTCGCGTGTCTTGCCTATGCTGCCGATAGGGAGAAATTCACTCTGACAGTTCAAAGATGAAACTTCTCTTTGACCAGCACCTATCGCCAAAGCTCCCCAAGCTTCTCGCGGATGTCTTTCCCGAGTCGAAGCACGTGAGCAACGTTGGTCTTAGTGAGGAAGATGATAACGTGATCTGGCAATTCGCCAAAAAGAATGACTTCGTTATCGTTACGAAGGATAGTGACTACGATTGGCTTGCCACTCTCAGGGGCTTCCCACCACAAGTCATCTGGTTGAGAATGGGAAACTGCACTACCCGGCAAATCGAGGCGGCATTGAGACGCAATCAGGAAGCGATTATCTCACTGGGTGAGCAAGGAATCGTTGAAATATTCTAACTGAATCGTCAATTCATCAATGCCAAAAAATCACCCGTGAAAAAGTTCTTCTCATTTGTCAAAATCGAACACACGCTGTTTTCTTTGCCGCTGATTTATAGTGGTGTGATGCTGGCTGCGCGGGATACGATTCCTTCGCTCGGGATTCTCATCTTAGTGCTGACTGCTGCAACGGGCGCCCGCACGGTGGCGTTCGCTCTGAACCGCATTATCGATCGCCACATCGACAAACGAAATCCCCGAACGGCGCAGCGCGATTTGCCAAGCGGAACAATGACGCTGTGGGAAGCGTCGTGGGTGATGGTGACGGGTCTCGCGCTCTACTTCGGTTCAGCGTACTTCATTTCGGAATTCTGCTTCTCCATGTCGCCGATTCCGCTTGCCGTCTTCATCATCTACCCAACAATGAAACGCTTCACGCCGCTCGCGCATTTTGGCGTCGGGTTGGGATTGGCGATGGGTCCGCTCGGCGGCTGGTTTGCGATTTCACCATCGTTTGAGAATCTTGTTGCTCCCGCGCTGCTGGCGTTGTTCACGCTCTTCTGGGTTGCCGGATTCGACATCATTTACGCGACGCTCGATGAAGAATTTGATCGGAAGGAGTCGTTGTATTCGTTTCCGTCTCGCTTCGGCAAGAAGAGGGCCCTGCAATACTCGGCGCTCTTTCACTTCATCGCATTCGCATTTCTGACGGCGTTGTTCTTCTACTCCCCATTCTCGTTGCTCGCGTTGCCGTTGCTGGTTGCAACGGGATATCTCTTGTACCTCGAACAGAAGAAAGCCGACGACGTGGCGCTTGCATTCTTCAAGATCAATGCCGTTGCAGGGTTTGCAGTCTTTGCAATGGTGCTTCTCGGAGTGTGGGCGTGAAGGTGCGACTTGCCGTTATAGCTGACGTACACGCGAACACACGCGCGTTGCGCTCGGTGCTCGATGACATTGGTGCAAAGGGAATTACCCAGGTGCTGAATCTCGGAGACAGCGTCTACGGACCATTCGATCCTGCGGGAACGGCTGTACTCTTGATGCAACCACACATTCAAAGCATCAGCGGCAATCAAGACCGAATTCTCGTTCATCCGACCGATGATTCGCGGAAGTCATCGACGTGGCGATTCGTGATGGAGAAACTTCTTCATGAACAACTCCAGTGGCTTGCTTCGTTGCCGGCGACGAGAAAATGCGGCAACGTGTTTGCGTTCCATGGCACTCCATCATCAGACGAAGAGTATCTCATGGAACATGTGACGAAAGAAGGCGTGTTTCTTTTCGACAGCAGTTCGATTCAGAAACAGATTGACGGTGTCAGTGCCGAAGTGATGGTCTGCGGACACACGCATGTGGCGCGCTCAGTCCAGCTGGATGACGGACGGCTTGTCGTCAATCCTGGAAGTGTTGGGTTGCCTGCATATTCGGACGACCTTCCGTTCCCGCACGTCATGGAATCCGGAAGTCCTCATGCGCGTTACGCCATCCTCACACACGACGCAAGCAATTGGTCGGTGGAGAACGTTGCGCTTGCATACGATTGGGAAAGCGCTGCGAAGGATGCCGAAGCGAACGGAAGATCGGACTGGGCAGAATGGATTCGAACCGGAAGATCAACTCTCAGGAGATGATGTATGCCGAATACAGTCAATAAGCAATGGCACGAGAAGCATAAGATGCCGAAGAACCCCACGATCGAACAGCGCTTGAAGTGGCATCGTGAGCACGAAAAGCACTGCGCATGCAGACCGAGGCCCAAAGAACTGCAAATCATCCAAACTAGGAATAAGAGACGTAGGAACGGGAGTTCTCTTGATTCGAAGAAACGAATCGTTTCCGTCCTGAAGAGAAACAAGGATGTATTGAAGGAGCTGTATGACATAACAGAGTTGGGGATATTTGGTTCATACGTTCGGCGCGAGCAGACGAGGAGGAGTGATGTAGATATCGTCGTTGATTTTGGCAAGGTTCCCGATCTCATCACCTTCGTAGCCATTGAGGGTCGGCTGAGTGAACTGTTACGCCATGAAGTTGACTTGATTGATAAGAAGGGCATCAGACCCGAGCTTCGCGAACCTATCCTCAGTGAAGTCGAGTATATATGAAAAGAAGATCTTCGATGAGGCTGTTAGTGGAAGGCTGCTCTAAATGAAAATCGTCCTCGGCATCACCGGCTCTTCTGGCGCTGTGTATGCGCTCAACTTCTTGCAGCGATGTCCCGCTGACAAGTTCCTCATCGTGAGTTCGTGGGGGAAAGTGTTGCTGCGCGACGAGCTGAAAATGAGCGACAAGGACCTGAAGCCGTACATCAAAAAACAATTCTCCGACGACGATCTGAGCGCTCCGCCTGCTTCGGGGTCGAACTCCTTCGATGCATTCATTATCCTTCCTTGCTCAACATCGACCGTCGGAAAGATCGCATCAGGCATTGGCGACACATTGATCACACGCACCGCGCAGGTTTGCCTGAAGGAGCGCTACAAGCTGATCATCTGCGTTCGCGAAACACCGATGTCAACCGTGTCGCTCGAACAATGCGCGCGGCTGTCGGGCTACGGCGCCATCATCATGCCGATTTCGCCGCCGCTGTATTTCGTTCCCCAAACGGTGGAAGAGTATGTTTCCTCATTCACAGACAAAGTCATGGGGCAGATAGGTATCAGATCGGGAAGGGGTTGGCGGGCTGAAGAGTTTGAGTGACATGCGCCGATCCAACCTGAGGACTTTTCGGCCGCGTCTATACCCAAGATTTTTTCTCGCCGAGTGAACATTTCTTAATGCTTTGTAGTATATTTCTTCTGGTCTGATGGATTTATCCACTTCAAAACCCGATGAGGGGAGTATGAGATACGTTCTAGCTCTTGTTCTCTTTCTGGTACCGGCCTTGCTTGTTGGCTGCGCTGATAATCAAAGGCCGGAAACATCAACGCCGGCCGGCCCAACGCTTTCCGATGCACCTGACGAGACTCAGACAGTCTTTCAGTACACTGGCTACAGTCGCGAGGGCACGGTCATCTCCCGCGGTCGTCTGATGTTCTCGCTGACCAACACGACTACGCGCATCACCGGCCGATGGGAATTGCGGGCGCTTGCTGATACAATGCGCATTGGTCCGCAGAATGGTCGCGGCATGTTGGTGGGCAACTTCACCAACGCTGGGTTGTCGATGAACCTGCATCCGCAACGCGCGGATAACAACATCGTGTTGCTTGGGCGACTCGATCGCGGCACGTATGCAGGAAGGTGGGAGTGGATTACATTCGCAGGTGTGCGGAGCTACGGTACGTTCCGGGCAGTGCGTGCTGTGTCCACGACAGCCTCTGAGTAGTTGATTCATGTACTGAGTTATTGTCGCGCTGTAGTGTTCTTTGCTGCAGCGCGATCTTTTTATCCACGAACGCTGATAGAGTGTCGATGAAGACATTGAGGTGGTTGTTGTTGGTTTTGATCGTGCTGGTCGCGGGTACGATCGCCTACCTGATGCTGAAGCCGTCCGCGGTTGTAGAGCTGCCCAATCGGATTGGCAGTCTGCAACAAGTGCGTCTTCTCGAAGGCGAGAAAGCCGACGCCATTCTCAACCAGATGCACGACAAGGATGTAACTCCCGAAACGAACAAGATCGGCATGTACTCAGGCGCGGAGGGAGGCGCCGTCGTGTACCTGTCAGTGTACAATTCGGATGACGACGCAAACGCGGCGTTTGCTCAGATGACTCGCAGCATTGAACACGGCAATCTCCTGTTCACTGGCTATCGCAAGGTTCGCTTCGGCAAGATCGACGCGTCGTTCTGTGTCGGACAGGGACAGGATCATTACTTCTTTGTGTCTGGTGATCGGCTGTACTGGCTGGCGGCCGACAATGTCATCGCGGAGAAGGTTGTGAACGAGTTGGTCGGTGGGCTTTAAGAAGTTGACTCTCTCTCCCGGCTTTGCTATGTTTGCGCAGTGACTCGGAGCTTGCGCGCCAACTAGGGACGTGGACGAAAAGTAGCATCCCTAAAATTCACCTGGAGATTTGGTCGCAAATACAGTATCGAAATCTTGCACAACCTACTTCTCGTCCACGTTCCCAGACCTTCCGATTCATCCTCTCAAAAAGAAAAGCACCGCCCGCGCCGGTTACGTGCCACCCACAATCCGGACATGCCATGTCGCCCGAGACAAAGGAGCAACGCAGACTCGCCGCCATTATGTTTACCGATATGGTGGGGTATAGCGCGCTCACGCAAGAGAATGAATCGCATGCACTGGAATTACTCGACGAGTACCGGCGCGTATTGCGTCCAATTTTTCGAACTCATTTTGGCAAGGAGATCGAAGCTGTCGGCGACGCGTTCTTCGTCGAGTTTCAAAGTGCGCTGGACGCAGGTCGTTGCGCGATTGAGATTCAGAAAGCGTTGCATGATCGGAGCGTATCCGTGTCTCCCGACCGCAGCATTTCGTCGAGAATTGGACTTCATCTGGGGGATGTCGTGCAACGGGGAAAGCACGTGCATGGCGATGGCGTCAACATTGCTGCTCGCATCGAGCCGCTCGCGCGGCCCGGCGGGATCTGCGTTTCGGAAGATGTGGCGCGACAGATTCAGAACAAGCTTGAGCTTCCCTTCGTGCGTCTCGGCCCCGGCGAATTGAAGAACATAAAACTTCCTGTCGACATTTACCGAATTGATTTGCCGTGGGAGGAAAAGAGAAGGTTTGTCGAGCGATGGTTGTTTGGCAAGCGACGGAAACTCATGTATGCCGCCCTTGCAGGTATTGTGTTGATCTCCGCGGTTCTTGCTCTTGTGCTTCCATTAACCACTCAGTCTCGAAACGCACTCGCCATCGCCGTTCTGCCGTTCAGGAATCTCAACGATTCGGGGGAGGACGACTACTTTAGCGACGGGATTACTGAAGATGTCATCGCACATCTTTCCCGGATAGGTCGCTTCCGTGTTATCTCTCCGACCTCGGCAATGCAGTACAAGAACACACCAAAGAGCATGCGGGATATTGGCAACGAGCTGAACGTCTTCACTGTTCTTCAAGGGAGTATCCGCCGCGAGCGAGATTCAGTCCGCATCATCGCTCAGCTTATTGATACTGAAACTGATGAGCGCCTCTGGACGGGGACGTACGATCAAGAGCTGACACATATTTTTGCAATACAGCGCGACGTCGCGACAAAGATCGCCGAAGCGCTGCAAACGCGCATTTCGCCGGTTGAGCGCCATCGTCTCGCAACCAGCACGACTGAAAGCGTGCGCGCCTACGACTTGTATTTACGCGGCCGCTACCACTGGAACAAGCGCTTGCCGGATGAACTGAAACAGAGCATCAAGTACTTCGAACAAGCCATCGCCGTCGATTCAACATACGCGCTCGCGTACGCCGGACTGGCGGACGCGTACGTTGTTCTCGGTGACTTCAATGTTCTTCACCCTCGTGCGACGTATCCGCGCGCCAAGGATGCCGCACTCAGGGCAATGAGCATGGATGACGGTCTTTCAGAGGTGCATACGTCGTTCGCGAACGCGCTTATGCACTTCGATTGGAATTGGTCGCGCGCGGAAGCGGAATTCAAACAAGCCATCGCACTGAACCCGAGCACCGCCCGGGCACACAGGTGGCTGGGTTTGTTGCAGACTGTTTCAGGGAGGTTCGAGGAGGCAATGATTGAAGGGGAGAAAGCGATTCAGCTCGACCCGCTATCGCCTGCGATCCGCGCCGACGCGGCGTTGACATTGTACTTTGCAGGACACTATGATCGCGCCATTGACGCTTTCAACGCGATACTCCAAATGGACCCGACGTTTGTGGTTGCATACCTGCCGCTCGGAGGCGCCTATGAACAGCGGCGTATGTTCTCGGAGGCTGCCAACGCCTTCTCGAAGGCCAGCATGTTTTCGCGCGGCCATCCTCTTCCTGTTGCTGCGCTCGGGCATGCGTACGCTCTTTCCGGGCGGAAAGAGGACGCTCTCAATATGTTGGAATTGTTGGAAGAGAAGTCACTGGATGAGTATGTAGCCCCGTACTGGAGGGCGGCCGTGTACATGGGATTGAAAGAGCCTCAGCGCGCGCTCGACCTGTTGGAGTTGGCGTTTGCTGAACGTGATGGTTCATTGATTTTTCTTCAGGTCGATCCGATCTTCACGTCGATTCATTCGGAACGCCGCTTCGTTGCGTTAGTCGAACGACTCGCTTTGCGAGGAAAGCAGACGCCATAACTTTCTCTCGTGTGACATTCACGTCTATCAGGCTGTTGAAAAACCGAGGTCAATGTCATTCCGAACCCCGACGCTCTTTGGCGGGGTGAGGAATCTGATCGCAATAGAGAGAGATTCCTCAGTCGCGCAGCCTGTGCTGAGCGAAGTCGAAGCGCTCCATCGGAATGACATGAGAACCTTTTTCATCAGCCGTCTAGTCCTACCTTCTTGATGGCCTCGTTGGTGCTCTCTACCGCACAGTTTGTTTCCTCGCAAATGGGTATTTTGTGCCTACAAAATTCCGAAGAGACCAATACCATCTATGACCTTTCAAACTCTTGGCGACTTTGCTCGCTATCTTGAATCCCTCGGCGAACTCCACCGCGTCAGCATCGAAGTCGATCCCTATCTCGAAATCACGGAAATCGCAACTCGAGCGCTCAAAGAAAACCGACCCGCCGTTTTGTTTGAGCATGTGAAGGGATCGACCTACCCCGTCGTTGTGAATACGTTGGCGAGTTACCGGCGATGCGAGTTAGCGCTCAACAAACATCCTGAACAGCTAGGTGAAGAGCTGGTGAACTTCATGATGGATGCGTTGCCGCCAAAACCATCTGCTCTTCTCAAACACAAATCAATCTTCAAACGATTTCTCAAGACTCGAAACAAATCAGTCTCATCTGCAATCTCACAAGAAATCGTCGAGCGTCCGAATCTCGATGAGCTGCCCATCCTCACGTGCTGGCCTGAAGATGGCGGCAGGTTCATCACGCTGCCTCAAGTGATCACCTACGATCCGCGGAATGGAAAGCGGAACATGGGAATGTATCGCATGCATGTCTTCGACCGTGAGACGACGGGCATGCACTGGCAAATCCAGAAAGGGGGCGGGTTTCATTTCTATCAGGCGGAGAAGTTGGGACGTGAGTTCGAACTTGCAGTGGCCATCGGCACAGATCCGGCGTTGTTGCTCGCGACCATCGCCGCGTTGCCGGAGGGGATCGATGAAGCGATGTTTGCCGGATTCTTGCGCGGTCGCCGGACAGAATTTGTGAAAGCGAAGTCTCTTTCGATTCAGGTTCCGGCAAATGCCGAATTCATTCTCGAAGGAGTTGTTCCTCTTCACGAACGAAGATTGGAAGGACCATTCGGCGATCACTTCGGACATTATTCGGCGGCTGCGGAGTTTCCCGTCTTTCACATCAAGAGTGTTACTCATCGGCGCGACGCGGTGTATCCCGCGACCGTTGTCGGCATCCCGCCAATGGAAGACAAATGGCTCGGCGATGCAACACAGATGATTCTTGCGCCGCTCGCGCGGCTAATTCACTCCGAGATCACGGACATGTGGGCGTACTACGAAGCCGGCTTCCACAACTTGCTTGTCGTTGCTGTCGATCAGCGTTATCAGAAAGAAGCGATGAAGACGGCGCTTGGCCTGATGGGCATGTCGCAGCTTTCCCTCACAAAGTGCATCATTCTCGTTTCAGAAGGTGTGAACGTCAAGGACTTCGACGCCGTGATGAAAAGCGTTCGTGATAACTTTGATCCGCATTTTGATTTTGTGATGATACCGAAGGTGCCGCTCGATACGCTCGACTTCACAAGCTTCAAGATGAGTCTCGGGAGTAAGATGATTGTTGATGCGACGCGGAAAGCGCGAGGAATTGATGAAGCTCGCCGTAGGATCGATGAATTGATGGATAAGTGGATACGTGCGAAAGAACTTGATAAGCGGATTGTGGATGTCAACCTCGTTCACGATAGCTTGTTACTTGTGAAAGTTGTCTCACATTTGCCGAATCATGAATCCCGAATCCCGTCCGTAAGGACTCTCGACGAGTCGAGTCATCGACCTTCGGAGAATCCAGAATCCACGATCGGCTCTCAAATCGTTCAGAAACTCGTCTCCCTTCCCGAACTCTCCTCCATTTCCCTCATCGCTGCCGTGAGCGAGGACGTTGATCTCCATGACAAAGAGAGCTACATCTGGGGGGTCTTCACGCGTTTCGATTGCGAGCGCGACGTCGTCTTCACCGAACAAAAACTTCATGGCATCAGTCCAATTTACAAGGGCGTCATGGGAATTGATGCGACATGGAAGGAAGGTTACCCGAAGCCGCTGCGAATGACGGACGAAGTGAAGAAGAAAGTGGAGGAACGATGGGAGAGTTATTGGAAATAGTACCGACGATACACTAAGGAAAGAGCCCCTTCATTCCGTTCACGATGGCTTCGAATGGTACCGCTTCGACACGAGGCCCCAATGAATATCGTCGCTTGCCGGGATAGATAACAGCGACGCGATCGAGGTTGATATCTTCGATAGCAGTTCGAATGGACGGCGTGAGCCGCGGTGCATCGGTACGTTTGCATTCAACACCAAGACGCTGTCCCCGTTTGTGCATGACCAGATCAATTTCTGCTCCATTGTGAGTTGCCCAGAAGAACACTTCATCCGGCTGCAGAGTTGTAATGCACTCCTCTACTACATATCCTTCCCATGAACTTCCACATTTGGGATGCCTCAGCAGCTCGTTGTGCGTTCTAATGCCGAGCAGTTGATGCAGCAGTCCCGTGTCGCGAAAGTAGGTTTTTGGCGTCTTCACCTGCCGCTTCTTGATGTTGGAGTACCACGGCTGAAGTTGCCGGATCATGAAGAGGTCAGTGAGCAAATCAAGATAGCGACGTATTGTTGGCTCGCTCACCCCAAGAGTTCGGGCCGGCTCGGCGGAATTCCAGATCTGACCGTGATATTGCGCGACAATAGTCCAGAAGCGAAGCAGCGTTGTGGCCGGAATTTGAAACCCGAATTGCGGGATGTCGCGTTCCAGAAACGTTTGGACAAAGTTGCGGCGCCAGCTGATACTCGTCTCTTCCGAGCGGGAAAGAAATGAAAGGGGGAAACCACCACGCAGCCAGTGTTTTTTCTGATGCGCTACTCCGATATCGCCGAGGAAGAAGCCTGCCATTGTCACCACTTCGATTCGTCCTGCAAGCGATTCCGAGGTCTGGCGTAGGAGAGAAGGTGAAGCGCTTCCCAAAATAAGAAAGCGTGCAGGAACTCTCGTGCGATCTGCCAGCACACGCAACACCGGAAACAAGTCAGGGCGACGTTGGACTTCGTCGATGACGACAATACCGCGGAGATCCGCCAGAGCAGTCATGGGTTCTTCAAGGAGCGCAAGAGCTGTCGGATCCTCTAGGTCGAAATAGTTTGGAGAGTCAATATCGACAAATTGCCGTGCGAGAGTTGTCTTCCCGCATTGGCGTGGCCCCACAACTGCAACAATTCGGCTGCGTTTCAGGGCTGTGCGAAGTTGCTCTTTCAGTTTTGGTCGCTCAATCATGTGCTGAATATAACCATGAAATTCTAACATAGCAATATACTTTTTCATGGTGCTTCTATTCGGACAACGCAGATTCCTGAGCCGTAAAGGGTTGATGGAATTGATGCGATATGGAAAGAGGGGTTACCCGAAGCCGCTGCGAATGACGGACGAAGTGAAGAAGAAGGTGGAGGAACGATGGGAGAGTTATTGGAGATAAGTTGTGGTAACCAATCTACACAGCAGGCGCCGCGAGGGCGCCTGTACTTATTCATGCACGCCGATGTTTGATGTTTTACCCTGCGGTCGCGCTGAGCGTCAAGTCGATGGCGTACGTTTTTCCGTTGGTTGATAGAAGGGGCAAAGATGTTTACATTGTGACGGTTTTTCGCGGATCAATGGTCTCGATACTGACAAAACCTGAGGACTCTATGACAGCGGCTGCAAAACGCAAGCAGGCAGAGCAGTGCTTGAAAGAACTTCCTATGCAGAAGTTGGAGGTGGCGCTAGACTTCCTTCGATACTTGAAGGAAAGAGAACAGGCGGAGGATATGTTTAGGCTCCAAACGACAGCACGAGGGTATGAAGATTGGCTGTCCGAAGAGAATGACATTTATGACGAAGTGTTTGCTCGAAGGAAGAAAAAATGAAGAAGGGCACAGTTGTCCTCTGCCGAGTTCCGATGCCTTCTACCCAATTGCTTGAGTTCAAGATGCGTCCGGGCGTGGTCGTGTCAAAGGAGTCGAACAACAAAAGGCTGAAGGATATCATCATTGCGGTTTGCACATCGAATGTTTCACGCCCGAAGGAAGCGACGCACGTTTTCATTTTTGGCGAGGATGTAAAGATGAGCGGGATCCGTGTCCCTTCTGTTGTCAGATGCGAGTCTCTTTTTACGATAAATAAGTCTATGATTCTTCGTGCGCTCGGGAAACTTCCAACGCGACTGAAGAATGAACTTGATGAGTGTTTGAAAGATGCGTTAGAACTGAAATAGAATGCACTATGAACTTTAGAGACAACTCACTCATCTCCGTCTGGAACAAAATCCAACGCGGCGAACGCCTCTCGCTCGACGACGGACTGACGATGTACAAAACGCGCGATCTTCTTTCTCTGGGAAAGATGGCGCACTTCGTCCAGCAGCAGAAGAGCGGCGATGCCGTGTATTTCGTCCTTAACCAGAAAATCGAGCACACGAACATCTGCGTTCTCTCCTGCAAGTTCTGTGACTTCGCCACGAAGAAAGGTCGCCCCGACGCGTACGAAATGACGACCGTCGAAATCCTCTCGAAGCTCACGCCCGACATCCACGAAGTACACATCACCGGCGGCATGCCTCCAGATTGGCCATGGGAACGCTATCTTGACATCGTCAGAACGATTCACGATAAATTTCCGAACACTGACGTCAAGGCATTCACAGCCGTCGAGATCGATTTCTTCCACAAGAAATTCAAGATACCGATTGAGGAAGTCCTGCGTCAGCTTCAGGAAGCAGGATTGCGAACGATGCCCGGCGGCGGCGCAGAAGTTTTCTCGGAACGAGTTCGCAAGCTGCTCTTTCCACAGAAGATCGGTGCGAAGGGATGGTTTCAAGTTCACAAAGCAGCGCACAAGCTCGGCATTCCAACCAACAGTACGCTTCTCTACGGACATATTGAAACGTTGGAAGAGCGGCTCATGCACATGATCAGGCTGCGGGAGGCGCAGGACGAGACCGGCGGCTTTCTCACGTTCATTCCACTCGCATTTCAACCGGGCGACACCGGCATCAAGCCGAAGAATCAATTCACGTCTGCGATTGACGACTTGAAGACGATAGCCATCTCGCGCCTCATGCTCGACAACTTTCCTCACATCAAAGCTTACTGGGTTATGTTGACGGAAGAAGTTGCTTCGGTTGCGCTCAACTTCGGAGCGGACGACATGGACGGCACGGTTGGCGGCGAGAAGATTGCGCACGACGCCGGCGCCATCAGTCCGATGACGTTGGCGAAAGATCAGCTTGTCAAGATCATCAAGGACGCGGGAAAGATTCCTGTCGAGCGCGACGCGTACTACAATCCGCTCAATCTGTACGCCGAGAATGTTATTGGGAAGATTCCGTATCTCAACTCCGTTCCGTTCTACTCGCATTTCGAGAAGCGGCAATTTCGCATGCTTCCCGTTGCGCCGCGACGCATGGGGATGCTAAGCGAGAAAGGACAAATCGATGCGGGACTCTTTTCGCTCATGGATTTCATCTCTCAAGAGGAGACGCTTGAGATGATGGGCTGGTGTATTGCTACTCGCGATCAGGTGAAGAGCGTAATGCTCTTCTCCAACGAAGGCTGGCGCGACCTCGACGGCAAGACCATCGGCATAACCGATGACACTGCAACGTCCGTGATCTTGCTGAAGGTGTTGCTGGAGAAGAAGTACGGCGTGCGTGCGAGGTTTGAACGACTGCATGCCGGCGTGAACGATTACACGAAGTTCGACGCTGTGCTGCTTATCGGCGATGAAGCGCTTCGCTGTAACAAAACCGGACTCAATGGCTTCGAGCTTGTGTTCGATCTCGCGAAAGAATGGTACGATTGGCAGAAGCTGCCGTTTGTGTTTGCCGTTTGGGCAATGAAGAAATCTCTCGACGAATTGACGAAAGAAGAACTGAAGAAGATTCTCTCGAATGCACTCGCGAAGAGTGAAGAGAGACTTGCTTCCGTCGGCGAATTGCACGGCAGGCAAATCGGTCTCGCTGCGGAAGCGACGCGGGAATACCTTGAGGGATTCAACTACCGGCTCGGCGAGCGCGAGAGGGAGGCGATGGGAAGATTTCGAGAGTTGATTGAAGAACTTGAACCGACGAAGACGGCGAAGGAGAATTGACGATGGCAAAAGTGAAAGAACAATCGGTCGCGTACCGAACAAAGAAACCGGAGCTGAAGGTTCGCCCGCAATATCGGCGTCGTGAGTTCATCCATGATGATCGCGGAAAACGAATCGGAGTAATCCTCGATCTTGCAACATACAACAAGATGGTCGAAGCGCAGGAAGATCTTGATGATATTCGCGACTTCAAGGAGAGTGCAGAGCAAGCAATGGCTGAGTATCGAGGGGGTGATTACGTGACACTGCTAGAATACAAACATCATCGCAAAGCCAAGCGCAAATGAGTTATCAGCTCGTTATTCCGAAGAGGATAATGAAGGTTCTTGAATCGTTGCCGGATACCGATGAACACCGTATCATTGCACACATCGAGCTATTAGAAACAAATCCAAGGCCTGCAGGGGCAAAGAAACTGAAAGGAATGGATGGTCGGCGAATTCGCGTTGGTGACTATCGTGTTGTATACAAGATTCTTGAAGCGGAAAAGATTGTACTCCTTACAAAGGTGGCGCATCGGAAAGACGTTTATCGATAGAAAGTAGCGTGGCGAACGTGAGCAAAGACGATGGCAAAAGTGAAAGGTGAACGAATGCCCAAGGTGAAGGAACACACAGCAACATATCAGACAAAGAAACCAAAGAGGAAGAGTCGAATTGAGCGCCTGCGACCACGCGAAGCATCTCTCAAACTTCTCCAGCGGATGAGCGACACTGCCACTTTCGAGGATATTCTCTATGGTCTCTACGTACTTGAGAAAGTGGATAAGGGGCTAGAAGCCGTTGAGAAAGGTCAGACTGTCTCGCATGAGGAAGTGAAACGACGCATGAGTAAATGGCTCAAATAGCCTGGACAGATCCCGCCATTGGGGATCTTGAAGATATTGTTGAACACATCTCTCGGGATTCCTTCGCGTATGCTTCGCGCGAGGCGAAAAGAATCATCGATGCTGTGGAACGGCTTTCTCAGTTCCCTCGCATAGGAAGAATTGTCCCGGAAGTTGGAAAGGACGACATCCGTGAGGTAATCACAGGCAATTATCGAACTGCGTACTATTTGTCCGATGACAGATGTTTTATCATAGCCATAATTCACAGTTCGAGAGATTTTCTGAAAGTTCTGTCTGAACGAATTAGAGTATAGGATCACATGCAACTATCCACCATCTACAACAAAGTCCGAAGCGGCGAACGCCTCACTCGCGAAGAAGGATTGTTCCTTCTGCAAAAGAGTGAACTGCTCGAACTCGGCGATTTGGCAAGCGAGATTCGCTTCCACAAAAATCCCGAGCAGCGCGTCACGTTCGTCGTAGACACGAATCCGAACTACACGAACATCTGCAACATTGACTGCATCTTCTGCGCGTTTTATCGCCATCCGGGCGATGAGGGCGAGTACACATATTCAGTCGACCGCATGATTCAGAAGTTTAAGGAGTCGGCTGAAAAAGGAGTGACAACCATCTTGCTGCAAGGCGGCGTGAACCCGGCAATTCCATTTGAGTATTATGTCGAGATGGTGGAACGGACAGTAAAGGAAGTGCCCGGCGTGACTCCCCACTTCTACTCAACGTCAGAGATACTCATAATGGCGGAAGTTTCAGGACTAACCGTCCCGCAAGTTCTCCGACGTTTGTGGGATGCGGGTCAACGGACAATTCCCGGCGGCGGCGCCGAGATTCTTTCCGATAGAGTGAAGAAAAAGATCAGCAGCAAAAAGGGAACGAGCGCCGACTGGCTGAACGTGATGCGCGAGGCGCACAAGCTCGGGTTCAAGACAACGGCAACGATGATGTACGGCCATCTCGAAAAGGAGGACGACATCGTCGAGCATCTCGAAGTCGTTCGTCAGTTGCAGGACGAGTATCACGGGTTTACTGCATTCATTCCGTGGAGCTTCAAGCCGGGCAACACGCCGCTGGAGAAGATTATCCCTCACTACGCAACTCCCACGCGATACCTGCAGATGATCGCGTTCTCTCGAATCTATCTCGACGACTTCGACCACATCCAAGCCTCTTGGTTTTCAGAAGGGAAGAAGACCGGACAGATCGCGCTGCACTTCGGGGCTGATGATTTTGGCGGAACGATCCTGGAAGAGAATGTGCACGCCGCGGCAAACTTCGTCAACAAAACGAACACGGAAGAGTGCATTGAGCTGATTCATGGCGCAGGATTCGCGGCTGCCCAACGAACCACCTTATACGACGTGCTGAAGCTCCATCCGCTCGCGACCGACTTGGCTGCGTGAACTTTCGCCGCAGGAAATTGTTCTACGTGGTAGTCGCGGCAGAGTAGCTGTCGGGATGTAGAACAAATGCAGAGGGCGAGATGGAGAATCAGAGTCTGCCGGTGAAAGTAGCAGCAGTTGCCGATCTTCATTTCAGCAGGGTTCCCCAACAGCACTTGCAGGCAGTATTCGCGGAAGCAACCAAGTCCGCCGATATTCTCCTCCTCTGTGGCGATCTCACCGACACCGGCTTGCCCGATGAAGCCAAAAACCTTGCACGCGAACTGAATGCGATCGTGAAGATTCCATGCATCGGAGTGCTGGGCAATCACGACTTCGAATCGGGCAAACAAGATGAAGTCAAAACAATTCTTCGCGAGTCGGGTATCAACATTCTTGATGGCGACGCGTGCGAGATCAAGGGCGTAGGTTTTGCGGGAGCAAAAGGATTTGCTGGCGGATTTGGCCCGGGCGCGCTGCAACCCTGGGGTGAAGACGTGATCAAGCTTTTTGTGCGAGAAGCCGTCAATGAGTCATTGAAGCTCGAGACTGCGCTCGCCAAGCTGCGTGTCGAGCGCAAGATTGCTATTCTGCATTACTCACCCAGCCGGGCAACAGTCGAGGGCGAGCCTCCCGAAATTCTTCCGTGGCTTGGGTCCAACCGTCTCGAAGATCCGTTCACGCGCTATGAAGTGAATGCGGTGTTTCATGGCCATGCCCACCGCGGTCAGTTACACGGGACGACGAGGAACAACATTCCCGTTTACAACGTTTCGATGAGCGTGCTGCAACGAACTTTTCCAGACCGCCCGCCGTTCTACCTTTTAGAAATCTAATGCCATGAAGCGAAACGGTATAGACGTCAGGCAACGGTACGCCCAGGAGATCGAGGCAGAGGCGAGGATGTTTTATCGCAAGGCGCTCGATCTGTTGAATGCGAACGACATCGCGTTTCTTGTTGGCGGCGCGTACGCGCTGCAACGCTACGCCGGCATCGTGCGCTCGACCAAGGATTTCGACATCTTCGTCAAGCCCGAGGACTGCGAGCGTGCGCTGAATCTTTTTGCACCGCGCGGATACAGGACGGAAATTCCCTTTCCGCATTGGCTCGGAAAGATTTATGACGGCGAATATGTTGTCGATGTTATTTTTGGATCGGGAAACGGCACGACAAGCATCGACGAAGATTGGTTCCGGTACGCAGTCGATGATGTTGTGCTCGAAACGACCATCAAGCTCGTTCCTCCCGAAGAGATGATCTACTCGAAAGCCTACGTCATGGAACGCGAACGATACGATGGGGCGGACGTCAACCACATCATTCGAGCGACGGGTGAAAAGATGGACTGGCGTCGCCTGCTCATGCGCTTCGGCTCCGACTGGAAAGTGCTGCTGAATCACCTCGTGCTGTTTGACTTCGTCTATCCATCCGAG
>JACRFA010000064.1 GCA_016218065.1 Ignavibacteriota bacterium | reverse complement strand
GTACGGGCAGAGTATCACATGCAGCTGGCCGACAGTCTCGAACGGGCGCAGGCGCTTCGCGAGGCCGCGCTCGAATATAGGCTGGTCGCCGAGTTGTATCCCACAACGTCACACTACGTCGAAGCGGTGCGCAAATCCGCGCTGCTCCACAGCAGTCCGTCCAACCCCTACAGAAGCGACAGTACATCGCTGTACTGGTTCCGCAAGTACGTTTCGCTGCCAATTTCACGCGAAGAACGATCGGCAGCCGAAGTCTATGTTTTCATGCTCGAACAGATGGCCATCCAACAAAACAGCATAAAGACAATCGAGATGATGGTTGATAGCCTTCAGGCTGCGCTGCGCAAACAATCTGCTGAGCTTGCGTCGAAGGGGAAGAAAGTTCAAGACCTGGAAGCAGACCTAAAACGCACGACAACAGAATTGCAGAACCTGCGCGACGTGGACGTGCGGATCAACAAACGCAAAGGGCGGTAGCCTGAATTCGGATTTGGCGGATCCGAAGCGCAGTTTCGTTCGCTTGCTCTTCGGACGACAATTCAGTAGTTTCATCCAGCAAAGCCACTCGACGGTTCGAACAATCACGGGGTGAGTGAATGAAAGCAACCGGAATCAAGAAGCTGTATTACTCGATCAGTGAAGTCAGCAAGATCACCGATCTTGAACAGTATGTCCTTCGATATTGGGAATCGGAGTTTGACGAGTTGAGACCCCAGAAGAACCGCGCGGGCAATCGCATCTACACAAACCGCGACATCAAACTTATCCTCTATATTAAGAAACTCCTTCGGGATGAACGCTATACTATCGAAGGCGCCAAGCAAGTTCTCAAGTCGTACACTCCCGAGACCGATACAGGCGAACAACTCGAACTGATCGACGCGCCGAAGCCAAAGACAAAAATCAAAGACGAGCAGTTACGCACCGATGTTCTTGAAGTGAAGAAATTTCTGGAAGAGTTGCTGCACAAACTGAACTGAGGACGCCCGCCACCTTTTTATCATCGCTGTTGAAGGATTTGCGTAACGACTCAAGACTGGCTGGTCGAGTGTGCGTGTAGCGCGAACCATCTCCGACAATCCTTGAAATCCACATGACCTCTATATAGATTCAATCCTGTGTCGCTCGCACTCCGCAGGTCAGGCAAACGTTGTTAGGTGGGAGCAAGAATACTGTAAACGTTGCTATTCCACTATTCATAGTAGCACGGTTTCACATTTTTCGTAAACGATAGGAGCAAATGTCATGAATGAAGAAGGGAAATGTCCGGTACACACTGCCGGCGGCGGCACAACAAACCGGGACTGGTGGCCGCATCAGCTGAAGCTCGATATTCTCCACCAGCACTCCTCCAAGTCGAATCCGTTGGGGGAGGATTTCAATTACGCGGAAGAGTTTAAGAGTCTCGACTTACAGATCGTGAAAAAGGATCTCAGCGAACTCATGACGAAGTCGCAGGACTGGTGGCCGGCGGATTTCGGTCACTACGGGCCTCTGTTCATTCGCATGGCGTGGCACAGCGCCGGCACCTACCGCACTGGCGACGGCCGCGGCGGCGGAGGCAACGGCAACCAACGCTTTGCCCCACTCAACAGCTGGCCTGACAACGTCAACCTCGACAAGGCCCGCAGGCTTCTCTGGCCGATCAAACAGAAGTACGGTCGGAAAATTTCCTGGGCCGACCTGATAATCCTTGCGGGCAATGTCGCCCTTGAATCCATGGGTTTCAAAACCTTCGGCTTTGGCGGAGGGCGTGAGGACATCTGGGAACCCGAAAAGGAAATCTATTGGGGATCCGAGAACAAGTGGTTGGAGGATAAGCGTTACACCGGTGATCGGGCGCTCGAAAATCCGCTGGCCGCCGTGCAAATGGGCTTGATCTACGTTAACCCGGAAGGTCCCAACGCCAACCCGGATCCGGTTGCTGCAGTACGGGATATCCGCGAGACGTTCGCCCGGATGGCAATGAACGACGAAGAGACGGTCGCGCTTATCGCTGGCGGGCATACCTTCGGCAAAACACATGGCGCCGGCGATGCGAAACACGTAGGGCCCGAACCCGAAGCGGCAGTCATCGAGGAGCAAGGCTTGGGCTGGAAGATTAGCTTCGGAACCGGCAAAGGCGCAGACACGATATCCAGCGGCCTGGAAGTGACGTGGACAAACACGCCGACAAAGTGGAGCAACAATTTTTTCTGGAACTTGTTCGGCTATGAATGGGAGTTGACAAAGAGTCCGGCCGGTGCGCATCAGTGGATTGCCAAGGGCGCGGGCGCGACGATTCCCGACGCTCACGATCCGTCGAAGAAGCATGTGCCGACTATGCTGACCACCGACCTCTCGTTGCGCTTCGACCCCGTGTACGAGAAAATCTCGCGGCGCTTCATGGAGAATCCGGACGAGTTCGCGGACGCGTTCGCCCGCGCTTGGTTCAAGCTGACACACCGCGACATGGGTCCGCGCGCCCGCTATCTCGGCCCCGAAGTCCCGACTGAAGATCTCATCTGGCAAGACCCCATCCCCGCCGTGAATCACAAGCTGATCGACGACAAGGACATCGCCGCCCTCAAAACAAAGATCCTGGCCTCCGGTCTCTCCATCGCCGAGTTGGTCACGACAGCGTGGGCGTCGGCGTCCACCTTCCGCGGCTCCGACAAACGCGGCGGCGCCAACGGCGCGCGGATTCGCCTTGCCCCGCAGAAGGATTGGGAAGTCAACCAGCCCGCCAGGCTGGCCAAGGTTCTCAAGACTCTTGAGGGAATCCAGAGCGCGTTCAATAGCGCCGAGTCGGACGGCAAGAAAGTCTCCCTTGCCGACCTGATTGTGCTGGCAGGTTGTGCCGGCGTCGAGCAAGCGGCAAAGAATGCCGGCCACAATGCGACAGTTCCTTTTGCACCGGGGCGCATGGACGCGTCGCAGGAGCAAACCGATGCGGCCTCCTTCGCCGTGCTGGAACCGTTCGCGGACGGCTTTCGTAACTACCTCAAGACCAAATTCTCTGTGTCGGCCGAGGAGCTCCTGGTTGACAAGGCCCAATTGCTGACGTTGACCGCACCGGAGATGACGGTTCTCGTCGGCGGCATGCGTGTAATGAATGCTCACTTCGGGCAATCACCACACGGCGTATTTACCAAGCGACCCGAGACGCTGACGAATGACTTCTTCGTGAACCTGCTCGACATGGGTACGGAGTGGAAGGCGGTCGCGAAAGACGCCGATGTGTTTGAAGGCCGCGATCGCAAGACGGGCGCGGTTAAATGGACCGGCACGCGTGTCGATCTCATCTTCGGTTCAAACTCCCAGCTCCGCGCTCTGGCGGAAGTCTACGGAAGTTCGGACTCGCAGGGGAAGTTTGTCAATGACTTCGTAGCGGCTTGGAACAAGGTGATGAACCTTGATCGCTTCGACCTGATCTGATTGCAGCACAAGCGACTCGATAGCTTCTGATAGGGGGGAGCAATCGGTTCCAGTAGTTGGGTTTGAATCGTTAGCATTGGAAATTGGAAAAGTAAACCGTAGAACAGAAGCAACCAACTTCTATGGAGATTCCCGAAAACGCCGGGGAAACACGTTGACATTTTTTTGTTTGTCATTCTGAACAGAGTCCCAACTTCTTTTCATGTTGGGACGGAGTGAAGAATCCAGTACGGGTTTCTGGATTCTTCGCCTCTGTGATCCCGACTATGTCGGGACAGAAAGATAGTTCTTAGGCAGTTTCGATGGGGAATCTCCAACCAACTTCTCTCTTGCACTCACTCCCGAGGTTTAGTATCTTGGAGTGTGGCGTAGTTCATTCGCCGCAAAAAAGTGAAAATATTCGGAGCGTGGCGCAGTGGCGAAGCCATCCCCTTGGGAAAAATTCCCGACACGTAGCGAAGCAATTGTCCGTGAACGATATCTAAAATCACCTAAAGGTTGGAAGGAACTTCAGAGAATTAAGCAACAGATCCATTCGGAGCGTGGCGCAGCCCGGTAGCGCACTTGCTTGGGGTGCAAGGGGTCGTGGGTTCAAATCCCGCCGCTCCGACAAAAAAGAATCCCGCACATTGCCTGTGCGGGATTTTCTTTTGGTGCGCGCGGGCAGGACGCAATCACGTGAGGGTAATAGTCCCTTATTACTTCTTGCCAATTACCGGCGGCTTGCCCAGCACATCTTCAATCGAGAGATTCTCGATCGGCCCCAGCTTCAGATCTGCGATGCCCTTCTCAATCTTCTTCCGATCCCCAACGATAATGATGGCGATCTTCTCAGGATCGACATACTTCTTCGCGACACGCACGACATCATCTTTCGAGACGGCGAGAATATTCTTCGTGTAGTTGTTGAAGTAGTCGTCCGGCAAACTGTACATGACCAACTCGCCGAGACTTCCGGCAATTTGCCCGACGGATTGGAAGTCGCTCGGATAACTCAACGCCACATAATTCTTCGCTCGCGTGAGTTCTTCATCGGAAACAGTCGAGATATTACGCAACTCCTTCATGAACTCATGCAGCGCTTTGTCCGTCACGTCGGTTTGAACATCCGATGCGGCAATGAACGCGCCGGGGATGGGCATGAAATTGAATCGCGAATTCGCGCCGTACGAATATCCGTGCACCTCGCGCAAATTGTTGTTCAGCCGCGACGTGAACGAAGCGCCGAGAATGGTATTCATGACGGTGATGGCATAGTAGTCTTCGGTCGTGCGGGCAACGCCGATCCTGCCGATGCGAATCACCGACTGCGCAGCACCGGGCTTATCGACGATAGAGATTTTTCGCGCCTCGACCTGCTTCGCAGCCGGCCACGTCGGCTTCACGAGTGGCGCGCCGCTTTTCCAGCTCGCGAGCAACGCGTCGAGTTTCGGTTTCAACTCCGAAGGCGTAACATCGCCGACGATAATCAATGTCGCGTTGTCGGGTCGAAACTGTGATTGGTAGAACTGCCTCAGTTGATCGACAGTGAAGCCGCGCAGCGTTTGTTCATTCCCCATCGTCGGCGGACCGTACGGATGCGCCATGCCGAACAGTATTCTGTTGAACAGCGTCGAGCCGATCACCCGCGGTTCATCATGCCATTGCAGCAGCGTTGTCAATCGTTCGGTTCGGCTGCGTTCAAGCTCCTCGGCAGGAAATCGGGGACGGAGTACAACATCCGCGAACAGCGCAAGCGCAGTGTCGAGCTTGCTGAGCGGCGTGAACAACGACACCGTTGTGGTGTGCATTCCTGAGTTCACCGAGAGATTTGCTCCCAGAAAATCCACGGCATCAGCAAAGTCCAACGCGTTGCGCGTTCCTGCGCCTTCCTCCATCATCGCCGCGGTCATACTCGAAAGACCACGCTGATCGGCGGGATCCATCGCGGTGCCCGCATTCACCATCAGGTTCATCTGAACCAGCGGCACCTGATGCTTTTCCATCACCACCACCGCAAGACCATTCGATAACTGGAAGCGTTGAATAGAAGGCAACTGCAACGTCGGAGGCGGACCAAGCTCAGGCGGCCTGCTGCGATCCGGTTTCTGTGCGTAAACATCAGCCTCAACCACAAGGAGGCTAAGAATGGTAAGAGTTGCTGCGCAATGCTGAGCGAAGCTCCAAGAACGGAGTAAACTCCACGAAGTGTAGCGAAGTCGAAGCACGTTGTGCTGAGCGAAGCTCCAAGAACGGAGTAAACTCCACGAAGTGTAGCGTCGTCGAAGCACGTTGTGCTGAGCGAAGCCCCAAGAACGGGGTAAACTCCACGAAGTGTAGCGTAGTCGAAGCACGTTGTGCTGAGCGAAGCGAAACGAAGTGTAGCGTAGTCGAAGCATCATTTTTTCACCTCCACGGAATTGATTGCAGCCACATTCTTCTTCCCTGTCGGAACGATACTGAGCAGGAGGCGATTGTTGCTGCCGAGATACGTCTGTGCTGCTGCGGTGATGTCGGTCGGATCAAGCGCTTTGTAGCGCGCAAGATCTTCATTGAAATAGTCCGGGTTGCCGGTGAGCTGATAATAATTGTTGAGGATGTCCGCCTTGTTCTCAACGCTCTCAAGCCGTTCAAGGAAACTCGCTTCATACTGATTCACTGCGCGCTCCACCTCGCGTTGCGACGGCGGTGCAGTCCGAATCATATTGAGTTCCTCCTGAATCACGCTTTCAAGCTCCTTCAACGTATGGCCTGAACGCGCGGTGGCAACGATCGTGAACATCGACCCAAGCTGCGAGGAAGAATTGAATGCTGAAACATCCTGGGCAATTTGCAGATCATACACGAGTCGCTTGTACAAGCGCGAGTTCTTTCCTCCGGCGAGAACATTTGCCAGCAGATCATTTGCCGCATCAGCGCCTGAGAACACAGGCGGCGTGTGCCAGCACAGGTAAAGGCGCGGCAGCTGCACATTGTCCTGCATGACGAGTCGCTTCTCGCGTGCGAGTTGCGCTGCCGGGGGATCGATGGCGGGAATCGGTTTGCCGGCGGGAATTTCCGAAAACCACTTCTTCACCAACGTTTTGGTTTTCGGAATGTCGATGTCGCCTGCAACAACGATCGACGTGTTGTTCGGAACATACCACGACTTGAAGAAGTTCACGACATCCTTGTAGCTGGCTGCCGTGAGATCCTTCATGTAGCCGATTGTTGGCCACGAGTACGGGTGTCCCTTCGGGTACATATTCTCCACGATCTTGATGAACGCCATTCCGTACGGGCGGTTCTCATACGACTGGCGGCGCTCGTTTTTCACCACATCTCGTTGCCCGCTCACTTTGCCGGGAGACATCGTTCCAAGCAAATAGCCCAACCTGTCAGATTCCAAAAAGAGTGGAAGCTCGATGGCGTTGCTCGGCACGGTTTCGTAGTAATTGGTTCGGTCGGTATTCGTCGAGCCGTTGTTGTTGCCTCCGGCGGCTTCGAGCCATTGATCGAATTTCCCTTCGGGCACATTCTTCGATCCTTCGAACATGATGTGTTCAAACAGATGTGCAAAGCCTGTGCGTCCGACTTTCTCCCGACCGGAACCGACGAGGTAATAGGTGTTGACGGCGACCGTTGGTGTTGAATGATCTTCATGCAAGATCACGTTCAAACCATTCGGCAGCGTGAACCGTTCATACGGAACATTGATGCGAACATCTTGCGCCACGGCCCCGACACGCAGCAGAAGAACCGCGGCGACGATCGCCGCGAGATGGGTTCGTCTCATTCATGACTCCTGAAAAGTGAATTGAAGAAATGCACTCGGTAGTACGAAACAGCTTGAAAAAAGGTTACCGAAATGCCCGCGCAAATGCAAGGTATCAAACCTTGAGCGCTTTCGCAGCGAAGGGAAACACAGATTCTCACAGATTGAAAGCACGCAAAGAAACGATCTGTGATAATCTGTGTGAGGATCTTGCGATGTTCGTTCGTGGGCGTGGCCAGCCAAGTTAAGGAAAGAATGGAAGAAGCCCGGGACCGCGCTGCGCGAGACCGGGCTTCAACTGTAGAGCGACGAGTCTCGTCGCTCTACGGGAATGTTCACTTTGTGAGAGTCAACCCCGCTCAGCAACATCGGGATTACATCTCAGTAGTGTTGTCACTTATTGAGAAGTAGTTTGCTGACTTTGTTCAATTTCAAATTGCCGCCTGCATCCGTTGCTGTGAACCGCGCAAAGTAAACTCCGCTTGCTGCATCAACGGCATTCCATGTTGCCGTGTGATACCCTTCCGCAACCTGCCCGTTCACAAGCTCAACAACCTTCCGACCGAGGACATCATACACAGCGAGCGTCACGTGCGATGCTTCGGGAAGATCGAACTTGATTTGTGTTGACGGGTTGAAGGGGTTGGGATAGTTTTGGAGAAACTCTGCGCGTGAAGGGGGCAACGCCTCTTGAGTTGTAGTGATCAACGACGCCTCAAAGTCGACCAATGCACTGCGACTGATGTACGGCGAGCCATTAAGCCCGCAAAGTACATTAGTATTCCCGTCCCCATCCAAGTCCCTGAGCAAGAAGTCGCCAATTGAGGCACTGTCTCGCATCCACACAGCGACTCGTTGACCCGACATACTGTACAATTTGAGCGCCGACAGACCCCACCAAGTGGGGGAGAGAACCGAACTATCATTGGATATTGCAGCGTAGAAGCCATTCCCAACTGTTCCAGCGCGAATCCCTGTTGGCGTACCGTTCAGGGTTGAGTCTACCCACACTACAGTGAAAGTGCTGTCACGTAACCACTTGACGGCGTATAAGGAGCCATGCCCGTAAGGACCGACACCACCGGCGATGATCTCCTTTGTTGAATCGCCGTCAATGTCAACAAAGAGCGCGTGCATACAACCGGAGGAAAGCCCAGTATGTATCTCGCGCCTAACCCAACCCGTTGGTCCATGCGTCAGATATGCTACAGGCACATGTTCCCCAATTCCAAAATCACCATTGCACAGGATAATCTCTTCATCTCCTGTTCCATCGACTTGCCCCACTTCGATATCACTAAACAGCCACCCGTAAACGCTAATCCAACGTTGGTCGAAGGAGAACTGAGTGCCCATCGTGGAAACGTACTCGCAAACAAACACAAATGATCCTCGATCATGGTTGGTCACCACCGCGACGAGCTCTTTGTGACCATCATGGTCGTAATCAGACACTAGTATTCTGAAAACATCCCATCCGATTTCATTATACCAACTAATATTTGTCGAATAGTACTTGTACTGTCCGGGTGCCACGCATTCCAATAACTGAATTTTGTTATCTCGAACGAAGATGATTTCTGTGTGCCCGTCACCATCAACATCAGATAGGCAATAGGGACCCTCGCTTCGGGTGATAATTGTGTCCCAGTCGATCCGCCAGCTATCATTCCCTTGATTCTCGTAAACGACCATCCGACAATTGATGCCAATCAGTGGCGACGGATAGAACCAGTACACAGCTTCATTCTTGCCGTCGTTGTCGATATCGTCGGCCACAATGCTGAATGCGCCCCAACTCGTGTCACTTCTCCACACCTCATTTAGTTTCAGCGTTGGTCCGCCCGGCGTGTTGATTTGCACGGCAAAGCCCGGACTCCATCTCCGAATCATCTCGTGGGAAATGCGCTCGGAGCTGTTGTCAAAATAGGTAACTACCAAGTCACTCCAGCGCGGCCAAATAGCATCCGGAGCCCGTCGCCATGCCATTTGCGCAACGGGTCGTGAAGTCGTCTCCCATATCGGACGTGTTCCAAACGTCCCGTTGCCAAGGTTGCGCCACACTTGTATTTTGCCATCGTCGTAGTACGCGAGATCAAGCAGTGGGTCAGAATCGAACAACCCAAGCGCAACCTCGGAAGGCAACGGTCGCACAGGTTGACCTTGATGCACTTGCACACCAAATCGGTACCTGTCAATAGCAATGAGACAAATATTTTTATGAGTTAGCCACCAAAATCTGAGGGAGAGTCTTCGGTTTATTGATCCAGACGTTAGTGGGTAAAGCTTTGACAATTGGCATCCCTTTGACAAAGCGCTCAGGATGGGCTGAGTATGCGCTGGCAAGCAGCACTGAGCGAGATTGTAAAATGGGTTGATAGTGATGGTAATGAACACTTGCCGGTGTCAACATGGAAATACCCGAATGCCGATGTTGGTGATTGTACCACTCAAAAAAGAGACGGCAGAATTCACGTGCATGCTCAATGGTCTCAAAGTATTCAGGAAAGTCCGGACGATATTTCAAAGTTTTGAAGGCCGATTCCGAGAATGGATTGTCGTTCGAGACATGTGGTCGAGAATGAGTTTTTGTTATGCCAAGGTTTGCCAACAATTGCGCCACGAGAAACGATGTCATCGGAGACCCGTTATCTGCATGCACAGTGAGTTCTCCCGGCTTGATGTCTTGTTTCAAACAGGTTTCTGCAATCAATGCCTCGGCGAGCATTGCCGATTCTTTGTAGGTAATCATCCAGCCTACGACATAGCGGCTGAAAATATCCATGATTTTGTACAGATAGAAATATGTCCATTTGCTCGGTCCCTTCAGTTTTGTTATGTCCCACGACCAGAGTTCATTCACGCGGCTGGCCATCAGCTCTGGAGCTGCATAGAGCCGGGGTGGGGATTGCCACCGTATTATGTTTTGCTTATTCCGGGAAAGGATGCGGTACATTGTCCTTTCTGAGCACAAATAGAGCCCTTCGTCGAGCATTGTTGCATACACCTCACCGGGAGCCATATCACGAAAGCGCTCAGAGTTCAGTTTTTCAAGAACCTGATTCTCTTCCTCGCATGAGAGTCTTCGGTGAGACACTCGGGCTCGTAGCGAAGAACTCCGCGGCGACTGAGAACGATACCACGTCGCACGCGGTTCTCCAAAAGCATGACATAGCGCTGTTATGCTATAGTCATTTCTCTGCGCCGCTATCAGTTCTCTGCACTCTTCTCGTCGCTTGTTGGCTGATCCAGTTCCAGTATCGCCGAAAGTTTTTTTTGGAGTTCGACGATCATTTCCGTCTTCTTGAGTTTCTTTTCAGTCTTCTCAAGCTTGCGGCGCAGTCGTTGATTCTCAGCTTGCAGCGTGCGTGTTGTGGTCGTTCTTTCGTTCTGCCGAGCGGTCAACTCACCTCGATCAAATTGTTGCGACCATCGACGAACCGAAGAATAGTACAACCTTCTTTTCGCAAATATGCACCAATCGAATTGCTGCCATCGACGCGCAAGGTTCTGACCGTTTCTACAACGCGTATCTTGAATGCGGTGGTCAGCCGCCGACGTTTCCCGGGAATAGACACTTCCGACGACGGAATCTCTTTAGGCCTGGGCTCGACCGTAACTCCAGTCGCCCTACG
>JACRFA010000071.1 GCA_016218065.1 Ignavibacteriota bacterium | reverse complement strand
TGAACTGGAGTCGGCGTATTTGTATTTGGCGATGTCGTCCTATTGCAACGTCGGCAATTTTTCCGGCTTCGGTAAGTGGCTGCGAGTGCAGGCGCAGGAAGAGTTGGGTCATGCCATGAAGCTGTTTGATTACGTTCATCATCGCGGCAGCAGCACATCGCTCAAGGCGATTGGTGAGCCGAAAGCATCGTTCAACAATCTTCTGGAATTATTTTCCGTGGTGCTTGAGCATGAGAAGAAAGTCACCGGCTTGATTCACAAGCTGTATGAGATGACGCTGAAGGAGAACGACTACGCGAGTCAGGTAGAGTTGCAGTGGTTCATTACGGAGCAAGTGGAGGAAGAGCAAACCGCAACCACGATCGTCGAGCAATTGAAGATGATCGGCGATAACAAAGCCATGCTGCTCATGATGGATCGGCAGATGGCGGCGCGAAGTTAATGGTTCATTCTGAGTCCCGACCGTTTTTGGTCGGGACGAAGAATCTAGAATGACGGCGGCGATATCAGATCAACTCAATCGGAGGGACGTTCGAAATGAGTCCTTTCGCAAATCCCTTTTGGAATAGCAACTCCAGCGCCTTCTTTCCGTTCTCGCCCATGTCAATCGTCAGATCGCTGACGTACATCTTCACAAACTTTTCGCCGAGTGCGTAGTCGATGCCGCGGCCCCATTGCATCGCGTACGGAATTGATTCTTGCTGATGCTGATAGCCAAACGCGATGCTCTCCTTTAGTCCCGCCGATAAGAGTCGCGCAAGCGGCTCACCTAAATCTTTCCGCACAACATCGAGTCCGAGCGGAAGTGGCAGTCCGTTGGTTTCCTTTTCCCAAAACTCCCCGAAGTCGAGAACCTTCTTGTAGCCCAGAGCCTGATACGTGATTTGTCCTTCGTGAATGAGCAATCCGGCATCGACTGTTCCGTTATCCACCGCCTGCATGATTGTGTCAAACGGCATGTCGAGATTGCTGATGCCATCGGTGAATGTCTTGAACAGAAGCGTTGCAGTGGTCAGCGGGCCGGGGGTGCCGACGATCTTTCCTTTCAGCTCATCAAGCGTAGCGTACTTTCGTGAGATGATCACGGGGCCGTAACCTTCGCCCATGCTCGCGCCTGTTCGCATGATCCAGTAATTGTCCGCAACGTACGGGAAGGCATGCGCCGAAATCGCCGTGACCTCAAGTTCGGCCTTCATCGCCCGCTCATTCAGCGACTGGATGTCTTCAAGCAAGTGCTCGATCACGATGCCGTCCAGTTTCACCTTCCCGCTCGCCAGTCCATAGAACATGAATGCATCGTCGGGGTCAGGGCTGTGGCCGACCCGGATAGTTCTTTCTGCCATGCTTCTTCTTTCTGAATTTTCTGCTAAGTGAAGTTGCTTGAACGTGCAAGCGTAGAGAATATACGGAAACAGTCGGACTTTTCTCGATTCGTGTGTTATCAATTTAATGGTCTCGTAATCTGGCTTTCATCATTCACTCGTACATTTTGCCGGACAAGTGAGGGAGGTTGTATGAAGAGAACAGTGTTAGCATGTGTGCTCGTGCTGATGGTTGTTGGCTGCGAGCAAAACCAGCCGGTGGGAATTGAGGGAGGGTTGTCGAATGCTCAGAAGTCCGGGGCCTCGCCCGACCGGCAGAAGTTCACTTTCGAGAATATCGTCCGTGACCTTGACAATCCTGCGATGCAGTACAACGCGCAGGGCGAAGTCGAGTATGCTGTTGACCAGCTGCCCATTATGCACACGGACATGGTTGACGTAGCAATTGACTTTGATGCCGAGCTTGACAATCCGATGAGCGACAAGGTTCCTGTCAGCGTCAAGGGTTCGTCGATGGACAGAATCGCGCTGAGTCCTGGCGGAGTCGGGAATCTCGTGAAGCAGTACGATGTCGAAGCGCTCGGCACAACACTGTACGCTCGCTACGAGGTGACGACGACAAGCCTCGAGCTGAAAGAACTCTGGCTGCAGAACGGTCAACGTTGATCGATGTTGAGCGTTTCTCCGCGAAATCCCGCCGCTGTTTGGCGGGAACAGTGATCGAATCATTTGGCCACTGAGTCATTGCAATCCTCCGAAGGACTTCTTCGGAGGATTGGTGTTTTGACGGATTGCTGGTTGTTGACCTTCGAAGTTGAGCGTTGTCCTCTGTGTATATACGGCTGACTGTGCTCAGTCGTGATGAAGATGAGCGTGCCTCACCCGGATATTCGCTTGACATGTGAGAGGACTATTGATAACTTTGTGCGGAGAGGAATTGTTTATGACACGTACAAATCGCAAATCGCACGAGAAGATTTTTCGCATCAGACTCAAGTCGTCGGATTTCCGCTCGCTGGAAATTCCGGAGCGCTTGCTTCTGGCAGGCGTCGGAACGCCGCACATCAGGCCCACCACGGACGTGCGCATTCTCCGGAAGGCTGTGGACTGGGTTGCCAGCGAACGCGAACGATTGCTGAAAGAAAGCCGCAAGGAGAATGGCAAAAAGAAGTAGTGTCTTCATCAACTGTCCCTTCGACGAAAAATACAAACCGCTCTTTGATGCCATCAGCTTTGTCGTGCAGGCGTGCGACTTCGATGTGGTTTGCGCGTTGGCAAGCGACGACTCAGGCCGCGTGCGCATCGAGAAAATCTGCCGGATGATTCAGTCGTCGCCGCTCGGCATCCACGATATTTCGCGCACCGAACTTGACGACGCAACGAAGCTGCCGCGTTTCAATATGCCGCTTGAGCTGGGGTTGTTTCTCGGCGCGGCAAAGTTCGGGAAGGGAAAGCAGAAGAAAAAAATCACGCTCATCCTCGACAAAGAACCTCACCGCTATCAACAGTTCATGTCCGACATTGCCGGGCAGGACATCCACTCACACAGCAACAAACCGGGTGAAGCGATTCACATCGTGCGTAACTGGCTCGGCAGCAATACGGCTGAACTGCGTGAGCATCCGTTGCCGAGCGGAAAGAAGATCGCGGAGAATTATGATCGGTTCTGCGCGGAGCTGCCAATGTTGTGCGCGGCCGCTGGACTCGATGTGAAACGGTTGAGCTATCCCGACTTCTTATGGCTTGTGAAAGAGTGGCTGAAGCGTAATGTGTTGGTGAAGAAGTAGCGCCGGAGGGCGCTAGGAACGTGGACGAGAAGTAGGTCCTGCAAGATTTCGATACCGTATTTGCGATAAAATCTGCAGGTGAATTTAGGGATGCTACTTTTCGTCCACGTCCCTAACTCAGACTTTGGTGCCGACATAGATTGTTGCGACGCCGAATGTGAGCCGGTCCTCTTTTGTGTCGTTGAATCCCGCCTTCGTGAGAATTGTCAGAAACTCATCTCCCTCAGGAAACTTCATTACAGTGTCGGGAAGGTAATCGTACGCTTCGTGATGCTTCGAAATGATTCTGCCGATCAGAGGCAGCATCGTGCGGAAGTAGAAGAAGTAGAGTTGCTTGAAGGGAAAGACGCGAGGCCTGGAAAATTCCAGCACGACAATTCTTCCGCCGGGGCGAAGCACGCGTCGCATTTCTGCGAGGCCTGTCTCGAGGCGCTCGAAATTTCTCGCGCCGAACGCGACGATTGCCGCGTCGAACGAGCCTGTGCTGAATTGCAGATGCTCAGCCTCGCCCGATTGCAGTGAGATGATTCTGTCGAGACTGCGCTTGCTGATCTTCTGTCGGCCGAGCTTCAACATCTCTTCCGCAATATCGACGCCGACAACGCTCTCCGGATGCAATCGCATTGTTGCGATGGCGAAATCTGCGGTGCCGGTTGCAACGTCGAGAATCTTCTTCGGTCGCAGTGATTCGAGATGGCCGATGGCTCGCCGTCTCCAATAGAAATCAATCCCTCCGCTGAGCAGGTGATTGAGAAGATCGTAGCGATGGGCTATCGAGTCGAAGAGGGAACGGACGTACTGTTTTTCCAAACGATGCTCACGTGTTGTGGTTGAGCAAAGATAAAAAAAATTGATCTCACCTCATACGATTGAAATTCAATAAGACATTCAGTAGCTTTTCAGTAGTTGAGAGCGCAATTCGGACCATCACGTTGAACTCTCGATCCCAGTTCTTTCCTCACTTCTTTCACTTCTCCAGGAGACGGACATGATTACGTGGACTCGTGGTCACTCGCGTCGCGCGTTCAGCTTCACCATCATCGCTGCGACGATTGTCGTTTGCATTTTTGTTGGTTGTTCAAAGGAAGGTCCCGCTGGGCCGCAAGGTCCTCCCGGCCAGAATGGCCAGAACGGTCAGAACGGTGCGCCTGATGATCTCTCAAATCCAAACGTGCAGCCTGTTGTTGTGTTCACGCTGCCTGCGGATGGCGCTACAGGCCCGTTTGATGTTTATGTGCCGGGACCTACGACCAAGCCCCATTTCATTGTTCGGTTCAACAAGTTCATCCGATTGAGTTCTGTTACGTCGTCGGCTGTGACCGCTTCAGGATTTGGCAAGCCGGTGCGTGTTAGTCTGTATCGTATTTCAGGACCGTATCCGTTGAACCCTACCAGCGGCGCCTCTGATCTCTACGATCACGTGCTTGCGTTTTCCATCTCAGATTCTTTGAACAATTACAGCGTGATATATCCGATCGGGAGGCAGGTTTCCATTCGCATCGATACTTCAATTACCGACATCAACGGACGGCATCTCGCGCAGCCAGTCATCTTCACATTTAACGCTGAGCCAACTTTCCGACTTGTGTCCATGACTCCTGAGAACGGCAGCACAAATGTCCGATACGGCCAGCGCGTTACTCTCTACTTCAACAGCAAACTCTCTTCCTCGATATTCAGCGCGCTGCACATCAACCCGCAAGTGGATGGACGATGGATGTTCTACGAATATTCACGGGACTCATCGACAGTTATCTTCATGCCAGCGCGACCGTTTGCGTTTGGATCTACGTGCGCCGTCAATGTGAACGCCGGCGCCCGGGATGCATTTGGGAATGTAATCGCCGGACCGATCGCAGGGTCCTTTTCTATGGTGAGCTTTAGAGTAATAAGCGCATACCCGAGTGATGGTTCAACGAACAATGGGTTAAATAATAGCATCAGAGTAGAGCTATCAGGACCGCTTGACACTTCTTCGGTTCGAGCTGCTTTTACGATCAGCCCACCGATAACGGGAAGTCTCTATCTCTACAACTCTTCGTATTTCTATTTCAATCCGTCTGCTCAGCTTCAGCCATCGGCGACGTATCGAGTTACACTCTCCTCCAGTGTTCGCGCTTCGGATGGGACAACATTTTCCGCTCCATTCAGCTTCTCGTTCACAACTGAATCATTCAGCATTTCCCTTGCCCCAAGCTATGGCACATACAACTACCCAAGAAGTGAACGTCTGATGATCTATTCCCGCGCTGAACTTGATACCAACTCTGTTCGCTCTGCGGTGAGCATTTTTCCTTCTGTCAGCTACCGCTTCGTTATGAGTCCGCCTGGTTACAGCCCTGCAGTGAGTATCTATCCTCAAACGAGTTGGGCGTCGAACACGACTTACACATTGACGGTCGGGACCGGTCTTCGTACCAAATCAGGAGTGAACCTTTCGCAACCGGAATCGACGACGTTCACGACGGGGTTTTGATTTTCTTTTTGTTTGAACTGAAACCCTCGAGACGTGGACGAAAAGTAGTATTTTCAGGATTCAACTTTCGATTTCGTTCTGAATACGATACCGAAATCTGGAATACACTACTTCTCGTCCACGTCTCTCGCGCCTCACGCGGGGGGTTTTTTGTTTCGGCAAAATATTCTTATCGTACCGCATGAATCTCCGCGTGAAACTCCAACCCATCGCACACCGATCGTATGACATCGCCATTGAGCGCGGGGCGCTTGCCGCGTTCGTGAAGCGCATCAAGACGACTTCGTCGGATCTGTTCATCATCACCGACTCGAACGTAGAACGTCTTCACGGCAGACGAGTTCACCAACTGCTCTTCGATGCGGGCGTTGAGTCGATGCTGCTGTCATTCCCTGCCGGCGAAGGCTCGAAGAACATGCGCGTCGTGAACGCGCTGCAGACGCAATTGCTGCGGCATGGCATTCGGCGCGACAGTCTCGTGATTGCGCTTGGCGGAGGCGTTGTGGGAGATGTGGCAGGATTTGTTGCGTCAACAATCCTTCGCGGAGTGCAATTCATTCAGCTTCCGACAACACTGCTTTCGCAAGTGGATAGCAGTGTCGGCGGCAAAGTCGGCGTCGATCATCCGCTCGGCAAGAACCTGATCGGCGCATTTCATCAGCCGGCGGCAGTGTTCATCGATCCCGGGTTTCTGATCACGCTGCCTGTCAGAGAATTCAGGAACGGCCTTGCGGAAGTCGTGAAGATTGCCGCGGCTCTTGATCGATCACTGTTTGCTTTTCTGGAGCGCAATGCCGGCAGTCTGCGAAAGAACAATGCGAGGCTGCTGACGGAAGTGATCAAACGCTCGGTTCGACTGAAGGCACGCGTCGTCGAGCGCGATGAGTTTGACAAGGATTTGCGGAAGACATTGAACCTCGGTCATACGTTCGGTCATGCGTTGGAATCAGCGTTGAATTTTCGCATCAGACATGGGGAAGCCGTGGCAATCGGGTTGGTTGCAGAAGCTGCAATCGCTGTGCGGCTGGGTCTTCTGTTGAAGCGCGATTTCGACCGGCTCGTCAACGTGCTGAAGGTTCTTGGTTTGCCGACGACAATTCCATCACTCACATCCAGAAAGAAATTCTTTGCTGCGCTTTATGCCGACAAAAAATCTTCCGGTGGGATGGTGAGGTTTGTGTTGATGAGCGCGATAGGCTCATCGATGATTGGCGTTGAGGTTCCGGAAGTCCTGATCGAAGAACAGCTTGGAGTCCGATTGCGATGATCATTGTCTCAGTAGCCGGTCCGTCGATGAACGAGGCGCTGGCGCAAGTAGAAGTTTCTTCGCGTTACGCCGATGCGTTTGAGTTCCGCCTCGACCTTATCAAGGAGCCGCCGCTCTCGTTTCTGCTTACATCCACTCGACGGCCGATCATTGTTTCGTGCAGATCGGCGCGGGAAGGAGGCCGCTTTGACGGAAGCGATGCCGAACGCCTTGAGATACTGCGAGCCGCCGTTCAGATTGGCGTCGAGTACGTTGATATTGAGTTGCGCGACGGACAAGCGATCATCGACGAATTTCTGGAGAGCGGAGTGAAGGTGATTGTTTCGCATCATCAATTTGAAAAGCGAAGCGTCAATCCGGAAAGAATCTACGCGCAGTTGCGGCAAAGCGGCGCTCACGTGCTGAAGTTTGCGTACATGGCGCATGACGCCGCGTACATCCGTTACGCGATTGAGTTCCTCCGGCTTGCGCGCGCGGAACGCCAGAAAGCGATCGCGGTTGCGATGGGCGAATGCGGCGAGCCGACAAGAATTCTGTATCGCAAGTTTGGCGGCTGGGCAACGTATGCTTCCGCAGAAGATGCTGCGCCGGCGGCCCCGGGCCAGCTTCCCGCATCGATGATGAAAAAACTCTTTCGTTCGGATCAGCTTACGTCAGGGACGAAAGTCTTTGGCGTTGTCGGCAATCCCGTGCGCCAGAGCAGAGGCATATTCGTTCACAATCCTCTCTTTCAGCGAGCCGGAAAGAACTTCGTGTACTGCAGGTTCGAGGTTCACAACCTCGCAGCGTTTGCGCAACATGTTCTTCCGTGGCTGAGCGGATGCAGCGTCACTCTTCCACACAAGCAATCGATCATGAAGTATGTCGATCGGGTTGATGCGACGACGAAGGGAATTCGCGCCGTCAACACCATTGTCCGCAAGCGAGGGAAACTCTTCGCGACGAACACAGACGCTCCCGGCGCGCTCGATGCGATAGAGAAAATCTCGAAGGTTGCCGGAAAGCGAATGCTTGTTCTCGGTGCGGGAGGTGCAGCTCGCTCGATTGCCTACGAAGCCAAACGGCGCGGCGCGCATGTGCTCATCGCGAACCGGACGGAATCCGTTGCGAAGAAGCTCGCTCAGGAATTCAAGATCACGTTCGTTCCACACGCCGAGCTTGCGAAGACGGAG
>JACRFA010000070.1 GCA_016218065.1 Ignavibacteriota bacterium | reverse complement strand
ACGACAAACCCGTCAGCGTGAAGGAAGCGGCCATCTGGAGCGCGGTGTGGATTGCGCTCTCATTCGCGTTCAACATCGGGCTGTTCTTTTGGGTGCAGGGCAACACCGGCAGCGTGCACACCGCGTCACGCATCAGCCTCGAGTTTCTCACGGGCTATCTTGTCGAGAAGGCGTTATCGGTGGACAACATTTTCGTCTTCATCGTCATCTTCTCGTACTTCGGTGTGCCGGCAAAGTATCAGCACAAAGTTCTTTTCTGGGGAGTGCTGGGAGCGTTGATCATGCGCTCGATCTTCATCGCACTCGGCGCGGCGCTGATTGCACAGTTCGAGTGGATCCTCTACATCTTCGGAGCAATTTTGATTGTGAGCGGATGGAAGATGGCGTTCAGCGACGGCGAACAAGTTCATCCCGAAAAAAATATCTTCATCCGGCTGGCAAGAAGACTCTTTCCGATTAAGGTGGGATTTGAATCGCCGAAATTCTTCGTGCGTGAGCATGGCAAGCTTTATCTGACGACGATGTTTCTTGTGCTGCTTACCGTTGAAACCACAGACATTGTGTTCGCAGTCGATTCGATACCGGCGGTGTTTGCCGTGACGCGCGATCCGTTCATCGTGTACTCGTCGAACGTCTTCGCGATTCTCGGTCTGCGGGCGTTGTACTTTTTGCTCGCCGGCGTGATGAACACATTCTACTACCTCCGCTATGGCCTCTCCCTGATTCTGGTGTTTGTTGGTTTGAAGATGATTGCCGAAGATCTCCTTCATGTGCCCATCGGCATTTCGCTCGGAGTCATCGGACTCACGCTCGCTGTGTCTGTGGTTCTGTCGTTGATCAGAACGAAACGAAGAAACAGGCAAGGTATCAACGAATTCACGACGTGAGAGGAGGAAGAGAATATGCGCGACGTGATGAGAATGATTGCAGCGTGGCTGAACGGAACCTACCGGGTCTTTCCGTGGCTGACGTTGATGGTCCTGATTCTCGTGGGCATCTATGCCATCAATCCGTTCGACATCATTCCGGACTTCATCCCGATCGTTGGCGTTATCGATGACGCGGCAATGCTCGGCTTTCTCGTCCGATCATTGATGAGAGATGTACGGAAGTTCAGGGAATGGGAACGGACGCAGACAACCCGACAACCGGCCGTTCCAACTTCCTCTTCACCCCCATCAACTCCCTCCGAAACCATTGATGCGAAGTTCGAGGAGATTCGAAACGAAACGCGACCTGATGCGAACTCCAAACCGTAGCGCCTGAGCCTACTGCCGGGCGAGGCCACTCCGCGATAACGCGTAGGATATTTTCTCGGCGCGATGTACAATCTACATACCGCTGTCAGCCCTCATCACTCATTCACACCGTCTGTTGTACAATTCTCAGAGTTCGGTCACTGGCATCTGAATTGCAGCCCGTCCTGCGGTAAGACGCTCAACGCAACGCTGATGCCTCCTCGGGTTGTTCCCTTCGGCATTCTACGCAGTGAGTTTCAGATCTTTTTCAATTAGGGTGATGAAGATGAAGAGAAGAATCATCGTTGGGATGATTGTTTTCATTCCATTCGTATGGATGTCGGCGCTCGCCCAGGAGAGCGCCGCAGATCTCACCGATCTGACGCTGGAGGAGCTGATGGAAGTGAACGTGACCTCGGCGTCGAAACGAAGCGAGCGGCTGTTTGAAACTCCGGCCGCCATGTATGTCGTGACGCAGGAGGATATCCGGCGCTCGGGCGCAAGCAGCATTCCTGAGCTGTTGCGCATGGTTCCCGGGGTTCAGGTCGCGCGCATCGACGCGAACAAGTGGGCGGTCAGCGCACGCGGGTTCAACGGCCCTTTCGCCAACAAGCTTCTCGTCCTCATCGACGGGAGAGTTGTGTATAGCCCACTGTTCTCGGGCGTGTATTGGGATGCGCAGTCCATTCCGCTTCTGGATGTCCAACGCGTGGAAGTGATTCGCGGTCCGGGCGCGACGCTGTGGGGAGCGAATGCTGTCAACGGCGTCATCAACATTACCACGACTTCCGCTCGCGATGTGTCCGGCGGGGTGATGAGCGCCGGAGGAAACACTGCCGCCGGGCCTTTTGCCAGCGGAAGGTATTCTGCACAACTCGATTCAACACTCTACTGGAAAGTGTACGCGACGGCTTTCAATGTCGGGCACACGAGGCTGCCGGGAGGCGGGCGGGCGACGGATGCCTGGTCCACTGTTCGCGGGGGAGCGCAAATCAATTGGAGTGCATCGCAGACAACGCTTCTCACTCTGCAGGGAGATCTCTACTCAGGAAAAAAGCATCAGCGACTTCGCGTTCCCGCTTTGACGCCGCCGTACACGTTAACGATTGATGATGCGATGGACTTCTCGGGCGGCAACGTGTTGGCGCGCTGGGAGGAAACCGTCTCGCCCACGTCAAGCATGAAACTTCAGTCGTATTTCGACCGGACCTTCAGGCAAGACGCATTGTACAAGGAAGGACGCAACACGTTCGACATCGATTTCCAGCACGGCTTCTCGCCCACGCCCTCACACAAAATTGTGTGGGGCGCCGGCTACCGCTTAACGTGGGATAAATTCACGCCGAGCGCCTTTGTCGGCATCGTCACGCCCAGCAGAAGCGCAAATCTGGCAAACGCGTTTGTGCAGGATGAGGTGACGCTCGTCGAGCAAACACTTTTCTTGACGGTCGGGACGAAGTTCGAGTACAACGACTACACCTATCTGGAGATCCAGCCGAATGCGCGTCTTGTGCTCACGCCGAGTCGACATCACACGTTGTGGACAGCCGTGTCACGCGCCGTACGAACGCCGTCGCGTTCTGAGCGAGACGTGTCCATCGCAATTGCGGCGTTTCCGTCGCCGTTGCCCGGGCTAACGGCACTGGTGTCTGTCGATGGGAATCAGGCATTCAGATCGGAATGTCTGACGGCGTCGGAGCTTGGGTATCGATACGCTTCATCGGAACTGTTCTCTGCGGACATCGCGATCTTCTACAATGTGTACGACCACTTGCGCACAGCAGAGCGCGTCGGCGATCCCACACTGAAGTACGCGGGCACGACGCCATATCTCTCCATCCCGCTCAAGTTCGACAATCAAATGAAGGGCACGACCTACGGCGGCGAGGCGGCGTTGAGCTGGCATCCCCTTGACAGGTGGAAACTGAACGTCGGCGCAACGTTGCTGCGCGGCCAGCTTCAGCCGTATGCAACAAGCACCGATACATCGTCGAGCGAAGAGATGAAGAACAATCCGCAGTTCCAATGCTACCTCCGTTCATTTCTGAATGTTACGCGCGATCTCGAAGCGGACGCATTGATCTACTTCGTTGATACGCTTCCCAATCAGTCGATGCCCGGCTATTTCCACGTCGATCTTCGTCTCGGATGGCAGGCAACCTCGAATTTCGCATTGAGCATGACCGCGCAAAATCTTACGCGGGCGCATCACCAGGAATTCGGCGACACACCGCTCGGCGAATTCGCGGCGCCCATTCCGCGTGCGTTCGTCGGCACACTCACCTGGAGATTCTGACGAGTGCGAGTGACCGAACACGTGCAAAGTGTGAAAGAGACGCGACGAGCCAGGAACATCGGTGTTCCGCTGGCGCTGGCGATCATTATTGCGGCTGCAGCGCATGCGCAACCGCAGCCGGCCGGCGAATACCAGATCAAGTCGGCGTTCCTGTTCAACTTTGCAAAGTTCGTTGAGTGGCCCGCACAGCTTCTGCCGCGCGGCGATTCGCCGATGATCATCGGCGTTCTGGGCGACGATCCGTTCGGCAACGATCTTGACGACGTCATCAATAACAAGACTGTCAACGGACGTCCGATCGTCATCAAACGGTATGCGAGCGCCGCCGAGATTCAACTCTGTCACATTCTCTTCATCAGCACGTCCGAACGAAAGGACGTGCCGATGATTCTCCACACGCTGGATGGCACGGGCGTTCTCACGGTGAGCGAGATCGAGCAATTCACGCAGCTCGGAGGCGCGGTGCGCTTCTATCTCGCCGATGCGAAGGTGCGCTTCGAGATCAACGTTGACGAAGCAGATCGTGAACACATCAGGGTCAGCTCGAAACTGCTGAAGCTGGCGACGATCATCAGGGAGCAAAAGAGGGAGTGATGGGGACATTTCGCGACATGTCAATTCGGCGAAAGCTGATGATGATCAACATGACCACGAGTTGCGTCGCGCTGCTGCTTGCCGCGGCTGCCTTCACGTGGTACGAGTTTCAGGCATTCAGAGGCTCTGCGTCGTACAATTTGCTCAGCCTTGCAGATATCATCGGGTCGAACTCGACCGCAGCGATTCCGTTCAACGATCAGAGGTCTGCCGAAGAAACCTTGTCCGCGCTGCGCGCCGAGGGGCACGCCGTCTCCGCGTGCATCTACACAGCCGATGGGAAGGTCTTTGCCACCTACTACCGGGATCCGGGCAAGGGGCTTGACGTTCCTCCCTTCCCAAGTCCCGACGGTTTTGGGTTTGAGGAAAGCCACATTACCATCTTCCGCAGCGTCATGCTCGATGGCGAGAAGATCGGAACGGTGTACATTCAATATGATCTGACGGAATTGTATGGCCGTCTTCAGCAATACTTGCTCATCGTCGGTGTGGTGATGTTGGCGTCGATGTTGGCGGCCTTCCTGCTTTCGTCCGCTCTACAAAAAGTCATTTCGACGCCGGTGCGCGCACTGGCGCAAATTGCCCGATCAGTCTCGGTCGATCGGAATTACTCTGTGCGCGCCACCGCGCACAGCAAAGACGAGCTGGGGCAGATGATCAACGGCTTCAATGACATGCTGACGCAGATTCAACTGCGCGACTCCGCGCTGCAACAAGCGCACGATGAGTTGGAGCGTCGGGTGGAAGAGCGCACGCAGAGCCTCGAGTCATCTGTGTCGCTGTTGCATGCTACGCTCGAATCGACGGCCGACGGCATTCTCGTTGTCGATCAGCACAACAACGTCATCAACTTCAACGGGAAGTTCGTTGACATGTGGCGTATTCCGGAAGAGCTTCTTACGTCGCGCCTTGACGATCGGATGCTGCAATTCGTGTTGACTCAGCTGGCCGATCCGGAAGAATTTCGCCGACGGGTGCAGGAGGTGTACAGCAACCCCGACATAGAGAGTTTCGATGTCGTGGATTTTCGTGATGGTCGGGTGTTCGAGCGGTACTCTCACCCGCAACGCGTCGGAGGAGTAAGCGTCGGAAGAGTCTGGAGTTTTCGTGATGTCACGGCGCAGCACCGCGCCAACGATCTGATTCGTGAGCAAGCAACGTTGCTGGAGAAGGCCAGGGACGCGATTCTTGTGGATGATGCCGACGGTGTGATCAAATTCTGGAACAAGGGCGCCGAACGATTGTACGGATGGACTGCCGCCGAAGCGATCGGACGCAAGTCGGGAGAGCTGCTGCACGGCGGCGATCAGAGCGCCACGGCGCCGGCAAACAAGGCGCTGCATGAGCGGAGCGAGTGGGCGGGCGAGCTTGAGCAACTCACGAAAGACAATCGGGAGATTTTGGTGGAAAGCCGGTGGAGCCTTGTGCAGGTCAACGGCAATCCGAAGACGACGCTGCACATCAATACCGACATTACGGAGAAGAAGCGACTCGAAGCGCAGTTCCTTCGCGTTCAACGCATGGAAGGCATCGGGACATTGGCCGCGGGCATCGCGCACGACATCAATAACATTCTCTCGCCAATCATGATGTCGGTGGATTTGCTGAAGGAAAAGTGCCGCGATCCTCACACGTCGCGGCTGCTCGGCATTCTCGGCACGAACGCCCAGCGAGGCGCCGATCTGGTGAAGCAAGTGCTGACCTTCGCACGCGGCGTGGAAGGCGAGCGCGTGACAGTGCAGCTCAAGCATCTCATCAAAGAGATCGAACGGATCGCGCGGGAAACATTTCCCCGCGCCATCAGCATCGAGACAGCAGTGGCCCGGGATCTCTGGCCAATTTCCGGCGACGCGACCCAACTGCACCAGGTGCTGCTGAACTTCTGCGTGAATGCGCGCGATGCTATCAGCGGCGACGGAACGATCGTTATCTCCGCGGAGAACGTTATGCTCGATGAGCGTGCCGTCCTCGAAAACATCGAAGCCAAAATCGGTTCGTACGTCATTCTCGCCGTTTCCGATACCGGCGCCGGCATTCCGAAGGACATTGTCAACAAGATATTCGATCCGTTTTTCACGACCAAGGAACGCGGCAAGGGGACAGGCCTCGGGCTTTCAACCGTGATTGCGATTGTGAAGAGTCACGGAGGCTTTGTGACGGTGGAGACCGAGATTGGCAAGGGAACATCCTTCCGCGCGTACCTTCCGGCGCTTGCTATTACGGAAGCGGACGTTGTTGAGCAACAGTCCGTTGCGCCGGCACGCGGCAACGGCGAGTTGATTCTTGTTGTGGACGATGAGGTCGCGATTCTGGAAATGACCAAAGCCATGCTCGTCAACGCCGGGTATGATGTTGTGATGGCGGAGAACGGCAGGCAAGCGCTTACGATCTACGCGCAACGTCGCGACTCGATCGCGCTTGTCATTACCGACATCATGATGCCCGTGATGGACGGACCGACGATGATCAACGAGTTGCGCAAGATGAATTCGGATGTGAAGGTGATTGGTGCAAGCGGGCTTGCAGGCAACGCCGCATCAGAGAACGGTGCACAGTCGGAAGTGTGTATGTTTCTTCCCAAACCATTCACGTCGGAAAAACTTCTTCAAGTGTTGCATGTGGCGTTGTCCGAAGCATGCAAAGGTTGCACGCGTATGCCCGACGATCCTCGTTATCGTCTGTGCCGCAGCAGAGCAATGAGAGAAGCGGAGTAAGGGATGGTGTGCACTGATGTCGTGACGTGCTTCTGTTGTTGCAGACTGCATCACTGCTAAGCTGCTGTTGCGTGTGCTCTTAGAAATTCGCCGCGTTGCTTCACCGTTTGTAGAACTCACACTGGAATTCTTTCCGCGTTTTGACGCTGACGCGCACTTCGGTGAGGAGTAACGCCCGCTTACAATTCGGATTCTACATTTTACTATTCAAACTTGCAGCGTCGATACGGTGGCATGCCGGTTGCATCTAAGATAAACGACGGAGAACTAAACCACCCGCCCCCGCTGCCCAAGTTTCTCACGATTCAAATCGTAAACTTTAAAACCAATTTGGAGGCTATGTGTCCAAAGTTATAATCGCAGCTTTGATGGCGTTGACTGTTTTTCTCGGCTGTTCACAAGAGACCAACCCCGTCGATAACGGTGTTCGCCATCATGAAACGATTCAGAGCATCGCGTCTGAATCGACGGGTCCGGTTACGTTGCCCATGTTTATAGCGCTTCCCAACTACAACACGGTCGAAGGGAATGTGGAGGTGACGCAATTCGTTCAAGCATCCGGCGGCGTCATCAATCTGAGGATACGGTATGCACAGGATGGTGAGACGAAGGCGAGCATTGCCGCCATGATCAGATTCCAGCCGGGAACTCTTACGGAAGGACAAAACATCACCATCAGGCTGGATCCGGTTTCGCTCGGGTTCGAATTCCTGCCGCATGGAATTACGTTTGGCGAGCCTGCGCTTTTGACAATCGATGTTGACGGGCTTGATCTTACGAACTTCGCGGCGGGGGCAGACCTCTGGTATGTTGAGAACGGTCAGTTCACCGAATCCTATCAGGCAGCAAAGCTCAAGCTCGACATTCCGAAACGCAAGCTGAGCGCGAAGGAGATTGCGTTGCGCCACTTCTCACGTTACGCCTTCGGACGCATAGACGGTGAGTGATCACTGCACACGCAACGACAAGAATCTTCTCTGAGCATAAAAAACAAAACGCCCGCCTCATACTCTGAAGCGGGCGTTCTGCTTTGTGTCGGATTCAGCTATTCGTACACAGTATCCAACTGCGGAGCGACCTTCGCCATCTTTGTCACGCCTTCATCGCCAGGCTCCTGTGCGTCGCGAACCGCCATTGCCGTCACGTTCACAATGTCGGTCACTTCGTTGCCGGGGATAAGCAGATACACGGGCTTCCGCATACCAAGCAACATCGGGCCGTAGAGTTCGGCGCCGCCCAACTTCGCCAGCAGCTTGTAGGCAATATTCGCCGACTCCAGGTTCGGCATCACCAGCAAGTTTGCGCCGCCCTTTAGCGTGCTGAACGGGTAGAGGGATTCGAGGATCTCCGGCGAAACGGCCGTGTCTGCCATCATCTCACCATCCACCATTAGCTCGGGGGCGCGCTTCTTGACCAGTTCGGCGGCCTTTGCCATTTTCATTGCCGATGGATGAAGCGTGCTGCCGAAGTTGCTGAACGAGAGCATCGCAATGCGCGGCTGAATATCGAAGCTGCGCACTTTGTCCGCCGCGAGAATGGCAATCTCCGCCAGTTGTTCGGCTGACGGATCGAAGTTCACCGTCGCATCGGTAATGAACTTCACTTCGTTCTTGAAGATCAGCATGTACAGTCCGGCGATGGTGCTGGTGCCCGGCAATGGCTTGATCACTTGCAGTGCGGGACGTATCGTTTCGGGATACGATTGCGTCAAGCCCGCAACGATACCGTCTGCGTCGCCGGCGTGTACCATCATCATGCCGAAGTCAATCGTGCGGTTCAGATGGTTGCGCGCATCCTTCTGCGTCATGCCCTTGCGCTTCCGCAGATCGTAGAACTTACTCACGTACTCGTCGAACTTCGGCGCGTTCACCGGCTCGACAATCTCAACACCGTTCAGGTCGAGATCGAGCATCTTGATCTTCTCGCGAATCGTTTCTTTGTTGCCGATGAGAATCGGTTTCGCAATCTCCTCATCGAGAATGATCTGGCTGGCGCGAAGAACTTTCTCTTCCGTTCCTTCGGGGAAAACAATCCGCTTCGGTGCACGCTGGGCTTTGTGGATAATGCCGCGCATGATTTCTTT
>JACRFA010000066.1 GCA_016218065.1 Ignavibacteriota bacterium | reverse complement strand
TCGAACCGCTCACTGGTCGTTCGCTCAATAGATTCGAAGCGCTCTGTGGTCGTACGTTCGAGCGACTCGAAGCGTTCATTGGTTGTTCGTTCGAGCGACTCGAACCGCTCACCGGTCGTACGTTCGAGCGATTCAAGTTGTAGATTTGTTTGATCAAGCCTCTGATTGGTTTCGCCTTGCCCTTTGCGAAGCCCCTTCAGTTCAGCAAGTATCTCTTTGAGGATTTCTTCTTCCATTGGATTTCTCTATCGTTCTGTAATTCATATACAAAACTTGTACGAGGAATGCAACGACAGAAAAGCCCTGCCACCGGAAGGCGACAGGGCTTTTGCACATCAATCAAGTGCGACTAGTTAAACGTGTAGCGGAATCCGAATTGGATTCTCCAAACGTCTGCGAGTTCGGTTGTTGGCTCAAGTGGTGTATCCAACAGTGCGGTACCGATGCGTACCATCTGGTAGCGAGCCTTTCCGTCCGTAGCTGGAGCAACGGAAGTCAAAGGTCGAACGCTGTTGTTGCTTGTGTTCTTATAGCGTTTACCGACGCCCCAGTTCTTGTTCAGCAAGTTGCCAACGTTGAGAATGTCGAGTCGGAATTCGAGTGCGTTCTTCTTCTCGAGTAGGTTCGTGAAGAACTCCTGTGCAATACTGAAGTCTGCACGGTATACCATCGGCAGCATTGCGGCGCCGCGCTCGGCATACTTGCCCCGGTTCTTATTCAAATACGGATCTGCATTGATGTACTTGTCGAACGCGTCCATTTGCTGTTGAGAAGTGAACAAAACCGTGGAGCCGGACTGGATCGGAGCGAAGTTCATCTCGCTCTGATCGCGAGGAATGTAGATGAGATCGTTCGTTCCTCCGTCACCGTTCATGTCATTGCTGAATGTGAAGCTGAAATTGCCGTAACCGAGATATGTGTTGCGTGAGCCTTCCCAGAACAGCGATACTGTTGTTGCGCCGACATCGAAATATTCTGCGCGATATGATGCCGCAAGGAACACGCGATGTCCCGGCGACCCGCCGCCAAATGCACTTGAATATCCTAAACCGGGATTGTTCGGGTTGGTCGAGTGTTGATTGGCGGACCAAGAACCGGATGCGATGGAGCCTGGATCAACCGTGTTCTTCGCAACACCGTAGCTGTAAGCTGCTTTGCCAAAGAATCCATCGCTGAACGGCTTCTCTACCGATGCCGCGAAGTTCCATGCAAATCCCTTGTTCTCATTCTTCAGCACAATGTTGTTTGCGACATGCGTGTTGCGGGGGAGTCGATTCGAAGTCCAGCGAGGACGGTTGTCGGCACCAACAAAGGCCGTCTGCGGTGCAGGAAGGTTGGCGTTGATGTAGTAAAGACCGTTGACATCTTTGCTGTACATGAATTCGGCTGTCGCAACGAGATCGTAAGGAAGTCTATGGTCGACCGCAATGTTGCTTCTCCACTGTTGCGGGAACCGGAAATCAGGATCGGTCAATGCCAACTCGTAGCTCGAAGCGGGAGCACCGGTCACGTTGGTCGGTTTGTAACGGTCTGGGTTCGGATTGAACGGTCGTATTCTCGTGTTCCTGCGATCTTCGAATCCTGTCAAGACACCGGTGTTTCCGATCTGGTTTGAAATCCACACGTACGCCGGGCGGCCGGTAAAGATACCCGATCCACCGCGAATCTGTACGCTGCGATCTCCCATGAGGTCCCAGTTGAAGCCGAATCGGGGAGAGAACAGTAGGTTTGCATCAGGCAACTTGTCTGATTGATATCTGACGGTGTTCCCGTTTTCGTCGCGGAAGTCGAGTGTGTCCGCGTTCGCGTTTCTGTATCCTGTCTTACTAAAGATGGGCACATCGACTCTGAGGCCAAGTGTCAGCTTCAGGTCATTGGTTGCCTGCCATTCGTCTTGTGCGTATGCGCCGCCATAGAATACCTTCAGCGGCTGCACTGGTTTAGTCTGTCCAGGGATGTTCGACCAGCGAACCTGGAATATGCTCAAGTTTACAGTCGTCGTGTCGCGGCTTGGATTGGCGAGGTAGCCATTTGCATCAGTGTAGAAATCAGCAAGAGAATTGTACACATACACGCTCTGAGAACCGGGGAAAAAGATATTCTCAGACTCATAGCGCTCGCCACTCACGCCAAACGTGAGCGAATGTTCTTCTAGGTAATACGAGAAATTGTCCTGCAACTGCCAACTGCTGTAGCGCAACTCGTTGTTGGGCGTGAAAGGCTCGAAGCCAAATGTGGTGTACACGTCGCTACCCGACCGGATGTCGACTAAGGGGAAGAATGTGCCGCGCGAACTTCGGCTCTCATCGTGATGCGAATAGCCGACAATCAAGTTGTTCGCCATGTTGTCGCCGATAACGGAGTTCCATTCACCAACGATAGAACGGATATTCTCGAGAATGCCGTAGTTTGAGTTGGCAAAGTTCAGTCCGTTTGTTGTGCTTCTGCGGCTGCCTGCGCCAAGTGAAGAAGAGTTCGAAACGAGAACGTCTGTCTCCGAGTCGAGATGGTTGTAGCGAAGACTGAACTTGTTGTTCTCGTCGAGATTGAAATTCAACTTGCCGATGAATCTACGGGCAGGCACCTTGAATTCATACCCTTGATACGGTCCTGTTTCGTATCCAAAGTTGGTCTTGAGATATGTGCTCAGAGCGTCAAGATCAGATGCCAACACTCTCGTTGTGTTACCACCGACGGGAACAGTGCTGCTCGCTCTTGCCGTATATGTCGTTCCCGGTTGAGTTGTCGATTCATCTTCGAAGCTGCCGAAGAAGAATAGTCTATCGGGAATAATCGGGCCGCCGATGCGCACACCGAATTCGCGGAAGCTGAACTTGCCTTGTCCGCGAATCAGATCGCCGGCTTTCGTCCCCACCAATCCTTGGTGGCGGAAGAGGTAGTACGCAGAGCCGGAGATTTCATTTGTTCCGCTCTTCGTCACTGTGTTGACGCCCGCTCCGACGAAATTTCCCTGACTAACATCATACGGAGCAATGTTGACTTGCACTTGCTCGATGGCATCGAGGGAAATCGGAGCAACGTTGGTCCGATCTCCGGGCTGGCCGGCCAGACCGAAGGAGTTATTGAAGTACGAACCATCGACGGTTACGTTGTTCAAACGATTATCCAGGCCGCCATACGAACTGGCGCCGCTTGACTGTGGCGTCAAACGTGTAAAGTCGCCGATTGTTCTGTTAATGGTCGGCAGTTTCTCGATGGCCTCGGGGGCAACTGCAGTGGCCGCGCCCGTGCGCGAGGCGTTGAGAATTGTCGATCGTTCGCCGACAACAATCACTTCTTCTCCCTGCACTGCTTCTTCGGAAAGTGTGAAGTTGAGGTCGACGCTTTGTGAGAGCTGTAGGAATACTTGCTCGCGTGATTGCCGTTGATATCCAACGATAGAGGCAGTGACCGTGTACGGTCCGCCGACGCGCATATTCGGGATAGTATAGCGTCCATCGACACGGGTACTTGTTCCGTACTTTGTGCCGCTTGGTCCGTGGACTGCAAGAACGTTCACGCCGGGGAGCGCTTCGCCTGATTTGCTGACGATCTTTCCATTGAGCGCCGCCGTTGTGATGCCTTGCGAAAAAGCAGTCAGCGGAACCAACACGCACAGAGACACAACAAGTAACCAACAGTGTAGTCGGGTAATTGAAGTCCTCATAGGGGATCTCCTTGTTTGGATGAGTACTTTAGTGGATTGTGGTTGCTTTTCTTTTCAAAGATGTTTGCACCAGAACGGTGCGAAAGACGGGTATTGCTTAGATTTGTTCGGTTGTGCCGGGGAAAACATACACAAGACGAAAGTGAAAAACAAGTAGCATGAGATTATTAAATTGTAAAGTCCAAGAGCAACCACTGAGCCAACTTCGCTTCTCGAATCAGCGACTCGAGTATTTGCAATTCGAAATCGTTTTCGGTTTATTGGCAGAGAAGTTACGTGTTCATTTTCAAGTCGGGACTCTCTTCCAAGGAGCTTGCTCATGACCGAAGGTTCAACTCCCGTCAAAGCAAAGAAGCGTCCGCGTGAACTCGCGGTCGTCAATCAGTCCGGTTGCACCGGATGCGAAGTCTGCATCGAATTTTGTCCGGTCGATTGCATACTTACCGTGCCGGGACCCGACTACGACATGCACAAGAAGCTCGTCGAGATAGATCTTGATGTGTGCATCGGGTGCAAGCTGTGCGTCAAGTACTGTCCGTGGGAAACGATCGAAATGATTCCGAGCGGAGAAGCATTGCAGATCGCCGCCGCCTGGACCCAGCGTTCAGTGCTTCCTAACGCAGAGTGGATTCGAACATCCGGTGCTGAAGTCGTCGAAGAAGGACCGTTGCCTTTGCCGGGGAGCAAGGTTCACTAGCTCGAAGAGAATTCGCCCGACACGAACTCAATCAACCTACTGACCTCACAGCCAACAGGATATTGTCGTGTCACACCTCAGATTTTGCTTCGTCGTCGTTCTACTCCTTCTGTCGCATATCAGTTCCCTCGCGCAAGAAACACTTCCCAAGCCAAGGCAACGATTGTGGGCTACTCTCGGTGTGGGAACAACAACGACGCATGGGTGGGGTCGTAACCTTGCCGGTATGTTGAGTGGAACATTCGATTCAAGACACGGCCTGTTTGCAATGCGATGGCTGGGCACAGGAAAATTCGCGGCAGAGAATTATCCCTTCATCGGAACTGGTACGATGGGCGCGACCGAAATCAGTGGTCTATACGGAATACGTGCGCGCCACAAGGCCTTAACACTGTCCGCTCTGGCAGGCTTGGGCGTCGTTTGGTTTCAGAGGAGCGGTTCATATGGCGAAGAGGCGACGACCGTTCTGGGACTGCCGCTTGAAGTGCAACTCTCGGTAACATCGGAAGGTCCGGTTGGAGTTGCCGTCAGCCTTTTCGGAAATGTCAACTCACGCGCCCCCTACGCCGGCTTTATGTTTTGCATTCTGATCGGCAGTCTGAAATGGAGCTGACTTCAGGGGCTTCGAACCGACCATCATAGCATTGATAGAACATGAACTTGTCTGAAGAAGAATTCGGATTTCTCTCAAAAGAAGATCTTGCGCGCCTGGGAGAACTGATCGCGGCTCGCAAGTATCACGAGTTGCTAACGTTCGCCCGCAACCGGATGAAGTTGCATCCGACTGTCCCGGCATTCGCTGCTGTCGTCGGCATGTGTTACAACCAACTGCGCAAGCATGACGAGGCACGAAGATTTCTCGAGAAGCAACTCGATCGATTTCCCAACTCGAGTCAGCTTTGCTTTGAGCTGGGACAGGCTTTCCTCGGACTGCGCGAATCCGCCGAGGCTGAACAAGCGTACCGCGATGCTGTGGATCTGGCGGATGATGACCAACAGCTTCTGAAATCCTCCTACCTCACGGGTCTTGGCGGCGCTTGTTGGGATCAGAAGAAACGCGACGAAGCTCTTGCGTACTGGCGTGAGGCCCTTGAACTTGACCCGGAAAATCAAACAGCCAAGGCCATGGTCAACACGAGCACGAATGAATACGGAGAGGCGAAAGCCCCCGCTGAGGTCATGGACGAAATGTACCACTTCCAGGCCATCCAAACCGAGAAGTACCTTCGTGAGCGCAACACAAGGGAATTCCCCACGATCATGGAGGCAACTCGAGTTGTCGGGCTGATTGTCAAGGCGTGGAATGCCGATCTTGCTCCGCGCCGTGACGAACTTGCCCTCATGTCTGCGGCGGAGAGATCTGAGATCTATGCTGCCGTGAAAGTTGATTTCGATGCAGTGAGTCACCCGAATGAAGAGGAGATCGCTTGGCCTGACGACGAGGATGACGATGATGACGATGAAATGATCTGGCAGGAGGGAATTCTACCTTTCCTGCCGGAGGATGCACCTGCCGCGATGTTGTTTGGCTCGGCAGCACTCGCGGCCGCCGGAATATCGATGGCTCGGCTCGAAGAGATTCTGCAGGGCGCTGAGCCTACGGAGGACGAAGAGTCCAAGCTTGAATGGGCGTACGACATTGTCATGCCTGTGTTTGAGGCAACTGCGTGTCGCGGCACGGAGGATGACATTGACGCCATGATGGAAGCGGTAGCAACTGCGCGAGAGGAGTTGGAGCCCGAGATCGCGGTGGCGGTTGTTCGAGCAATTCGAGACGTGATTCTAGAGATTGCGAGCATGGAAGAGAAGCGATCATCAAAGAAGAAGGGGAAGAAGCGGAAGTAACGCGGAGATTTCATGTCGATGAAAAGACTGTTGGAAAACTCCGAGAATTTTTGTAGAATGATGTCGGTTGAGTTGAAGTTGCGAGGCAGGCAGCGGTAGAGCAGTCCCGATGTCAACTTAGAATCAATGCTGAAGTAGCTCAGTGGTAGAGCAGCTGATTCGTAATCAGCAGGTCGTGGGTTCAACTCCCACCTTCAGCTCAAAGGGCATCGGGATAATCAGTCCCGATGGAATCGGGATGGGTTCTTCCGAAGGAATGTCTTCGGCAGACTCCCACCTTCAGCTCAGAGCGGCACCCCTTTGGGGAAATGACATTGACCTCAGTTTTTCAACACCCTGCTAAACAAAGAGACGTTGCGTTGCAGCGTCTTTGTCGTTTTATGGATACTGGGGACGTGGACGAAAAGTAGCATCCCAAAGATTCACCTGCTGATTTTGTCGCAGATACGGTGTCGAAATCTTGCTCAACCTACTTCTGCCGAGGGCATGGCTTCGCCATCGTCCACGTTCCTGGTGCAGAACAATTCAGGTAAACCACTATGATCGATGTACTCGTTGTTGGGGCCGGGCCGGCGGGACTCGCGTGCACCATCGAGGCGAAGAAAGCCGATCTCTCAGCTTATGTTCTTGACAAGGGGAGTGTCGTCGATGCGATTCGGCGATTCCCAACTGATGTTGTCTGGTTCTCAACTCCCGAGCAGCTCGAAATCGGGAACGTTCCCTTTGTCATTCCCACCACGCGCCCGAAGCGCGTTGAGACGATACACTACTACCAACGCGTCGCATCGCATTACGAGATCGACATCAGAACGTTTGAGCGCGTTGAAGAGGTGCTGCGCAAGGAAACTCATTTTGTCGTCACGACGAACAAGACGCGCCACGAGGCGAGAAACGTTGTCGTCGCGACGGGTTACTATGACAATCCCAACAAGCTCAACATTCGAGGCGAGGATCTTCCGAACGTCGCTCATTACTATCGCGAACCGTTTGAGTTTTTCGGAAAGGATGTCGCGGTTGTTGGCGGCAGCAACTCTGCTGTTGAAACTGCGCTTGACCTGTACCGGCACGGCGCGCGAGTAACGCTCATCCATCGCAACGCTGAGTTGAGCAAGCGAGTCAAATACTGGATTCTTCCCGACATCGAGAACAGAATCAAGAACGGCGAAGTGAAAGCTCTGTTCAACTCGGTGATCTGTGAGATCAGGCCTGAGTGCATCGTTGTGCAAACGTCTGACGGCGTTCGCGAGCTGAGGAACGATCATACATTCGTACTTATTGGCTTTCATCCGGACACGTCGCTGCTTCAGCGCTGCGGAGTCGGAGTTAACCCCGAAACACTCGGCCCGGTGTATGACGAGCAAACGTTTGAGACGAATGTTCCCGGCCTCTATGTGTGCGGCTCGATCGTCGCGGGCAAGAACAATAACAAAGTGTTTGTGGAGAACGGAAGACTGCACGGAGCGGTTATCATTTCTTCCATCAAGCAAAAAACATAATAGCGCCCGAGGCTTGTTTGATCGATTGATTCTGATCGCCAATTTCTCTACTTTGTCTCCCGAAAAATTATCCAACCGGTTTCTATCCTCGAGAAAGGATCTTAATGAACGAAGGAAAGATCGTCCAAGTAATTGGGCCAGTGGTCGACATCGATTTTTCAGGCGGATCGCTGCCTGCAATTCTCAATGCCGTCAAAATCCCGCGCCCAACTTCCGACGGCAAGGCTGAGTTTCTCATTGTCGAAGTGCAGCAACACCTCGGCGACAGCATCGTGAGAACAGTCGCCATGGACTCGACCGACGGTCTTGCGCGCGGCGAGAAGGCGATTGACACGGGCGGACCAATCGCGGTTCCGGTTGGGCCGGAGGTGCTTGGCCGTCTGATCAGCGTCATCGGCGAAGGCATTGATGAGATGGGTCCGATCAAGACGGAGAAGCGATATCCCATTCACCGCCCTGCGCCAAAGTTTTCTGATCTTTCGACGAGGAAGGAATTGTTCGAGACGGGAATCAAGGTTATCGATTTGCTCGAACCGTACACGAAGGGTGGGAAGACAGGTTTGTTCGGCGGCGCGGGAGTTGGCAAGACGGTGATCATTCAGGAATTGATCAACAACATCGCGAAGCAGCATGGCGGGTATTCCGTATTCGGCGGAGTCGGCGAACGAACGCGCGAGGGAAATGACCTCTGGCTCGAAATGAAAGAGTCGGGCGTTCTCGCGAAGACCGCGCTCGTGTTTGGTCAGATGAACGAACCGCCCGGCGCTCGCTCTCGAGTCGCGTTGACCGCGCTAGCGATTGCAGAGTACTTCCGCGAAGAGGAGGGAAAAGACGTTCTTCTGTTCATCGACAATATTTTCCGTTTCGTTCAGGCAGGCTCCGAAGTCTCCGCTCTGCTCGGACGCATGCCGTCCGCCGTCGGGTACCAGCCGACGCTTGGTTCGGAAATGGGCGAGTTGCAGGAACGCATCACCTCCACAAAGAAAGGCTCGATCACTTCGGTGCAAGCAATCTACGTTCCGGCAGACGACCTGACTGATCCTGCGCCGGCCACGACGTTCGCTCACCTCGATGCCACGACTGTGTTGAGTCGTCAGATTGCGGAGCTGGGCATTTATCCGGCCGTCGATCCGCTCGACTCAACATCGCGCATTCTGGAGCCGGGCGTTGTCGGCGAGGAGCATTACTCTGTTGCCAAGCGCGTGAAGGAAATTCTGCAGGCGTACAAAGACTTGCAGGATATCATCAACATTCTCGGAATGGATGAACTCTCCGACGAAGATAAACTTGTTGTTCACCGCGCGAGAAGAATTCAGAAATTCCTGTCGCAGCCATTCCACGTCGCCGAGCAGTTCACAAACCTTCCCGGGAAATATGTGAAGCTCGAAGACACGATCCGCAGCTTCAAAGGCATCATCAACGGCGAGTACGATCAATTGCCCGAGCAGGCATTCCACATGGTCGGCAGTATTGAAGAAGCGGTTGAAAAAGCGAAGGCAATGCAGAACTGATCATGTACGAGAAAGCATTTCAACTTGAGATTATCACGCCGAGCCAGGTCGTTTTCCGCGACGAGGCGACAAGCTTGACTGCGCCCGGAACGGAGGGAAGTTTTCAGGTTCTCTTCAATCACGCTCCGCTCCTTTCATCGCTGGAGGTTGGCGAGATCAAAGTGAAAGACAGGACGGGAAGAGATTTGCGCTACGCGACAAGCGGCGGTTTTGTGGAAGTGAACGACAATCATGTGGTAGTTCTCGCAGACACAGCAGAGAAGGTGGAGGAGATAGATGTTGAGCGTGCAAAATCTGCAAAGGCCCGTGCCGAAGAACGGCTGCACCAAAAGAAAGAGCATGTTGATGAAGGGCGTGCACGGGCCGCATTGATGCGCGCCATGAATCGTCTGCGTTTGAGTCAACGACATTAATGAACGGAAGTAGGCGATAGATCATTGCCCTATTCCGCCGCGGCGGAGTGGGGCTTTTTTTCGTATGCCCATCGAACGCACACTGCTCTTAGACATTCTGAACCGCCTTCTGTCGGTTGCAGAGGAGCGCGGAGATGCTTCCTCGGCCGAGCTGATTGAGAAACTCAAGCGCCGCTGCGCACGGAGTAACGATCTCCAGTCGTCGCTGCACGAGTTGCATAATGTTGCGGGATTTGGAGAGTTCGCCATTCGCTTGTTGTGGTTGATGAGACATGTTGCAGTGGAGGGAAGGTTGTTGAGTGAGTTTGTGCTGAAGTCCGAAGCTGAACGATTGTATGCGATGATGGCAAACAGCACGCTCACACATGGTTGTGCAAATACATTGTCGGACCGCAGCTCCAAAGTCAGTGCCGAGTCCGGTATTATATCAAACTGAAGTAGAGTCGATTCATGCCTAATGTATATCCCGTAATCATGGCTGGCGGCGTCGGAACGAGATTCTGGCCGCGTAGTCGTGAAAAATCCCCCAAGCAACTTCTCGAAATTATCGGCAAAGGGACGCTCATCCAGAATACGGTTAAGCGCCTCGCCCAATTTGTTGATGTCAAGAATATTTTCGTCGTCACCAACAAGACACAGAAATCACTCGCCTCAAAGCAACTTGACGCCGTTCATGTTGATCAGGAAAAGATCATCATCGAGCCGGTCGGAAGAAACACCGCCGCGTGTATTGCACTTGCGGCGTTGCATGTTCGTCGTCTTGATCCAACCGGCGTGATGGTGATTCTCCCTTCCGACCACTTGATTGAAGATCTTCAGGAGTATGAGCGCGTCATCAAGCTGGCGGTCGAGATTGCCGATGAGTCACGGAATCTTGTCACGATCGGCATTCGGCCCGAATATCCGGAGACTGGCTACGGATACATTCAGATGTACAATGAAGATGGCGCGAACAATCCGTTCTTCTCGCGCGGCGTCTATAGAGTCAAAACATTTGCCGAGAAGCCGACGCTGCAAATAGCGGAAAAGTTTCTGGCCAGCGGCGATTTCCTGTGGAACAGCGGTCAGTTCGTCTGGCGAGTGGACGTGATTCTGGAGAAGTTGCAGCAGTTCCTCCCCGAGTTGTGTGAGCAACTGAACAAGGTCGATAAGGCGATCGGCACACAGCACTACCACACCACGCTGGAACAGGTGTACGGACTGATCCGCGGCATCTCGATTGACTATGGCGTGATGGAGAAAGCTGAGGACGTGTTTATCATTCCGGCAAAGTTTGGCTGGAGCGACATCGGCTCGTGGGACGAGGTGTACAAGATGTCCGGCAAGGATGATCATGGCAACACAATCACCGGCAAAGTGATTCAGACGGACACAAAGAACAGCCTGATCTACACCGAGACTCGCGTGATTGCGACAATTGGCGTCGAAGATCTTTTGATTGTCGATGCCGGAGACGCATTGCTGATCTGCAAACGCGGACGGTCGCAGGATGTGAAAGACATCGCCGACTATTTGAAACGCAAACAAATGCTCGACTTCCTGTAAGATGATCCTCAGGACGCTCATCGCTGTTGTTGGTTTTGCCGCTGCGGCTGCTCTTTCCTCATGCAGCAGCGGATACACGACAACTCGCAGCAACACATCCAACTACGAAGATGAGTTGGATGGCGTTGCTTCGTACTACGCTGATGAGTTCCACGGGCGAAAGACTTCGAGCGGCGAGATCTACGACATGCACGCCCTTACTGCAGCACACCGAACACTGCCGTTCAATTCAATCGTGCGCGTGACGAATCTTGACAACAATCGGAGCGTGGAAGTCCGGATCAATGATCGCGGCCCGTTCAAGTCAAAACGTGTGATCGACCTGTCTTATCGCGCTGCGCTCGAAATTGGTTTGATCGCCAACGGCACTGCGCCTGTTTTGATCGAAGTGCTCGAACTTGGACAAAGATCGGGACGATAACATGCCGAGAATGCTCATTACGGAATCTGTTGTTCAGGACGCGATTGCCAAAGGGAAGAAGACACTCGACGTGCCGCGGAACGCCATCATCACTCCACTTGCAAATGAGCTGGCAGTGTCGAAAGGAATCCGCTTCGTCCAAACGGAATCACAAGTCATATCCTCAAGCGCGCCAGTGAAAACTGCAGAGAACATTTCAGCAAAAGGGAAGACCGTCGCGTTCGGCAGCGACCACGGCGGGTTTCAACTGAAAGAGCAGTTGAAGAAATTGGCCGAGAGCCTGGGCTACACGGTAATCGATTTGGGAACGAAGGACGAGAATCCCTGCGACTATCCTGACTTCGCGTATGCAGTCGCGCGAGCCGTTGCCTCAGGCGAGGCATGGCGCGGCGTCATGATCGATGGCGCGGGCATCGGATCGTGTGTCGTCGCAAATAAGGTTCCCGGCGTCAAGGCTGCGTGTTGCCACAACGAGTTCGTGGCGAGAAATGCACGCGAACACAACGACACGAATCTTCTCACGCTCGGAAGTCGCGTGACCGGCTCTGAAGTCTGCAAAGAGATTCTTCGAGTCTGGCTCGAGACGCCGTTCGCCGGCGGACGCCACAAGCAACGAGTTGACAAGATCGACGAGGTTGAAAAGCGGTTTCTGAAGTAGCTCTGATGATGCGGTTTGGATCAGTGCGTCGTTTCGCGACTGTATCCAGAATCATCCAGACTCAGATCTCGAACCAACGTGTAAGAGGCGTCGAGAGAAAATCTTCAATAGGAATTCCCCCCGAGCCAACAAGGAGTTTTCTCTGCGGATGGTGGTGCTGGGAGAATACGTCAATACCTGACAGGTTCTCTCTGGGCTTACCGCTCTTCACTTCGATGGCGATGATTTTCCTGCCTTCTTGAACAATGTAGTCCACCTCGTGGCCGCTTTCACGCCAGAAGAACACGTTCATCGTTGTGCCGGTGCACTCGTTGACAAGATGTGCGCCCACAGCCGACTCCACGAATCTTCCCCAGATTTCAGGGCGTTTCTTTGTTTCTTCAAAAGTCGTTTCACTTTGGGCGGACATCAGAGCGGTGTTCATCACAAGCAGTTTGGGACTCGACTGACGCTGGCGTACTGCTTTACCCGAATATTTCTGAAGTCCGGTGATCATTCCTGCAGTTCTGAGTAAGTCAAGGTAATGTGCAAGCGTTGTTGTATTTCCAGCATCATGAAGTTGCCCCAACATTTTCTGGTACGAAAGGATCTGTCCGGAATGTACACATGCCAAATGGAAAACCTGACGCAAGAGAGCAGGCTTGTCAACTCGTGTCATCAGCAAGATATCCCGTGAAACTGTAGTCTCGATGAGAGAGTCGAGGATGTACCGCCGCCACCGTGGCTCATCGCCAATAAGTTCCGCCGAGCCTGGATAGCCGCCAAAGAAGATGTACTGATCTGGCGACCATGCAAATGCGTTCTTCATTTCGGCGAACGACCAGTGTGTTACCGCGACGACTTCGAACCTTCCGGCTAAGCTTTCAGTCAGCCCGCGTTGCATCAGCAAAGGTGAGGACCCAAGAAGCACGACTTTCACCTGCCGTCGCTTTGCAGTGTCCTCGTCCCAAAGACGCTTCACTGTCTCCGACCAGCCAGGGATCTTCTGTGCTTCGTCGATGACGAGGAGTGACTCGTTCGCTTCCTTGCTCGCCAATGCACGCGCCGTTTCCCAATGCTGCTCAATCCAAAAGGACGTTTTAAGCGCAGGCTCATCCGCGGAAGCTTGGTGACAGGGAATCGAAAGCGTCTCCACTACTTGTTGCGCTATTGTTGTCTTGCCGGTCTGTCGCGGTCCTGCAAGAACCTGGATGAATCGTCGTTTTTCGTTCAAGCGAGAACGAAGGAGAGCCACATGCGGGCGTTCGTATTGTAGATTTTTACTCATTGCACTGAGATAATTTACTCATTATGGTGAGATAAAATCAAGCTCTGAATTCATGTCTCGGACGCGTCTCAATGATCGAGAACTCTTTGATTCACCCTCTTGTTTGTAAGTTCGCAAAAAAGCCATGAGAAGTATGTCCGTTGGCACATCAGGCCCGGACCGACTTGATTGTTCTCCCAACTAACACTATCTTGTTCACCGAAGTCTGCTGGAAGAGGCTTCTTGGAAGAAATCCCCGGTTTTGATTCAGTTTCATAAACGGATATTGGAACCACATAGATTTCAAGAGGTTCTCACACTGGAGGTTCTATGAAAACATTTCTACTGTTTCTCTCTGCGCTCATACTCATGGCCGGGTGTTCGCCATTTTCTGAGAAAGCTGCACAGCGAACAGATGAAACCGGCATCCAGCTAGCCACCGTCACCGTTGCCACGACATCACCAAAACCTGTGGGCCTCGATCAACTCGATTTTGGCACGCGGCAAATCCTTCGTAGCTACGGCCCGACCATCCGAACGTACTCTGCGAAGTATGGGTTCGATTGGCGGTTGACCTTAGCAATCATCAAAGCAGAATCAAATTTCCTCGATTCGGCGGAGAGCCACCGGGGTGCGGCAGGGTTAATGCAAATCATGCCCGAGACTCAAGAGGAATTGGCGAAGGCACTCGAGATCGATAACATCGCCGAGCCGCAGGGGAACATTCACGCGGGACTGTACTACTTGAGCAAGATGAATCGGTTCTTTCGGGATGCAGAAGAGGGCGACAGACTGCGGTTAACGCTGGCTGCGTACAACGCCGGCCCCGGTCGAGTCTTCGACGCGCAGAAGATTGCACGCTATCTCAACAACGATCCGAACAGTTGGGAAGCGGTGAGAGACGCTTTGCCGATGCTCTCGAAGAGGTATTACTCACTGCATGATGACATCTGGCCAGACCGGCGTCCAAGCTCTGGACAATTCCGCGATCATCGTCAAACCATAGCGTATGTCGAGCGGATCATCGGCTACTACGATTCGTATCGATTGATGTTGAACTGAAGTCGATGACGATGCGAAAGTGAAAAGCGCCCCGAGTCCTCCCGAGGCGCTTTTTCGATTTTGGAATCTTCCTATGGCAGGAGAATAGCAGTAGCGACGACGGTTGTCCAGATGCCGTCTTTATGGCCTTCTGCAGATTGTGTCACGTTGTATGTCCTCACGATCTTTCCGCTCATCTTGTAGAGCTTCTCTCGTTCATCCCACGCAGTGTTCGGATCGAACTCGACGCCCAGAGTACTCGCCAGCATTGTTGCAGCGAGATCTTCGGAGTAGTCGCCGGCCTTTTCGTCTGTCTCCCCGAACGGATGATGCTCGGAAAGATAGCCGTACTGATTCGGATCTGCCGGTTGCGCCACGCCGATCGATGCAGCAATCAGTCTGTTCGGTTCGTTCGTGGCATTGCGGGCCATGACGGCAAACGTAATCTGACCCGGCTGAAGAAGCTTCAAGCCGTCATCCGTAGGAATGCGTTTACAGTTGGGGGGAAAAATGCTCGACACAGTGACCAGATTGCACTTCTCGATCTTCGCATCTCGCAGCGCAAGCTCAAACGACTGCAAGTAATCCTTGTGGCGGCCTACCCCTTTAGTGAAGAATATTTTTCCAGGGACATACAATTTCTCATCTCCGTTGTTGAAGGTTCATGAATAGGGTTTATTGTAGCTATGATTTTCTGATGCGGATGAATTTCCGTTTTCCCACTTTTATCACGATGCCATCTCGAATCGCGATGGTGGCCTTGTCATCCGAAATGCGTTCGCCATCGACGCTCACACCGCCTTGGTCGATCATCCGTCGTGCTTCACCGTTCGAGCTGACGAGCTTCGTCTCCGTGAGAAGCTTAATGATGCCGACTGTCCCGTTTCCCGTCGCAAGAGTTACCTCGGGAATCTCATCCGGAAGATCTTTCTTCACAAAGATTCTGTCGAACTCGTCTTGCGCAGCGAGGGCTGCTTCATCGGAATGATACAACGCAACCAGCTCGCGGGCGAGTCGCCGTTTCAGGTCTCTGGGATTCGTGTTCGGATCGTCGAGCTGTGCTTTGATGCTTTGCAGTTCGGTCAAATCCACATTTGTGGCGAGAAGGAAGTAGTCGTAGATCAGCTTGTCGGGAATGGAAAGCGTTTTGCCGAAAATCTCTTTCGGTGATTCATCTATGCCGATGTAGTTGTCGAGTGACTTGCTCATCTTCTCGATGCCGTCGGTGCCCGGGAGAATCGGCAGCATAATTGCGACTTGCGGTGCAAGTTTGTACTCGCGCTGAATATCGCGACCAACGAGCAGATTGAATTTCTGATCCGTTCCGCCCAACTCGACATCGGCCTCGATCGCAACCGAATCCATTGCCTGCGCGAGCGGATAGAGAAATTCATGAACGCTGATCGGCTCTCCGGCTTTGTAGCGCTTCTCGAACTCATCGCGCTCGAGCATGCGCGCAACAGTGTAGCGGCTCGCCAACCCGATGACATCAACAAAGCTCATCTTGCCGAGCCATTCGGAGTTATACAGCATCTGGATTTTTTTCGTGGAGAGAATCTTCGTTGCCTGTTCAAAGTAGCTCTGGCCATTCTTGCGGGTTTCGTCGAGAGAGAGAGGCGGTCTCGTTTTGCTTTTGCCCGAAGGATCGCCGATCATGCCGGTAAAATCACCGACAATCAAGATCGCCTGATGTCCCAGGTCTTGGAATTGCCGCAGCTTTCGCAAAACCACCGAGTGACCGAGATGCAGATCAGGCCGGCTCGGATCGCAGCCGAGTTTGACTTTGAGAGGTGCTTGAGTGCTGAGGGATTTTTCAATCTTCTGAACGAGAGCTTCTTCCGGCACAATTTCCGCCACGCCTCGACGGATGATGTCCATCTGCTCATTGAGAGGGGGGAATGTCACTAGAGTTTACCTTGCATACTTTCTTCTGATGTCGCGTTTCACTTCTCGTTCGGCGATGTCGGCACGCTTGTCATAGCTCTTCTTGCCCTGCGCTACGCCGATAAGAACTTTGGCAACGTTATTTTTGAAATACACTTTCAGCGGGACGAGCGTGAGGCCTTTCTGCTGCAATTTGCCCGCGAGCTTTCGTATTTCCTTCTTGTGAAACAGAAGCTTTCTGCTCCGAACAGGATCGACGTTGGCGTAGCTCCCCTGATCGTACGGAGAGACATGCATGCCGAGCAGCCACATCTCGCCATTCTTCAGCAGTGCGTAACCATCGGTGAGATTAGCCCTGCCCTGCCGCAGCGACTTGACTTCTGTCCCTTTGAGTACTATTCCTGCTTCGTAGGTTTCGAGAATGGAGTAATCGTGTCGGGCCTTGCGATTGGTGGTGACCAGCAGTTCGTCACTTTCTGCCTGTTGCGCCATCTCGTTTCCATTTTTTAGTGATAGAGTATATCAAATTCGAAAAGGAAAATCAACGTAACAGACAATTTCTCTCGTGAAGAAAAAATCATCTCGCCTGACGCGACAAGCAATCGCTGAACGAGTCAAGAAGGCTTCGACGCGAACGCCCCGACAACTTCACTTTGCGATCTGCGTTGTATCGCTGATACAAATCGCACGCAACACATGGTTGCGCGTGCTGAAGCATAACGCACAGGTGGCGAAATGCAGACAGCCCGATCGCTGGAGATGCGTCGGCAACGCTGTCAAAACGCTTGATCGTTGGTTGAGAGAGAAGTCAGGATCGATGGCACGGCATTGGCTCCTATGTATGAGCGCTCTTTATGATGTAGTTGCAGTGCACTTTTCGCCTATTCAATTCTGGCTTCCTTGTTAATTCTCCCTGAAGTGGACGAATGGTAAAAACAGTGGTTCACAGCAAAGCGCGTGGAACGCGTTTGTCTTTTCATGAAAGGAATCAATGTGAAGAACAGAATTGCTTGGAAACTCCTACTTCCTGTTTCCGCGCTCGTCGTTCTTTCCGGGATTATTGTGGGATGGCAGGTCTCGACGATGCTTGGATCGGAGATCGAGCTGGGAGCAAAGGAACTGGAGAAGAAAGGCGTAGAATCTGTTGTCGAAATCCTGAAAGCCGTGAGCAAGGAACGAGTCGATGTAGCGATGAAGTATTTCATTGACAACGGCCTTGAATCAGGAAGCCCCTCACTCGGAGCGAGTGCCCAGGTAGGTCAGCAAACAGTCTCCAACCTGCTGCTGGGCGGCAGACCGCAAGCCAACAACTTCACGCTCGTCGATCATGTGCAGGCAAGAATGGGCGGAACCGCGACGCTGTTTGTAAAACAGGGGGATGGATTCGTGCGCATCAGTACGAACGTGAAGAAGCCCGACGGCGCCCGCGCAGTCGGAACAGTTCTCGATCCGAATGGGATGGCCATCCGAAATATCCGCGAAGGAAGAGCGTTCTATGGAGTCGTGGACATCCTGGGCAAGCCTTACGTCACAGGCTACGAACCGATACGGAATTCGAGCAACGCCGTGATTGGTATTTGGTACGTCGGCTATCCTCTCGCCTCGCTTGGACAGCTTGGCGGGGTTGTCGCGAAAGCAAAAATTCTTGAGCACGGCTTTATCGCGGTTGTCGATTCAAAAGGAGACGTGATTTTCAAGTCAAGCGACGCGTCGGTCGAAGAGGTGAAGCAGGTTGTAGCGAACCAAACAACCGAGACGTGGGTCGTTGCGACCCATCATCCCGATTCTCCGGCGTACGGAATCGTGACAGCACATCCGGAGAGCGACATTACAGATAAGATCAACTCCGCTCGCGCACGAGTTGCTTTGATTATGTTCGGCGGACTCGCGCTTATGTTTGTGACTATCTACTTCATGCTCACGCGAATTGTTCTGAAGCCCGTGAAGGCGCTTGTTGACCACGCGGATGTCGTATCCAAGGGAGACCTCAGCGTTCAGGTGCCTGAAGTTTCCGAGGATGAACTTGGCGAGCTTGCCCGTTCATTCAATCTCATGGTCCAGAATCTACGCGGCACGCTTGAACAACTTCTGAACGCGTCCGAGGCGGTTGCCTCCTCGTCGTCGGAAATCAGTAGTAGCACCGAGCAGATGGCTGCCGGAGCGCACGAGCAAACATCTCAGGCCGCCGATGTCGCTGCTGCAGTTGAAGAAATGACGAAGACCATCGGCGAGAATTCGCGCAACGCGGCGGCGACGGTGCAAACAGCAGAGCAAGCGATGAAAGCCGCCGAGCAGGGAACACAGGTTGTACAGGAAACGATCGACGGTATGAGGCGAATTGCATCGGTGGTGAAGTCGTCGTCGGGAACGGTGCAACAGCTTGGCAAATCGAGCGATCAGATTGGCGCGATCGTTGATGTCATCGATGACATTGCAAATCAGACGAATCTGCTTGCGCTCAACGCGGCGATCGAAGCGGCGCGCGCCGGCGATCAGGGGAGAGGCTTCGCTGTCGTTGCCGACGAAGTCCGCAAGCTCGCGGAACGTACGACGAAAGCCACGAAGGAAATCGCCGAGATGATCAAGCGCATTCAAGTCGACACGGCAGGCGCAGTTGCCTCGATGGAGCAGGGAACCACCGAAGTGGAAAACGGGATGGGCCTCGCGGAACGGGCCGGAGTCGCGTTAAACGAAATCATGTCGATCTCGAAGATGATGGCAGACATGATTCATCAGATTGCGGTTGCCAGCGAAGAGCAGTCGAGCACCAGTGAACTCATGAGCCGCAACATCAGCGGAATCTCGAGCGTCACAAGTCAAACGGCGCATTCTACGCAACAAATTGCTTCCGCCGCCGAAGATCTGAACAAGCTGACCGAGACGCTGAAGGATATGGTTGGCAATTTCAAGCTGCATGGAGGCGCGGTCGCGATTTCAACAACGCCGCCACGACGAAAGCGAAAACAGCCAGGCCTTCTTTCGACTCTACGCGAGAAGAAAGAGCTGGTGCAAGAACCAAGTTGATTCTTTTTGTGGGATGAAAGAATTCCCCGCGCCCGGCTGCGCGGGGATTCTGGTTTTGACGTCCGACCTCTGACCTCCCTACGGTCGTAGACCGAACCGTCGCGGGTCTTCTGTCTTCCGTTGTTTATCAAGGGCGACCGCCTCTGAGCCGAAGTGACTGCTCCGCCTGCCTGACGGCAGTCAGGCTTCGCGCCATGTTGTGCAGCGTTGACGAGGAACACCCGTTTGTGCCCCAAAGCAGTTCGTTGGAAAACTCCTATTCTTTATCCACGAAGGGCACGAAGGAACACTAAGAATGCCCCCGCCCTCGCCCGCTCGTTGATTTTCAACGGCCCAATCTCTATATTCTGCAAGCTTTTTCGTTGTTCAGTGGTTCAAGAACACTCCCGGATGCAGGTTCTGTAGTCGTGTGAGTGTACCGTTCTTACTTCACACTTCAATGTTGTCAATCGAAGGGAACTGCAATTCCCTTTTTTGTTGCGTACAAGTCGGGGAAGTTCATGACAGAAAAATCATTTGATATTGTTGTTCTTGGCGGCGGACCCGGCGGCTACACAGCGGCTATTCGCGCCGCGCAGCTTGGGTTCAATACCGGAATTATTGAAGCGGACAAACTCGGCGGAGTTTGCCTGAACTGGGGATGCATTCCGACCAAAGCGTTGTTAAAGAATGCAGAGATACTTCATCAGTTCAAGAAGGCGAGTGAGTGGGGCATCAGTTACGAGAATCTTCGGTTTGATTTTGGCAAGATCATTCAACGCAGTCGGGGAGTTTCCGACAAGATTTCGAAAGGCGTTGAGTTCTTGATGAAGAAGAATAAGATCGACTACATGCCGGGATACGGAACTCTGCAAGGAAATGGCCGCATTGAAGTCAAGCCGAAGGACGCTACGCCGTTCGCTGTTTCGGCGAAGCATATCATCGTTGCGACGGGCGCTCGTGCGCGATCACTTCCCGGCGTGACGATCGACCGGAAGCGCATCATCACCAGCACCGAGGCCATGACTCTCAGCGAGCAGCCGAAGTCGATGATTATTGTTGGCGCGGGCGCGATTGGGATTGAGTTCGCGTATTTCTACAATGCGCTCGGCACAAAGGTAAGCGTGGTCGAAATGATGCCGGGGATTCTTCCCATCGAGGACGCGGAGTTGACGAAGGAGCTGACGCGCAGCCTGAAGAAACAAGGGATCGAAATTCTTACCGACACAAAAGTCGAAAGCGTGAACACTGGGTCGGATGGCGTCACTGTGTCTGTTCAATCTCCCGACGGAAAGAAAGAGCTTAAGGGAGATGTCGCGTTGATGGCGATTGGCGTTCAAGGAAATGTGGAGGGGTTTGGTCTCGACAAGCTCGGTGTGACAATCGAGAGAAATCACATCAAGGTTGACAAGGAGTATCGGACGAACATTTCCGGCATGTACGCGATTGGCGATGTGATCGGGCCGCCGTGGCTCGCACACGTTGCAAGCGCCGAAGGCGTCCACTGCGTCGAAGCTATCAAAGGCTTGAACCCCGAACCGATCGACTACTCCACGATTCCCGGTTGCACGTACTGTCAGCCGCAAATCGCGAGCGTAGGCTTGACGGAAGAAAAAGCCAAAGCCGCCGGCCATGAAGTGAAGATCGGCAAGTTCCCCTTCCGTCCGTTGGGGAAAGCTGTTGCCATTGGCGAGACGGAAGGAATGGTGAAGCTGATCTTCGATGCGAAGTACGGCGAGCTGCTCGGCGCGCACATCATGGGAAGTGAAGCAACAGAGATGATTGCCGAGCTTGCGTTGGCGAAGAAGCTCGAGTCGACGGGGAAATCTATTTTCCATACCATTCACGCTCATCCGACGTTGAGCGAGGCGGTGATGGAAGCGGCGGCAGCGGCGTATGGGGAAGCGATAAATATTTAGCAAAGCCCTGACCAAAGCGAAGGGCTTGTCAGCTATTCGGTTGGATGTTTGGATTAGTGGATTGATGGAGCTGTTCTTCATTCGCTTGCCAAAATCAGAAAAAAGTACTATGGCTAAATATGAAGTAATCATTTACTGGTCAAAGGAAGATAACGCATCTATTGCGGACGTGCCCGAGCTTCCGGGTTGCGCTGCGGACGGAGCGACGTATAGGGAAGCGATAAATGTTTGAGTCTTCTGAAAGGTGTGTGCAGATGAAGACAAAATACAAAGCAAGCGGTGAAGGAAGTCAAAAAATGGTTCGCGAAGGAAAATGTGCAATACGTCGTAGACAGATCAGGCAAGTCAAACTTTCTGATTGTGCGACGAAAGGATTGGGAAGATATTCACGCGAAGTACCGCAAGCTCCAGAAGAAGCTTGAAGTCTTCCAGGCAATCAGAGAGGGAATTCAAGAAGTGAAGTTTGGCGCAACGGAAAGGGAAGCGACTTCAATCATTATCGGACTTCTTGGATGAGAGCAAGAGTCAAGGTCGCTGATTCATTCAAAAGATTGGCGAGACCTCTCTTGAAGAAATACCTTCGCTTGAAGGTGACCTCAGAGAACTTGAACAAGCATTATCGGCTCGACCAACAATGGGGGTTCCACTAGGACGGAACGCGTTCAAGATCCGACTCGCAGTTCGAAGCAAAGGGAAAGGCAAGAGTGGTGGCGCGAGGGTGATCACATATCTACAATTCATGACAATGGCGATGACGACCCAAGAAAATGGCAGCACGACGATCGTAAACCTGATTGCAATTTATGATAAAGGGGACGTCGATTCCATTTCCCCCAAAGAACTCAAATCTCTCATCGAATCGATTGAACGGGCATGAAACAAACCTTGAAAGATCGCAACGGCAACGGCGCCGCAACTACGACACTGAGCAGCAAAGCAATCGATCGGCTTGCCAAAGAACAACTCATCAACGCGTACACGAACTGCGTTGCAGCGCGATTGCTTGACCAAAAAATTCTCGTGCTGCTCAAGCAAGGGAAGGTCTTCTTTCACATCGGCGGATCGGGCCACGAGGTTGCACAGACGGCAACCGCGCTCGCGATGAAGCCGGGCTACGATTGGGCATATCCGTACTATCGCGATCTCGCGTTCTCGCTGCAGTTCGGCTATACGATCGAGGAGATCATGCTCGAAGCGCTGCATCGCAAAGGCGGACCGAGCAGCAATGGGTTCGCAATGCCGTTTCACTATGGACATAAAAAGCAGCGCATCATCGCGCAATCGAGTCCGACGGGGACACAGTTTCTGCAGGCGGTCGGCACAGCAATGGGAGCGGTGCGCGATGGGAAGGACGAAGTTGTGTATGTCTCTTCGGGCGAAGGCACGACAAGTCAGGGTGAATTTCACGAGGCAGTGAACTGGGCAGCGCGTGGCAAATTCCCCGTCATCTTTCTGATTCAGAATAACAAGTTCGCGATCTCGGTCCCGGTGAAGGATCAGATGGCTGGCGAGTCGGTGTACGGAATGGTAGCAGGATACAAGGGACTGAATCGGTACCGCGTTGATGGTTGTGACTTTGGTGAGATGTTCGATGTCGTGGCGGATGCGGTTGCAAAAGCTCGCGCAGGCAGCGGGCCAAGCGTGATCGAAGCCGATACGGTGCGTCTGCTGGCACACTCCTCTTCCGACGATCAAAAAAAATATCGGAGCCAGGAGGAGTTGGAAGAAGATCGCAAGAAAGATCCCATCCCTCGCTTCGAGAAACTGCTGGTTGATCGCGGCATTGCCTCAATGCAAGACTTTCCGCACATCAAAGAAGAAATTCAGAACCGAATCAATACGGCGGCGGAATGGGCAGAGTCGCAGCCGTTGCCTGATGCGAGCGAGTTGGAGCGCTTCGTGTACTCGCCGACGATCGTTGTTCCGAAAAGCGGATTTACGGAGCGAGACCATAAAGGGAGCAACATTGTTCTCGTGGACGCAGTCAATCATGCGCTCGCCGAGGAGTTGGAGCGGAATCCGAAGATGGTGATCTACGGCGAAGATGTTGCGGGAAACAAGGGCGGCGTGTTCACTGCAACGAAGGGCCTCACGGCAAAGTTCGGCGAGCATCGTGTGTTCAACTCGCCGCTTGCTGAAGCAAGCATCGTCGGAACAGCGTTTGGTCTTGCCGTGCGCGGCGATTACAAGCCGGTGGTTGAGATTCAATTCGGCGATTACATCTGGCCGGCGTTCATGCAAATTCGCGATGAAGTGGCGACGCTTCGCTTCCGTTCGTACAACGAATGGTCGTGCCCGATGGTGATTCGTGTTGCAGTGGGCGGCTACATTCACGGCGGTCTGTATCACAGTCAGTCGATTGACGGATTCTTCACGCACATTCCCGGAGTTCACGTCGTGTTTCCGTCAAACGCTGCCGACGCGAAAGGATTGCTGAAGACTGCGTGTCGTGAAGACAATCCCGTTGTGTTCCTCGAACACAAGGGATTGTATCGCCAGGGATTCGCGTCAGCGCCCGAACCGGATGCTGACTACACCATTCCATTTGGCGTCGCGAAAATCAAGAGAGCCGGCGACGACGTCACCGTGATTACCTGGGGCATGCTCGTGCAGCGCTCGCTTGATGCAGCGAACAAGGTTCAAGAACGCATGGGTGCGAGCGTCGAGGTGATCGATCTCAGGACGTTGATTCCTCTCGACAAGGAGGCGATCCTCAGTTCGGTTCGAAAGACGGGGAAAGTTCTCATCGTTCACGAAGACACGCTGACGGGCGGGTTCGGTGCAGAG
>JACRFA010000059.1 GCA_016218065.1 Ignavibacteriota bacterium | reverse complement strand
TGATTTTGGCTTGAGCCAGAATAAGGGGGGGGGGGGGGGGTTCCTGCACGCCGAAGTGCGTCGTTTCGGCACGCAGGCGTGTTCTTCGTGAACTTGTTTCATGTTGTGGTACCGGAGGCCATCCTTGGAACGTGGGCGAGAACTGGTCTTTTCCATTTCACAGCGCCGCAATTGAAACGAAAACGGACAGTTTAGTTCTGAAAACGCTACTTTTCGTCCACGTTCCTTGGCGAGTTGGAGGTAGGCGAGGCCACACATGGCAAACGGGGCATTGTGGAAGCGTTGCGAGGGTTTGCAGAGTTTGCAAAGCCGGTAACTCTTGACCCACTCCTTAGAGTCGAACTCGATGTTGGCGAGGCCTCGGTAATTCAAACAGCCAGGGAGTTGGAGATCAACTTGGTACTTATAGACGAGCGCCCGTTGCGAAGGTTTGCCCGTCGTCGTAGACCGATTTCAGACATCTGATCTCTGAGGTCTGGTTTTCAGCCATCTGGTAACAGCCGGTGAAGTAAGTGTGACCGTCGCGGCGTAGCATTCAAATCCCCACTTAACAATTGGTAATTATCAATTGACAACTATTGCGGCAGAGTGGCGGTGCCATCTCAGAGAGGAAATTGATTTATTGTCATGAGGTTCAGCGAGCTTGTAAGATTGCTTGAGCGAAATGGTTTCAGGCTTGTGCATGAGAAAGGTCGGTTCGGTATTATGCTAAAGAAGGAATCGACCGATTGATCCGCGTGGATTTTCACGGAAACAAAGAAGTGCCAACGGGAACATGCAACGCAATCTTGAAAGCCGCCGGACTCAAGAACAAAGGAGGGACAGGCAATGCTTAAGCTAAAGTACAATCTGGTCATTGAGGCGACAGATGATCCCAATTTCTTCGGCTTCTATTCGCCTGACTTGGAAGGTTTTTCGGGTGTCGGCAACTCCATTGAGGACTGTATCTACAAAGCAACTTGGGGTATGGAAGAACAGATACTACTCCTGCGACAACAGTCGTTGAACGTGCCGCCTCCGTCACCTCACCCGACGATCACCATTGAAAATGAGAAGGATGCGAAGCAGGTCGCATCGACCAATGAGAATTGAGAATTTGGAATATTGGGAATTGAGAATTGAGAATTGAGAATTGAGAATTGAGAATTGAGAATATTTACACCCATCGCTTAACCTCAACCTCAGTCTTAACCTTAACCTGATTTTCCTGACTTCTGATGTCTATCAACCCATTGCTTTTCGGTTCAACGTTCGCTACATATGAGTGAGAATGGAGGATTCGTATGGCGACAGCAACTGTGAATATTGGGACACTCATCGAACGCGACCCTGAGATCCGCGGAGGCCGCCCCTGCATCGCCGGCACTGGTGTGACTGTGCAGAGGATTGTCGGGTGGCATTCATTGGGACTTAGTCCCGAAGAGATCGCGGTTCAGCTCGGGCATCTCTCTCTTGCGCAAGTACACGCCGCCCTATCGTATTATTATGCAAATCGGGAAGAGATCGACGCCGAGATAACTACGGATAACACAGAAGGGGACAGACTGGAGAACGAGTTCCTCGCTTCACGCAAGTCGGCGCATGGATGATCCGGCTCTATCTAGACGAAGACTCGATGGCGCACGACCTGATCGCGGCACTCCGTATGCGGGGCTGGGATGTGACCACTTCTCGGGAAATGCACATGAACCGGCACAGCGATGAAGAACACTTGAATACTGCCACGCAACAAGGTAGAGTTCTCTTCTCATTTAACAGAGGTGACTTCTGTAGAATCCACAAGAGGTACGCGCTGGAAGGCAAACACCACACAGGCATCATCGTTGCCAACCAGCAGCAGTACTCTGTGGGTGAGACAATGAGAAGAATCCTCCATCTTGCCGCCGCGAAAACGTCCGACGACATGAGGGATCGTGTCGAGTTCTTGAGCACCTGGGGCTGACTCCAGCGCCGATACTCAGCCTTAACCTCAGTCTTAACCTGATTTTCCTGACTGAATTACAAATGAACATTGACCAATCACCGTTGACTATTATTCATCCCCAAAAGAGTATACTCTCGCAATGGAATGGTATGCGCTGACGAGCGCTCCGTATTCTTTCCTTTTGTCGAATGACTGTGGATGACTTCCAAATCGCTCCGAACGAACGACGAAGGATTCCCAACAACTGACAGTTGACTTGGAACGACTGCCGGATGGCTCCGAATGAGTGACGGAAATCGAAGCACCAAACTACAAATGCCAAATCCCCAATTGGAGTTTCATGGTTGCTGACTTCGACAAGCTCAGTCAGCATCGACAAGCTCAGTCAGCATCGACAGGTTTAGTCAGCTTCGACAGGGGGAAGATGGACGGCAGAGAGATCGGTCGGTGGTCAGGACGGCATTGTCGATGATTCAACAGTCAGAATAATTTCGGCGCGTCGAGCCACCAAGCAAGAAGCTAAAGTGTATAATCTGAGGTGAACAATGAAGACGGAATATGATTTTTCGGACGGGGAGCGAGGGAAGTTTTACCGTGAGGGTGTTCGTTTGAATCTTCCTATATATCTCGACAAGGACATTGCTGACTTTGTTCAAAAGGTTGCGAGACAAAAGAAGATAGATTCCCAGACCGTAGTTAATACCATGTTGCGGGGAAACAAAAAGATCATCCAGGCTTTTCGATAGTTCTCTTTTTTTTTCGCTCTTCCCTCAACGAACAACGAATATCTGACGCCCAACTTTCCCTACGGGTCGTAGACTGGCACCTGATTTCTGACAGCTGACCGCCCACTTCTGACCTCTGATACCTGATTGCCCTGACTTTCCCATATTTATGAACCCATTGCTTTTCGGTTCAACGTTCGCTACATATGAGTGGGAATGGAGGATACTATGGCAGTGATGACAGACATTGGAGCGCTCATTGTTCGCACGCCCGACATACGTGGTGGACGTCCGCGCATAGCGGGAACAGGCGTTACGGTACAACGGATAGTTGGATGGTATAAACTGGGTCTGAGTGCGGAGGAAATTCCCACCCAGATTCCTCATCTCAGCCTTGCGCAGGTATACGCAGCTCTCGCATACTATCATGCGAACCAAGAGTCTATGGAACAAGCAATTGAAGATGACGATGTTGAAGCTGAACGAATGGAACGTCTTCATCTGGATCTCAGAAAGAGCGAAAGTGAGAATTCGTTTGTATCTGGATGAGGACTCGATGCGGGAGGCGGTGGTTGATGCGTTGCGTTCTCGCGGAGTAAATGTACGTACGGCGAGTGAGGCAGGAATGATCGAGCGCGAAGACGAAGTCCATCTGAGATATGCTGCCGCGGAGCAAACTCTACAGCTTCAACGTTGGAGGCTACCTTCGCCTACGTGGAGAGTGGCTCGAAAAGGGATTGACTCACAGCGGCATTATTCTCGCGCGGCAGCAACAGTACTCTGTGGGCGAGCAGTTGCGGCGACTCCTGAGGCTGAGAGCTTCTGTGCCAGCGGAGGAAATGACCAACCGTGTCGAGTTCTTGAGTCACGACTTGTGTGTTCTCAACAGATGAGGTGATAGCGATGACAAAAATGATGCTCGAAGTTCCACCGGAAGTTCTCGAGGCAGTGAAGCTGCCTTCAGGCGAAATGGAAAAAGAGTTTCGTAAAGAGTTGGCGTTGGCGCTCTACCAACGCGCTCTCCTTTCACTAGGCAAAGCGCGAGTGCTTGCGCAGATGTCGCGTTGGGAATTCGAAGACCTGTTAGGGGAGCGCAAGATACCGAGACACTACTCGGACACCGACCTCAACGACGATCTTCGCTATGCAATCGGTCATCAGTGATTCCTCTACACTCATTCATTTGTCTCGCATCGGAAGGCTGGGGTTGTTGCGGGATCTGTTCACCCGAGTTGTTGTCCCGAGCGCGGTCTGGCGGGAAGTGGTTCTCGGGGGAAAGGGGAGGACTGGAGCCGCAGAACTCGAGACCGCCTTTCGCGCTGGTTGGATCGAGCCGGCTACACCAACCAACACACAGCTATTACGCCTATTAAGCCGTGACCTGGATGAGGGCGAATCCGAAGTCATTGCCCTTGGTCTTGAGCGTGAATCATCGCTGCTCCTGCTGGACGAGACAGACGCTCGACAAGTTGCGGAGCGATACGACCTGTCGAAAACAGGAACTATCGGAGTTTTGATGCGGGCAAAGCATGAGGGTAAGATCATATCCCTTCGAGAGGAGTTGGACAAGTTGCGAATCGTAGGCGGCTTCTGGATTGAGGGTAAGCTCATTGAGCAAGCATTGCGAGCAGTTGGTGAGTAGAGAAGGAAGAGTAAGATGAGAAATTCACTATGACTCTGGGTTAAGAACAAGCCCCCCCCACATCCGCTCAACATGTTGTCACTTTCTTTCGGGGAAAAAAAAGTAACCCAAGAAACCCTCCCAAAATCGTAACGCACGCCTGCGCACCGAAATGCCGCACTACGGCGTGCAAGCACGATTCACGCACAATCCCGCGTGCCGCAAGTTTCCGTGTCATTGCGGATTGCGGAACGAGAAAGGTTGTACATGTTCAGCGAAACTTGAACCCTTCGCGTGAATCTTCACTCGCACGCCGCGACGATTTTGGGCGCGCTGATTTTTGAGTCTTGTTTTGGACAAGTGTGATTGAGTATTGGGAATTTGGAATTATTTGGAATTGAGAATTCACTCCTCCTCGGACTTCCTATCCGGGAAGCGGAAACAGCACGTCATTCTGAAAGGCCTTTTTTTAGAATCTATCGAACGATGAGTGCCGAGTAGAGGCGACTCGGTATGACACGGTGTGATGGATGCCGAATAACTGCACTTCAGCATGACGTGAGAGCGTCGGATCGATGGATTCCCTTCGGAACAAATTCTAAGATTAGCGTACAATCTGCGCATAATGGAATGACATTGTGTCGCTTCGGATTTGGTTCGCAGTTGCACATGAAGGCTTCGAATGAGTGCGTGATGGTTCGCGACGGCGCGTGGAGGAGTCGCGACTCTCTCGACTGACATCGAAGCACCTCAGCATGGCATTGAAGCAGTCGCGATTGGGTTTGCAAAGCCTCCGACTGGCATCTGCATGAACGCGAATCGCTCCGCTGAACTAAGAGAAGGGATCGCAAGTGACCGTGTACGGGTTGAATGATTCGCGATTGGCTCTGAATGAGATTGAGATGAGATTTTTGGGGTCAGAGATGACATTGTGGCGGAGGGAGCGGGGAGGTGAGAGTGGGAGAATGGGAGAGCGTGAGAAGCGGAGAGTGGGGGATGGTAGAGAAGAGCGGAGAGAGCGAGGAGCGAAGAGCGAAGAGCAATTGCAGAATTAGGTCCCGCGGTTATTCGAATTCGACAGGGCTTCGACAGGCTCAGCTTCGACAAGCTCAGCTGCCGGCGAGGGTTTTTCGGCAGGGTTGGCTTCGACGGCTTCGGCCGGGGTCGGCTTCGACAAGCTCAGCTGCCGGCTCGGGTTTGTCAGATTCAGCCGCCGGGATCGGGGTTGGATTCGGCCGGGGTCGGCTTCGATAGGCTCGGCTTCGACAGGCTCGGCTTCGGCGGCTTCGACAGGCTCAGCCGCCGGGCTCGGGGTTGACAGATTCAGCCGCCGGCTCTGGTTTCTCAGGTTCAGCTGCCGGCTCGGGTTCGGCAGATTCAGCTGCTGGCTCGGGTTCGTCAGATTCAGCTGCCGGGATCGGGGTTGGATTCGGCCGGGGTCGGCTTCGGCAAGCTCAGCTGCCGGCTCGGGTTCGGCGGGTTTGGCTTCGACGGCTTCGGCAAGCTCGGCTTCGACAAGCTCAGCCGCCGGCGAGGGGTTATGAATGAGAGAGAGAGAGATCGGAGGTCTGAAGTCGGAGGTCAGGTTGAGAAGATGGACTGCAGAGAGATTGGGGGTAAGAGGTCGAAGATCATGCAGAGAGCTGAGAGGTAACGAAACACGAACGGATCGCCGATAACTAGTATGAGGAATGGTTTTATAGAGAAAGAAACTCGTTGACATAGATTATGAATGGCGTCTGCCGGGCGCGTTGTTGATCCCAGATGTGCGTGCGGCGGACGAGGAAATGCACTCTTGATTCAACTGTTCAAGGGAGAGAACATGTTGAGGATTCCGGTTACACAATCAGCATTTCTTTTTCGGGGCGTCTGGCAGGATGCCCGCTCGCGTGCCCCTGACGTAGGCACCCGCCTGACGTTCGAGCAGAAAAACCAATTCACGAAACTATTCATAATCTCATGGAGTCTTTGAAATGACAAAACCTCAAGAAAACAAACTGACGATGTACGAAGCGGTGGCCGAAGTGCTGCGCAAGCACCAGGCGACCGTCAACCTCGTGAAAACATTCACTACGGCTCAGACTGATTTCGACGTGTTGCTGGAGAAAATCAGAGCGACACGACGCGGTACGAAGGAAGCTGCAGCCGGGAAGTCGCAAAGCAAGGAACAGGCACGCGAGATGCTGGTGCTTCTTGCGCTCAAGGTGGCGTCGGCGCTGGGAAGTTTTGCGTCGCGCACCGGGGACCAGGAGTTGTTAGCGCTCGCAGACGTGAAGGAGAGTGACTTCCAGCGCGCACGCGATACGGGTGTGGCTTCGATTGCGACAACGATCCACACACGCAGTCAAGAAAAGGTTGACAAGCTTGCTGATTACGGCGTGACTCAAGCAGTGCTCGACAATCTGAGTACGAGGATTGCCGATTACATGCTTACGATCTCGCGTCGCGAGGCGGGCATGGCAGAGCAGGTCGCTTCAACCGCCGCGCTTGCAGATCTGTTTGTGCAAGCCGACAGCTTTCTGAAGACTGAGCTCGATCGGTTCGCCCAGATCTTGCGCGATGCCGACGATGCGTTTTATCGCGAGTACTTTGCTGCGCGCGTGATTAAGGATCTCGGGAAACGGTACGAGCCGAAGGCGCCAGTGGCGACGCAGCCTGTTTCGCCGGCTGTGGTGCCTGTGGTTCCTCCGGCTTCGCCGCCGGTTGCGTAGGGGTCGAGGGCTTCGAGGGCTTCGGCAGGGTTGGGTTCGGCAAGCTCGGCTTCGACAGGCTCAGCTTCGGCAGGCTCAGCTGCCGGCTCGGGTTCGGCAGGTTCAGCTGCCGGCTCTGGTTCGGCAGGTTCAGCTTCCGGCTCTGGTTTGTCAGGTTCAGCCGCCGGGCCGGTAGGGTGTTGGTTCTTCGCGGGGGGCGCGAGAATGGCGCTCTCCGCGTGCGTGTGCAAGTTCAGCCATGGTTGTCGGGCACGCCAACTTGAATTGCCGGAGAGGTTTATTGTGTTTGGTAGTTATATGACCGCGTCGGTCTTCTTGAGACTACCAACGTTCAACGAACAACCCTACTCTACGAGCATGGGCGGGTCGTAGACTATCACCGATCAACTGTCATCGCTCAGTCTCAACCTCAACCTGATTTCTTGACCTTCGATGCCTGTGTTTTTTCTGTTCTCCCAACATCTGAGACGTCGAACGAAGAATGCCACTGCCGCCTTTCAGTGAAACAGGGGACTTGCCTCTTGGGGTGCATCATGCTACATTAGACGAGGTGATCGGACGTTTCCGCGCAGGGAGTTCGCAACGCGAGGATTGCACACGTCGCTTGACCCATGTTTTCGATTTGGCAAGTCGAACGGATTGCCTTGAGAGGTTCATTGTGTTTGGTAGTTATGTGACTGCGAAGCCTGAACCAAATGATGTAGACATGATATTGGTGATGGTCGACTCTTTTCGCCTCGAGACTTGTCCCATCGAGTCGCTCGGGCTTTTCGACCATGCAGTGGCTCAGGTTCGGTATGGCGCGAGTATCTTTTGGGTGAGGCCACAGCTGCTCTTGGGAGAATCGGTAGATGAGTTCATCGCGTACTGGCAGACGAAGAGGGATGGTTCAAAACGTGGAATCGTAGAGGTGATATCATGATAAGCAACGATCAGGAGCTTCAGGTGACTCAAGATCGCATTGCGCACTTTCAGCGCTGGGTGGTTCAAATGCGCCAAAGTGCGCGACCGGAAGAGTTTGAGGCAGTCACTGGGGGATATCGTTTGGAAATTGAGAGGATGCAGGCCGAAGTCTTAAGCTACATACTCCGCCCGCTAACGGTCGCTCCTGGCAAGAAGGTTGCATGAGTATTGAGTCAGATCCATTGACCTCACCCTTAACCAGATTCTCTGACCTCCCGCCTACGTCCCGATAAGAAACGTCGGGACTCCGACGGGCAGGCTGCCTGCCCGCCGGAGCTGCTTATCAAGCGCAGGCGGGATCTCTGACTTTCTGACCTCTGATTTCTCTGTCCTCCCTGGGATTTGGAATTTGTTGTTTGTCTTGCTTTGCAAGGACTCCTTTGAAAGGATTTCGCACAGTAATCTCTGGTTTTCTGACAGCTAATACTCAACCTTAACCTCAACCTTATTCCCCGTCTGCTCTTCAGACCAACAACCCAACGGGTCGTAGACTAACAACTATCAACCAATAACGAACAACAGTTTTGGCTAAGTTCCTCGTCACCGGCGCCGCCGGCTTTATCGGCTATCATCTCTCCGAGCGACTGCTAAAAGATGGACATGAGGTTGTTGGGCTTGATAATCTCAACGACTATTACGACGTGCGGCTGAAAGAAGCCCGGCTCGCGCGGCTTCAGGGGAAACCAGGATTCACATTCGTGAAGCTCGATCTCGCGGACCGAGATGGTATGAAGCGGTTGTTTGAAGAACAGAAGTTTGATGTTGTTGTCAACCTTGCTGCGCAGGCTGGGGTGCGCTATTCCCTCGTTAACCCCCATGCTTACGTGGACGCAAACATTACCGGGTTCCTCAATGTGCTTGAAGGATGCAGGCACAACGAGGTGAAGCATCTCGTTTTCGCTTCAAGCTCTTCCGTGTACGGCGCAAACACAAAAATGCCTTTCTCCGTACACGATAATGTCGATCATCCGGTCTCGATGTACGCTGCCACCAAAAAGGCAAACGAGTTGATGGCACATACGTATGCGCATCTGTTTAGGCTGCCTTGTACCGGACTTCGTTTCTTTACCGTGTACGGACCGTGGGGCAGACCGGATATGGCGCTGTTTCTCTTCACGAAGTCGATTCTCGAAGGCAAGCCGATTGACGTGTTTAACAACGGGCATCACCAGCGTGACTTCACGTACATTGACGATATCATCGAAGGAGTTGTTCGAGTCTCTGACTCGATTCCAGGTTCGAACCCGCATTGGTCGGGCGACAGACCGGACCCATCGAGCAGCCTTGCACCGTACCGGCTCTACAATATTGGCAACCATACGCCGGTGCAGCTTTTACATTTCATTGAAGCCATCGAGCAGGCATTGGGAAAGAAAGCAACGAAGAATTTTCTTCCCATGCAGCCGGGTGATGTCCCTGCAACCTATGCAGACGTTGAAACCCTGAGCCGCGAAATAGGCTTCGCACCCGCGACATCAATTGAAGCCGGGATCGAACGGTTTGTGAATTGGTACCGAGTGTACTACAAGGCTTAATCGTTTGACACATGAGTGATCTCTCCGGAGGAATCTTTCGGACTGGCGTTTTTGAGCAACCATTAACTTTCTCTGCATGTAGTGCACTTTTGGACCTTGGGATTTGATAATTGTCTGGAGGGCTCCTTCTTGAAGAACTTGTGTAGTTATGCATAAGAACTTTGCCATCACCGGCGTTGCCGGGTACATTGCCCCTCGTCATCTTAAAGCCATTAGGGACACAGGCAACAGGCTCGTTGCAGCCGTCGATCCGCATGATGCCGTTGGAGTGCTCGATCAGTATTCGTTCGATGTGCGGTTCTTTGTAGAGTTCGAGCGCTTCGACCGGCATATAGAGAAGCTGCGCCGCGGACCCGAGGAGCAACGAGTGCATTACGTAAGCGTTTGCTCCCCAAACTACCTGCACGACGCGCATTGTCGGCTTGCGTTGCGCGTTGGGGCTGATGCAATCTGTGAGAAGCCACTTGTTGTGAACCCATGGAATCTTGATGCTCTCGAAGAGCTTGAACGTGAGTATCAGAAACGCATCTATACGATTCTACAGTTGCGTGTTCATCCCAAGCTGGTGGAGCTTCGCGAAGACTTGCTGCGCGATGGCAGTGCGAAGCGCCATGCTGTTTCGCTCACGTATGTCACCTCACGCGGGCGATGGTATGATGTTTCCTGGAAAGGCATACAGGACAAATCCGGCGGTGTGGCGACGAACATAGGCATCCATTTCTTTGATCTCTTGATGTGGCTTTTTGGTGAGGTGGAACGAAGTGTTGTACATCTCAGTGATCCAAGAAGGATGGCAGGTGTGTTGCATCTCGATCGAGCAGATGTGAAGTGGTTTCTCTCTGTTGACCGCAGTGACCTACCGTCCGATGTCATCAAGACGTCCCGGACGACATATCGTTCGATCATGATCGATGGACATGAACTCGAATTCACAGATGGATTTACGGATTTGCATACAGTGGTGTACAAGCAGACGATCGCAGGCAACGGATTCGGGATTGCAGATGCACGGCCTTCCATTGAACTTGTTCATTCTATCCGGACCTCGACACCTACTTCCGCAAATGGAGATGCGCATCCGTTTTTGTTCGACAAGAGAGTTCAATTGACTTAGGATATTCAACATTTGTTTTCCGATTTCTGCTGTGTTGGAATTTGTTATTTGTAATTTGGAGCTTTGGCACATGTCCTATTTCAAACATGAATCCGCCTACGTTGATGAGCCTTGCGAGATAGGCGACGGCACAAAGATATGGCATTTCTGTCACATACAAAAAGGCGCGAAGATAGGTGGCAACTGCGTGTTCGGACAGAACTGCAATGTTGCTAACGATGTTGTGATTGGATTGAATGTGAAAGTGCAGAACAATGTCTCCATTTACACGGGGACCATTATCGAAGATGATGTCTTTCTTGGACCTTCGTGCGTACTGACAAATGTTACGAACCCTCGATCACAGGTGAATAGGCATTCGTTGTACGAAAAGACCCTGTTGCGACGTGGTTGTACGATTGGTGCGAATGCGACTATTGTCTGCGGCATTACTATTGGAAGATATGCATTCATTGGGGCGGGAAGCGTTGTTGCAAAAGACGTTCCCGACTACGCGTTGATCATGGGCGTTCCGGGAAAACAT